>DATAWX010000065.1:0-20548 GCA_036266995.1 Pseudonocardiaceae bacterium | reverse complement strand
AGGACACCCTCGGGGAACAGCAAGACCGTCTCGTCGCTGAGTGGGTCGGTAGCGGCTCGGACCCCTCGGCGCGGCTGCGGCCGGTCAGTGAGCGACAACGCTGCCGTCATCTATCCGCCTGCAACGAGTGCTCGATCGCGTCGAGCATGCTCCACAGCACGTCGGTCTTGAACTCCAGGGCGCGGACCGCGGCGTCCTGGCTCGACCTTGACGGGCAATGCGACAATACGATATCCAGCGCGTCGACGCATTCTTGCCGGGCGCGATTGATACGAGAGTCAAAGTATCCCAGTGCGTTATGGTCAAGCCACGTGTAATGCTTCCTCAGCGCGGCTGTCCGCGCCGCCATCGCGGCTGGGGCGAACA
The DNA here is from genome assembly GCA_036266995.1 of Pseudonocardiaceae bacterium. GTDB lineage: Bacteria > Actinomycetota > Actinomycetes > Mycobacteriales > Pseudonocardiaceae. The sequence continues at coordinate 20,182 of DATAWX010000065.1, read as the reverse complement.
GTTCCGTCAGCGACGATGCGACGCCCTCAACCCAGGGCCGCGTGCGGGCGAAAGTCACGTAGGAATCGACCGCAAAGCGAACACCTGGCAACACGTGCCGCTCGTCGATGATTTCCGCGCGGCTCAGTCCGACCGCATCCGCCAACACCAACCACCGGGCGCAGCCGCCGTCACCTTCCGCGGTGCCGTCGTGGTACGCGATTCGTGGCAGCCAACGCCGGCGGACCTCTGGCAGCGGACAGTTCGCGACGATGGCGGCGTCCTTTTGCGGCAGGTTCCGCTGGTAATACCATCGGTTGGCCACCCACGCCCGAAGCTCCACTGGACGCAGCTCGCCGGCGTCCATCCGCTGATGAAAGCGATGCTTGTCCCAATAGCCGCGCTCGACACCGCGCAGCATGCCCTCGAATTCCGCACGATCCAAGGTCGGTCGGTGTTCGCTCATGGCCCCCAGCTCTACAGCTCGTATTCGGCACCGTCGTGGGCAATGCTGACGCCCGCGTTGGCGAGGAACGCTCGTTCGGGCGAGTCTTCAAACAGAATCGGGTTGGTGTTGTTGATGTGGGTGTACACGATGTGTGCGTTGGTGAGCTGGCCAAGCAACCGCAGGCTCCCGTCCGCACCGCTGATCGGCAGGTGACCCATCGATCGAGCCGTGGCCGTGCCACGGTTGTACCGGTGCATCTCGTCGTCAACCCAGAAGGAGCCGTCCACGAGAACCAGATGCGTTTCGCGCAGTTCCTCGACAACACCTGCGTCAAGTGCCGCCACCGACGGTAGGAACACGGTGGCGCGAGCGGTGCGTTCGTCGATGATCCGGTAACCGATGACTGCGCCGGAGGTCGGACCGGCGCCACGGGCGTAACGGGGCAACCGGCCGCTGGACGCCTCGAGCGGCTCAGCCCGCAACGGCGACGCCGCACCGTCGCGGTAGTGCAGCGTGAATCGCTCACCTGGCCGGACTTCGTGCCAGTGCACCACTGTGTAGCTTTCCAACGTCGGCAGCAGCCCGCACTGGGAAAGGAGGTTTCGCACCGTCGCTGTGCCGTAAACATGCAGTTCTTTGGCCTGGCGAAGTGACAGCAAGCCCAGTGTGTGATCGAGCTCGGCGTCAGTGAGAAGCACGCCGTGTATTGGCGCCGTAGAACCGTCGGGTTCAGGCCATAACAGGGCGCAGTCACGCAGTGCAGCGTCGAGGTCTGGCCCCGCATTGCCCAGGAACCACTCGCCGGCACCGTCGCCGATAGCGATGGTGGACGAGCGTCGCGAGGCCACTGGGCGCGACCCTGTTCGTGCTGCAGTACACACCGGGCACCCGCAGTTCCATTGCGGTACTCCACCGCCGGCCGCAGAGCCCAGAATGCGAACGAGCATCAGCCGAGGCGATTAATTCTAACGTCGACCTGCGTACATCGTGACTTCCATGGGAGTATCCAGTCGTTCCCACGTTGGCGACACCCACTGCCGACGTGTTTCCTGCAAGTGCTGGGCCGGCTTGTCGAGCCTCCGGCTGACAACGCGATGATTGTGAACAGCGACCATCTCGACCTCCGCCCACGCTGCCGTCAGATGGATTTTGATGCTGTCAGAGCGCGTCGGCCGATGTCAAGGGGTGATCACCTGAATTGCTCTGTGCCGACCTGTGCCAGCAGCTCCTCGCAGGTTCGGACCAGGACTTCGGCCGCGTCCCGTACGGCTCTCGTGGTGGCCGGATGTGCGGCACGGAGCTGCCAGCGAGCCAGCTGCTGCCCCGCAGCCTGACGCACTTCGCCGATATCAGCGTCGGCTCCCAACCCAAATCTGGCTCTCGGCTCGGTGCCGGCAGCCCCCAGTAGCTCTTCGGCCACCTGGCGCTCGTCGAAGGTCAGCGGCAACATGCCGGATCGCAGCTCATCGAGAAGATCGATTTCGGCCAGCTCATGAGCCTCCGAACGGACTTGCTCAAGCTGGTAGCGCAGCCGAATCGCCCGATCCCCGCCCAGCGGCGACGAACGCACAACTGCCTCGAGCACTCGCAGCGCCGAGTGGGCCTTGAGCGTTTCGGCCCGTCGGATGTCGCCCACCGGCGTCACCCCTGCCTGCAGCGGCTCGTCCAGCTGGGTCTGCACCGCACGCAGCCGCCCGCTTTCCGCGTTCCCGTGGTAAAGCTGCTGAGCCTCGCGGGCGACCGCACGTACCTGGCTGAGCAGGGGCTGTTCGGCCAGGTACGTGCGGACCTCCGTGGGTGCGACGCTTGTCACGGTGGCCGTCGGGCGGGCGTCGCGAGGCAGCGGAACAGAACCCTCGATTGTCGTGCCGACACCCGGAACCGACCGGATCAAGATCTTGCCGCCGACCGCGGTGATCCGGGCCGTGACGTTGCGCAGCCCCCGTCCGCCAAGACCTGTGCCGCTGCCCGCCCCATCGGTCTGGGAGGTGAAGCCCGGTCCCTTGTCGCGGACCGTGAAGCGTAGCTTGCCCTGCACCTCGCAGACTCCGACTGTGACGGCTGCACCCGGTGCGTGCTTGCGCGCGTTGTTGACCGCTTCGAGGCAACAGAAGTAGACGGCTGTCTCGACCTCCAGGGGGAAGCGGACATCGGACAAAGCGTCCGGTGACGTGACGACAATCGGTGGGTGCGCACCGGACAGCTCAGCGTTGAGGGCCGCGACGAGTCCACGCTCGGAGAGCAGGATTGACGACACCCCGCTCGCGGTGTCCGCGAGTACGGCCTCCGCGGTGTCGATCTGGGTGGCGAGTTGACCCAGCCGATCCCGTGCCTGGTCTACCTGGCCGCACGCGAGCTCGTGTTCGACGAGGCCTATCGCCATCCGCAGGGACACCAGATGGTGCTGCGCGCCATCGTGCAGATTCCGCTCGATCGTTCGCCGCTCGCTGTCCATTTCCGACACTGCCTGCCGTCGGGAGACTGCGATCTCTTCGGCGTGCGCGAGCGCCGCCCGGAGCTGCCTTTCGAGCTCAATTTCCAGCCGGCTTAGTTGCAGGATGGCGCCTAGGTTGTCCGCGATGTCCTCCAGCAGGTGACGGCGCTGGTTATGCAGGCCCGCGAGCGCTGCCCGATCCACTGCGATCGTGCCGATCAACTCGTCACCCAGTCGGATCGGTAACGTGACGTGTTCATCGGTATCCGCCGCGACGTCGCGGTTCACCCACGCATAGGTGCGGTCCTGCATCCCGGGGCGGATGACGGTGAGCCGGCATGAGCTCGCGCCCAGCCCACGAGCGATAGCCTCGGCGACTCCGGCGAGGTCGGGCGCTTCTGTCGAGGTGACCTGCGACCGCGCATTGAGGTCGGCCAGGACGCTGTAGGGCGTCGGCCGGCTGCCGTACAGCAGCCGGTCCACAAGTCGCTCGGCGTGCGTGTACAGCGGCAGGAACAGCAGCGCGACGACCGCGGTGGCCACGACAGTCGCGGTGGCCGGCTGGCCGCCGGTCAGACGTACAGCGACGGCCCGGACGACAACGAAGGTGCCTCCCGCGAGCACGACGACGAGCGTGGTAGCAAGACCGCGGCTGAACAGCCGCTCTGCAGTCCACAGCCGATTGCGCCGCGCGGCTATCACCAGAGCGACGGCGATGGCGACGGACCCCAAGCGAGAGAACCAGAACAGCGGCGCGGACACCGGAACCTCGGCGAAGGGACGGGTGAGTTCCGCGGTGGGGTCGACGACAGTCAGCCCGGGCTCGTTGAGGTATTGCAGTAGCAGGGTAACGATGCACAGCACGACGAAGGCGCAGAATGCAGCTGCGAGCACACTGAACAGCAGGCGTGCCTGCGTCCGCTGCTCAGCAGTCGCGCCGCGGCGGATGCGGCGGGGCAACGCGAGGAGCCCGACGATGGGGACGAGGAGCCCGAAGAACAGCACGGAGCTGATCGCATAGGGAGCCACGGTGGTACCCAGCCCGATCGCGCCGAAAATGCCGCCATATGTGATCATCATAAGGTACCGGCGCCGCCCCGAGCTCGGGCCGATGTCCCACCGCCCGGCGGGGAACAGTAACAGCGCGAAAAGATAGGCCGCACAGGCGACGACATGCAGCAGTGCGTCGTGCAGTTCCGCGATGCTCTGCCCGGTTGCGGTCTGCACCGCCAGCTCTGCGGTGTCAGCTTGGATATTGAAGGCGCCGGCCGACCCGATCAGCCCGAGTGCAAGCAGCCGGATGACCCAGCTTCGGCCACCGACACGGAGCAGAATGACGGCGACGGTGAGATTCAGGACGCTGAAGGCGTAGTCCAGTAGCGCCTGACCGGGAGGCTCGCTCCTGGCGCTCGCGGCCAGGATGCCACGAGCCCACGAGCTGCCGTCCGACGCGGCAGCGGCGAGGGTCGCTGAAATGCCGGACGAATGCGTTGCGACCGCCACTATCCCGCCGACGGTCAGCGACCCGACCGCCACCACGGCGCAGGCTGCGAACAACGCCCAGTAGGCGACGGTGGGGATGCGTTCCGACGGCTGGCTGATCATGGTGGAACCTGGTGAGAGCCGACCAGACTCGGTCGCCGTCGGGTCGGGTCGTCCACCGACGGCTCGAGTTGATCGGGCAACCAGGCTCGTAGAGCAATGCCGCCCGCGTCGTCCTCGGTGACCTCCACGTCACCGCCCAGCGCCGCCAGCCGGTCCATATCGACGGTCAGCGCCGCGAGCACGTCGTCGGTCGCCAGGGCGGGGGTGGGATCCGCGATGCGGACGGCCAGTTGCCCCTTGGCGTGCTCAAGGTGCACGTGCAGTGGCTGTTCGGCCGGGCGGTCGGCGAGCTGTTGCATCGCCGAGGCCGCCAAGTAGTAGATCCCCGATTCGACCTCCCAGGCCAATCGTTGGGACAGGCTCCCGGACAGGATCACCGGTCGCGGCCGATCGGTCGCCAGCTCGTCGAGAGCGCCGTAGGGACCCTGGGCCCGCAACACCGTCGGGTATACCCCCCGGGCGATCACGCGGAATCGGTCGAGCAGATCATCCAGCAGGGTCCGGGCTCGTGCGACGGCGTGCTGCGCGCGCTCGGCCGACGCTGCGTCATCGGAGAGGAGCTCTCGTGCGTTGGTGAGTTCGGTGCGTAGCGCGACGAGTCGATCGGTCGTCACGTGGGTGAGTTCGGTAATCAGCCGGTGGCGTTCGACATCCCGTGCTCGGGTCAGTCGCTGCCGGGACGCCTGCAGATCGGCGGCGAGTTCGTCGGCGCGCCGTACCCGTTTCCCGAGTTCAGCGTTCAGCTGGGCACCACGCAGTAGCAGTCTCGCGCCGTTGGCGACGTCCTGCATAAGCTGTTGGTCGGCCGGCGTCACAGCAAGCCCGGGCTTACTGATCGTGAGCGCTGCCCGGAGCATCGATCCGTCGAGAACCGGAACCACATGATCCACATCCGGCAGTGCCAGCAGGGCCGCCAGGCTGGCAATGGTGCGAGCTTCGGCACCCTCGATGACGGGGTGAGACGCGGCGCTGACCAGCTTTTCCTCTACCGCCAACCAGATGACGGCGCAGTGGGCTCGGGTGCCGTCGGCCAGCACCTCCGCCAGACCGGGTAGGGCCTGCTCCACGGAACCCGCCCGGATGCGAGCGGCAGTTTTCGCGAGGGACGAGTACGGGGTGGTCATCGGGTGGTGCGCGACGCCCTGGGCCAGCCGGTCGATCCAGGGTAACGCGATTGCGAGCCCGGCCACACTCACTGCCGCCGCGACGAACGGCAGGAGCGCGGCCTGGGCAGACTCGACGCCGAGTCCGATGCCGCCGACGATGACGGCGAACAAAGCTCCCACCAGGCAGGCGACCAGCAACAGGCACAACGGCCTCGCCGCAATAATCCTGTTCATCGGGCACCCCCGGTTATGGTGTCCACGCTAAAGGGCCGGGCCAGAGCAGCCAAGTCTTCTCGATCATTCTTTGGTCCGCTGTGATCGCAGGTAAGTCAGGACAGCAAGCACCCGGCGGTGATGCGCGGCCGTGTCGAGATGCAGTCCGAGCTTGGTAAAAATGTTTGCTATGTGCTTTTCGACCGCTTTGGGCGTCACGTAGAGCTGTCCGGCGATGCCATTGTTCGAGCGCCCCTCGGCCATCAGCCCGAGCACTTCCAGCTCACGTGCCGAAAGTGCGGCGACGATATTTTTCTTGTCCCCTCTGGGCCGGTCGACCAGCCGTTTCGCCAGTACCGGCTCGATGACGATCTCTCCGTTGTCTATCCTGGTCAAGGTGTCGGTGAGGACATCGACACTGCCCACCTTCTCCTTGAGCCGGTAGCCGATACGTTCGGTACCGATCTCGAGGATCCGCATGAGATAATGTGACTCCGCGTAGTGGGACAGGAACAGCAGGCCCATTTTAGGATGCGCGGCCCGCAGCCGTTCAGCAGTAATCAGGCCGCCGTCCGGTTCCGGTGGCATACGGATGTCCAGAATCGCGACATCTGCGGGCTCGGTCGACAGCAGGGCGACCAGCTCGTCACCATCGGACGCACTGCAGACAATCTCATGGCCCGCCGCGCGCAGCAGCATGAGCAGCCCCTCACGAAACAGGACACCGTCTTCGGCCAGGGCTACTCGCATGGGATCCTCACCGTGATCGTGTTGGCACCCGGCCGATTCCCGTCCACCAGGTCGACCACCGCAACGGTCCCGCCCAGCGGCCATACCTCGTCGTCCATCAGCGCAGCATGGCAAGCATCGATACCGGAAACCGACAACATCAGCTCATCGTTGTCCCGGCGGACCACCACCGTCATCGACTGTGCACCGGTAGGCAGCGCTGCCAGGCACCGCGCTACGGCGAAGTAGGCGGCGCCCTCCGCCGCTGGTCCGAATCTCTCCCCGGACTCCACGACCGCGACCGGGGTTTCGAGCTGGTCGGCCACTTCGCGCAACGCGGGAACCAGGCCGGCCTCGTCCAGCAACGGCGGGTAGATCTTGGCAGCGATGTCGCGCAGCTCCTCCAGCACGGTGTGCAACTGGTTTTGAAGTTCGTCGATACAGTTCCCCGCAGCCGGTCCATCGGGCGGCCCTCGATGCCGGAGGAGGCCGAGATGCAGCGTCAGCGCTGAGATCCGCAGCGCTGCCCCGTCGTGCAGCTGCCGCTGCAGGAGCCTGCGGTGCAGCCACTGATCCTTTTCCTTGCGGCGGCTCGCCTCGGCCGGAGGATCGCGTGGGCGATCACCGGCACCGTTCGTGGACCCGGGACCCATCACCGCATTTTCGACGGCGGTCACGGATCTGGGAAGGGGATGCTCCCTACTCCGAGGTGGGGTTTACCCCCTAGTTGTACTCGCTCGGTAACTCACAGTTTCGAACCGACAAATATGTATCACATCGGTGATCCCGCGACTCTGAAGTATCGACTGTTTCGAATGACCCTAGGTTATGATTAGACCTCGTTCAGGGGAGGTGCTGTGGGCTACAGCCTCGGAGTGGACCTCGGCACAACATTCGTCGCGGCCGCGATCGCCTCTGACACCAGAGTTGAGATGTTCACGCTGGGTGATCGCTCGGTGGTGACTCCGGCGATTGTGTACCTCCGGGAGGACGGCACGCTGGTCACCGGGGAGGCCGCGAGCCTGCGATCGGTGAGCAGCCCGGACCGGGTCAGCCGTGAGTTCAAGCGTCGGCTGGGCAACCCGACGCCGGTGATGCTCGGTGGTCAGCCGCACTCCGTCACCGCTTTGCTGGGCACTTTGCTGCGCGATGTCGTGGCGAAGGTCATCGAGACCGAAGGGCAACCGCCTGATCGCATCGTGTTGACCCACCCGGCTAATTGGGGACCCTTTCGTCGTGCATTGTTCGAGGAGGTTCCCCAGCACGCGGGGCTGGATAACCCGCCGATGGTGACCGAACCCGAAGCGGCCGCCGCGCACTACGCTGCGTCTCGGCTGTTAGTCGATGGCCAGACGGTGGCGGTGTACGACTTAGGCGGTGGCACCTTCGACGCCACGGTCTTGCGCAAACTCCCCGGCGGTGTTGAGATCCTCGGCACCCCCGAAGGCGTCGAACGCCTCGGCGGTGTCGACTTCGACGAAGCGATCCTGTCCCACGTCGATTACGCGGCAGACGGGGCGCTGAGCGAGCTGGACATGCGCGACCCGCAGACCCTCGTCGCGTACGCCCGGCTACGGCAGGACTGCATCCTGGCCAAGGAGGCCCTCTCGGTGGACACCGAGACGGTCCTGCCGGTCTTTCTCCCCGGCCGGCACTTCGACGTACGCATCACGCGGTCGGACTTCGAGAACATGGTGCGAGCCCCGATCGAGTCCACCATCGGAGCACTGTCGCGGACCCTTCACTCAGCTCAGGTGGCGCCCACCGACCTCAGCGCGGTGCTCCTGGTGGGCGGATCCTCGCGCATCCCGCTGGTCGCGCAGATGGTGGCAGCCGAGCTGGGATGCCCCACGGTAGTGGACACCCATCCCAAACACGCCGTCGCACTCGGTGCCGCCACGCTGGCCGCCCAGCCAGCCCCGATCCCAACCCCAACGGTGCCGGCGAACACCGTCTTCGGTGCCCCTCATCAACAACGAGACGACCAGAAACAAGACGACCAGACGCCGATGCCGTCGAACGGTCTGGCCAAGGCGATTCCGGAGCAGCGCACACCACACCGCAAGGCGACGGTCAACTTCACCCGCAGCACGCTCGGGGTCGGCGCCACCCGCCCGGATGCGAGGACCGTCAGGACCCCGGCTCCGGCGCCGCAACCGCGAGCCGCCCAGCGTTCTGCACCAGCCGGCACCCTGCTATCGGACGACCGTGATGCCGGATCGGAGGGCGGGCCGACCCAGCTTCGTGCGGGCATCGCGCCGGAGACCATCACCCCCGCCCGGGTCCCTGCCTTCATCCGTTTCGGTCCCTCGTGGTCGGCCGCTGTCACCGGCGTTGTGCGCCGGGGACGGATCCTGATCGCTATCGTGGTGGTGGTACTGGCCGGGACGATCGCGCTCGCTTTGTCCGTCGGCGCTAACCAACCACCGGCCGGCTCAACGCTCGCCGAGCCTGCCCCATTCGTGGCTCCCAACGACGGACCGGAAGTCGCGATACCTTCTCTCGGCGCCACCATCCAGGCGGGGAAGACTCCAGGCTTCGTCGCGGTCTCCCCGCACGGTCGGCATGCCTACATCGCCAACCGGGACACTCAGGTGATCACCGTTCTGGATACTGCGGTCGACAAGGTGACCGCGACGATCCCCATCCCGGCGGGCCCACCCCAGTTCCTCGCCTTCGCACCGAACGGTCGCACGCTCTATGTCACCATCTACAACGATCAGCGGACAATACATGTAATCGATGTGATCGACACCACGTCGAACACCGTGGTCGCAACGATACCGCAACCCGCGCGCCCGTTCCTCCCGGCGGTTTCCCCGGATGGGAAACTGCTCTACGTTCCGAACCACGACATTGCGTCCGTGTCGGTGGTCTCCACCGCCGACAATACGGTCGTCGCCCAGATCAAGGTCGCCCCCAACCCCCATTGGGTCGCGTTCTCCCGGGACGGCAGCCGCGCCTACACAGCCAACCACGAGTCCAACCTGGTCTCGGTGATCGACACTGCCACCCGCACAGTTGTTGCGACCGTCCCGGTCGGGACCAGCCCACACAGCATCGCTGTACACCCCAACCGGCCCCTGGTCGCTAACGTGAACTATGACGCCAGTTCCGTGTCGGTGATCGACACCGACACCCTCAAGGTTGTTGCGACCATCCCGGTCGGGCAGAACCCCCGGGACATCGTCTGGGCTCCGGATGGACGGTTCGCCTACGTGGTCAACGAGGGCAGCAACAGCGTCTCTGTGATTGACGCCGGCACCAACCAGGTCACTGCGACCATTCCCACCCAGGGCAAGCCGAACAGCATCGCGGTGCTGCCCAACGGCACGGAGGCCTATGTGGCCAACCTCGACAGCGGAACAGTGACCGTCCTGGATCTCGCTGACTGATCATAGATCCGTTCGTACGCCGGCCTTACCGCCGAGGATGGTCGGGTTTATCCCGGACTTCGATAGGGACAGCCCGATGGCCCGGGACCGTCGCAGCGGCCATTCTTTAAGGGTCGGGTTGCGAAGAATCAATCCTGGCGCTGTGTGGCGGAAGGAGCAGCGATCATGCCCACAACGACGGTAAGTGGATTGAGCCATCGGGATCGTGCCGTTCTCCGGGCGGTCGCCGCGGGTCGCTGCGTAGTGTCCGGAGACGTCGGAATCTCTCTCCTCATTGATGGACTGTTCTACTCCGACCAGTTCGCGGGTTCCCGATTTGCGAGCGCTGGATTGATTGCCACTCCTGATTCTCGCCCAGGACCCGTGCAGCTCACTCCCCGCGGTCACGCGCTACTCGAAGCGATCTGACCCAGATCTACGATAAGCGATCAACCCGAGCAGAGGTAGGACTCAGCCCACCACCGCCGGTGACGGCCGGTCGCGAGACCCGCGGACCATGACGGCTCGGCGTGCGCGACCCGCTGCGGCCGCGACCAGTCGCTCGAACGGACCCTGTCCCAGCCAGCGCTTCCAGAAGGTTCCGAAGGCGAGCGCACCGACGACCAGCAGGACGTACATCGTGCCGGGTGCGTGCTGGAGCACCCCGGTCGCCAGCGCCAGCACGTGCCCGCAGTAGAGGGTCAGCGTCATCGCTCCTGCGGCGGCCAGCGGCCGCAGCAGACGAGCGATGACCGGCACCCGCGATAGGAGCAGTGCGGCACCGAGTATCACCATCGCCGAGCCGAGCGTGTGGACCATGTCGACGGGTGTAAGCGAGTGCGGCGCGGGCAGCGACAGATACCACCACGACCAGATCTGCTCGGGATCCCACAGCAGGACGTTGCGGGTCGCTGAGGCAGCACTCGACAGATCTGTGCCCTGCAGGTGCCGGAGCCCGCCCAGCGGGAACAGCAGGACCGCGGACACGATCCGCGCGGTGAGTGCGAGGCCGAGGCCGCCGGCGAGCAACCAGGTGGCGACCCGGCGCGAGGACAGATCCAACCTGCCGATCGCGAGGCCGGCGAACAGGTAGGCGAGGTAGGCCAGCGCGGGGTAGGGGCCGGTGACGAGCAGCCCGACGATGAGCCCGAAGGGGTCGTCGACCAGGGCGTCGAAGGTCGCGTTGTTCGATCCTCGGAAGGAGGGACCGTCAGCGTCGACTACGGCCAGGATCACCACGGGCGCCACTGCGATCAAGGCGGCAGCGGCCAGACCTAGGGTGCGCGGGCGCAGTCCGAGCAATGGGATTGCGAGCAGGAAGAGCACAGCATAGTACGGGAGGATCACTTCGATCTCGCTGGCGCTGTTGGCGTAGCCGAGCAAGAGGCCGATCACCCCGATCAGCAACGCCCGCACCGCGATGCCGGCGGCGGCTGCGGTGCGGGCCCGGCCCTCAACCACGCGCCGCCCACCGCTGAGGAAAGCCAGGCTCACCCCCGCGACCAGGACGAAAGTGGTCGCGGACCGTCCTTCCGCGAGCACTGTCGCGAGCGTGGGTGTGCCGTTGCGGTCAAAGGTGGCGAAGACGTGCACCGCCATCATGCCGATCAGCGCGATCCCTCGCGCTATGTCCACCCCGATCACCCGTCCGGGGCGATCGGACGGCCCCGAGCCTTTGTCACGCTGCTGCCACGTCATTTCGCGCGGCACTCGGCCACTCATCCGTACCGGCGCAGCTCGTGGAAGAAGTCGTCGACGACACGCAGCTCGCCGGAGCGGACGACCTCGTCGTAGACATACTTGCCCACGGCGAGGTCGAGGACTCCAAGGCCGAAGGGCGAGAATACCCGCGGCCGGTCCACCGGCACCGGCACCCGCCCGGCCATGACGTCGTCCAACGTGCCGTGCAGGAAGTCCCGGTTGCCGGTGAGCTGTTCGGCCAGATGCGGCGATGTGTTGGCCTTCATGCAGTGCTCGATGTCGTCGACGATGTTGGTCGAGGCGAGCACGATCTCCGGCGCGAGGTCGCGCAGCGACACGTGCAGCACTAGCGGGTTGTGGTCGAACCACGACACGTCGCTGACATGTGGCGCAGCCGCGACGGTGGCGAAGACCACCAGGTCGCTGGAGCGGATCAACTGCTCGGCGCTGTCGTGCACGGTGATCGCGCCGGCGGTGCCCGAGTGATCCAGGTAATCCTTCAGGTAGTCACGGAAGCCGGTCGCGCTGTCGGTGGACAGGTCGTGCACGCCGATCTCGTCGAATGACCAGCCGGTGTTGGCCAGGAAGGTGTGGATATAGCGGGCGATCAGGCCCACCCCGAAGAATCCGATGCGCGTCGGGCGCAGCTGGCCGCGGCTGAGCCAGTCAGCCGCCAACGCCGCCGACGCGGCCGTCCTGCTGGCGCTGATGATCGAGCATTCCAGGCAGGCGAAGGGGTAACCGGTGTCGTGGTCGTTGAGGATCAGCACGGCCGAGGCCCTCGGGATGCCGACCGTCACGTTCTCCGGGAAACTGGAGATCCACTTCAGGCCGTCCACCCGCACCTGCCCGCCGACCGAGGCGGGCAGCGCGATGATCCGTGCGGACGGGCGGTCAGGGAATCGCAGGAAGTAGGACGGCGGGTTCACCGAATCACCGGCGCCGTGCACCCGGTAGGTGGCCTCGACCAGCTCCACTATCTGGTGCTCGCGCCCCCGCAGCGTGTGCTGGACCTGGGCACCGGAGATCACCGCGAACGGTGGCACGGTGAGCGGCTGGAACGTGAGCGGCTGGGGCATGTCGGACTTCGCTGCGGTGCAACGGTTGGTGGTCATCGGGATGTCCCCTCGACGGTTGGCGAGCAGTCGACCAGGCGCACCGCGTCGGCCATCGCGACGAGCACTTCGCGCGGTCCCTCGAAGGGTTCCCTGCTGTGTGCGGTACGGACGTTGTCGACGAGCATCAGGTCACCGGCCTGCCATGGCTCACGTGCGGTGTTGGCCTCGTAGATCCTGTTGAGGAGCACCACGACGTCCTCGCCGATCGGGTCGCCGTTGCCGAAGCGGGTATTGAACGGCAGCCCGTCGGCGCCGTAGACGTCTACCAGGAACTCGCGCACCTCGGGATCGATCGTCCACTCGTTGAGGAATGCGATCTGGTTGAACCAGCAGCGCGCTCCGGTGACCGGGTGACGCACCACGGCGCTGCGGCGCTGCCTGGTGCGCAGTCCACCGTCGGGTTGCCACTGGAACTCGATCGCGTTGCCGCGGCAATAGCTCTCGACGCAGCCACGGTCCTCGGTGCCGAACGCCTCGGCGAAGGACGCCCCGATCTCGTCGTTGTAGTTGCGGGTGAGCAGCCACCCCTCCCGCTCGAAGCGCTCGATCAATTCAGTGGGCAGTGCGTTGAGCACGGTCGGCGAGTCGGCGACCGCGGTCGCCCCGCCGTCGGTGGGTGCGCGCAGGCACGCGAACAGCATCAGGCCGGGAAACTCGAGCCTGTAGCTCAGTTCGTGATGCATGCACATCGGCTGGTTCGACGGCCACTTCGATGAGGAGTACACGCCCTCGGAGTAGGTCTGCCGGGACGCGAAGGCCTCCTTCTCGGTCATCAGACTGGTGGTCAGCCGCGCAAAGACCGCACCGATCTCGGTCGCGTCGCGCAACCCCAGGCCGCGGACCAGGACCGAACCGTGCTCGGCGACGACGGTGCGCAGCGCGTCCCGGTGCTCGACCGCCCAGCTCGGCGCGTCGCCGGGGGCGTTGGCCCGGAGCATCGGGGGTTTGCCGGGTTGCAGCTCCACGTTGAGCAGTGACGCCGGGGATAAGGACGACATGGTGATTTCCTTTCAGTGCCTACACAATGTGGCGGCGGTCAGCCGCTCGGACCTGCCATCGACGAGCGCGGCCAGATCGGCGAGGACCGGGTGACGGGTGAGGTCCTTCAGGGACACCGCACGGTCCAGGGTGATCGCCAGCTTCACCGCCGACAGCGACGTGCCGCCCCGGTCGAAGAAGTGGTCCCGCCGGCCGATCCGGTCGGCCGGGATGCCGAGCACCTTCGCCCAGGCAACCGCCAGCCGCTGCTCGGTGGGTGTACTCGGCGCGTGGTGTTGCTCAGTGACATCACTGCCGGCGAGCTCTCCGGCGAGCGCCGTCAGCGTGGTCCGATCGATCTTGCTGTTGGGGGTCAGCGGCAGACTTTCCCGCCAATGGAAGGCCGGCGGGACCATGTACTCGGGCAGCGACTCACCCAGCCGTTGCCGCAGGACGTCGACCTCGAGTGGTCGCTGGCCGGAGTAGAAGGCCACCAGGTGTTTGCTCCGGTCGGCCCGATCGGCGACCACCACCGCACCGTCGCGGACACCGGGCACCCGCAACAGGGTGTTCTCGATCTCGCCGATCTCGATCCGGAAGCCAGCGATCTTGACCTGGGTATCCCGGCGGCCGAGGAACTCCAGTTTGCCCTCAGGCTGCCAGCGGCCGTAGTCGCCGCCGCGGTAGAGCCGCTGGCCCGCGCGGTGCGGATCGGTCAGATAGGCCGACCGGGTGCGCTCGGGGTCGTTGACGTACCCGCGGCCGACGCAGACCCCGGAGAAGACGATCACACCGGGGGCGCCGAGCGGCACCGGTGACAGGTGCTCGTCGACGACGTAGATGTGCACGTTGTTGACGGGCGGACCGAGCGGGACCCGATCCGCATCCGGCGCCTGGAACATGACCTCGTGGTTGGTGTCGTCCGAGGTCTCGGTCAGCCCGTAAGCGTTGACCAGCTTGATCTCGGGCTCGGCCGCGAACCAGCGCTGCGTGAGCTCTTTCTTCAGCGCCTCGCCGGTGGCCGACACGCACCGCAGGTCCGGCAGCTCGCGAGGGTGCTGCTCCAGATAGGTCAGCACGACTTCGAGATACGACGGCACCACCTGGAGCACGGCGACCCGTTCGTCGACGATCTTGTCGACGAACCGCTGGGCGTCCAGGATCACCTCCTGCTCGACCACCAGGGTCCGCCCACCGACCAGGAGCGCGGAGACCAGCTGCCACAGCGAGATATCGAAGCATTGGGGTGCGGTCTGGGCGACCACCTGCGCCGCCCCGTTCTCTGGGCCGATTTCCAGGTCGTCGATCTTGGCGTAGAGGTGGTTGAGCATGCCCGCGTGCTCGCACATCGCGCCCTTGGGCACACCGGTGGAGCCGGAGGTGAAGTAGATGTAGGCAAGCTGGTCCGCCGCGACGGCGACGCCGAGATCACCGTCGGCGTGGGCCTCCTCGTAGGCCGTATCGACAAAGAGCCGCTGGACTCCGGGCAGCGAGTCGAGGGCCTTGTCGAGGGTGGTGGTGCTGCCGGGTTCGGTCAGCACGAGCTCGCACTCGGCACGCCAGAGCGTGGTCGCGATGCGATCGGCCGGGAAATGCGGCTCGATGGGCAGGTACACGCCACCGGCCTTGAAGATCGCGAGGACCGCGGCCATCCAGTCCAGGTTGCGCTCGGTCACCACCGCGACGACACCTTCACGGCGCAGTCCCCGCGCCACCAGGGCCCGCCCCAGCCGGTTGGCTCGGACGTTGAGCTCCCGGTAGCTCCACTGCGCCTCGCCATGCACGGCCGCGACGGCGTCCGGGTGTGCCGCCACCCGCTGCTCGAACAGCTCGTGGAAGCGGCGGTCCGGCAGTTCCCGGCGCGGTCCGGCGAGCCCGTCAAGCTGGAAGTGAAGCTCCTCGGCGGACAGCAGGCTCTGCCGCCCGTGCTTGGCATCCGGATCGGCGGCGATCAGCGCGAGCGCGGTGAGGTGATAGCCGGCGATCCTGGCGGCGCAGTCCGCGTCGAACGCGTCGCTGCGGTACTGCAGCCGCAGCACGAGTTCGCCGCCGTGTTGCGAGATTCCCACCCACAGCACGGTGTCCTCGGCGAGAGCGCCGCCGTTGCCGGTCGGGTCGAACACTGTCTCGAAGGACGGTTCGGTCAGGCCCAATTCGCGCCTGAGATCATCGACCGGGAAGTCCTGGTGCGACAGCAGTTGCGCCTCGACTCGATGGGTGTCCAGCAGCAATGTCCGCCACGAGTCGGGTTGGGTGCTCAGCCGGCACGGCAGTGTTTGTCCTGACCGGCCGCCGTCGGCCGCGACGTAGCCGGTTGCGACCTCGCGCTCGCCGGACAGCGCGGCAAGCACCTTGGCGTGGGCGGCCAGCAGCACCGAGCGCAGCGGCATCGCCAGTTCGTCCGCGACCCGGCGCAGCGGCGCCGCGAGGTCGTCGGGGATCGTCGCCACATGCTCGACGACGCCCGTCACCGGATTGCGGGTCCACCGCGGAATCGCGGTGAAGCCGCCCGCGACCAGCACACCGCGCCAATACTCCCGGTCGGCGCCCACTAACATCCGCATCGGATCTTCCCCTCCACTCACCGTCGCCACGGTGCTATTCCCCGCCGACCGCGACGGTGCCACGGATATCGCAGTTGTCTCGCCAAAGCCCTGCAGAGTCATTTCGAACCTCCCTGGCCGGATTTCCACCCCATCGTGCGCATCTGGGGATCTCCTCGCCCTTCATAAGAAAAGAGTCGGGCGCAAGCACCGCTCCCTCGCCCATCGTCGCGCCGTAGAGGACGAAGGCGCCGACTCCGAGGGTGCAGCCGGCACCGATCGTGATGTGGTCGGATTTGAAGGTGTAGTCCTCCTGCGAGTGACACTGGATGGTCGAGTTGGCGTTGAGGGTGACGTCATCGCCGATCGTCACCAGCGTCTTCTCCGTCATCGTGGCGCCGTCGTCGAAAAGCCGCTTCCCGACCCGTACCCCCAACTGCCGCCAGATCGCGTTCTTGAACGGGGTGCCGTTGAAGACCTGGAGGAGCGACGCCATCGCAGGCACCTTCCAATACCGCTCATGCCACCAGAAGTACGGCTCGTAGATCGAGCAGAACTGAGGGCTCAAGGCCTGAAATACCGTGACTGCACGTTCGACCAGCACGAAGTAGACGACGCTGAACAGGAGGATGAGGAAGTAGGACAGTGCGATCACCGATGCACCGAACGAGGCGTAGAGGTCCGCGGCGCCCAAAGAGAGCAGGGTGACCCCGAAGAGATAGATCCATCGCGTCAGCAGGTACAACCCCATAGTGACGACATTGTGCTTGTTCTTGGCGGAGAGGCGACGACGCAGTTCGTCCCCGCTCCTCAGGTGGTCGAACCTGTTGTCACGCTCGACCGATCGGGGAATCTCGAAGCTTGGTGAGCCCAGAAGTCCGACACCCTCCCGGACTTCCCCGTCGAGGGGAACCATGGCCTTCGTCGCGAGGAGGCAGTTGTCACCCGTTTTACCCTGCGGGGGATAGGTAATTTTGTTCCCGAGGAAGTTGTGTGACCCGATCGACGTTCTGGACACCCGGAAGGACGTGCTCGAGAAGTCGGCATTGATGATCGACAGCCCGTCAGCGACCACCGTTCCGCTGCCAACCGAGCTCAGGTACGGGGTCTCGTGCTTCACGTCCAAGCCGAAATTCGACCCAGTCTGCTCCACCCGATATAGGCCGTACCCGAGGCGGCGCAAATAGTGGACGATGTAGGAGCTGTCACCGAAAAGATACGTGAAGAACTTTATATTGGTCATCCGCGCGATCACCCGGTGGACCCAGTAGTGAAAGCTATACAAGCGATAGATCTTGTCCGGCTTGATGGCAAGGCTGAGCACGCGAGGAACAGTGACCACGACGAGGAGGCCGACGAGCACAGAACCGAAGAAGAGCACGAAGGAGGCGGCCAGGGCGTCGCGGTAGAACGTCCAACTCGTGAAAACCAGCGGCCCTGAGCCCACGAGCACAGTGAGCTGCGGGACCTTAGCGAGCAGCATGCCGAGGCCGCCGACCGCCAGCGGCAGGCCCAGAACCAGCACGGTCAGTAGCTGCAGGCTGGTGTAGACGACCCTTCTCAGAGTGCCGCAGTCGGTGCGGTCGACCGCCCGGTAGTCCACCTCGGTCCGCAGCGCCGGGGACCCATGCCAGTGCTCGCCGTCGGGCACAGACTGCCCTGCGTGCAGCGAGGACGTATGGCCGAGTTGGGCCCCGTCGCCCAGCGAGGTGTCGATGTCGAGCACCGTCGCCTCGCCGACGAACACGTCGTTTCCGAGCGTGACCGCGCCCGTCTCGATCAGGCCGGCGTGGGCTCGGTAGCAGGTGAAGGACGAATCCTTACGAATGACCGTGCCGTCGCCGATGGCGAGCAGGTCAGTGGCCACCGGCACGGTTCGGGAGAAGATCGCGACGCCTCGTCCGACCTTCGCACCCAGCGCCCTCAGATAGAGCGGGTAGAGCGGCGAGCCGACAAACAGGACCAGCGGGTTCGACCGGACCAACGTCTTGACGATCCAGAAACGGACGTACGCCAGGCTCCAGATGCGGAGCTGCTGTGGCTTCCACCGACCGATGAGCAGCCACTTCGCCAGGATCGGAAGAATGCACACGCCGACGAAGCTCGCGGCGCCGAATAGCACCGACCGCAGGTAGAGGTCGATCAATCCTGAGCCGGCGGAGATCCACTCGGAGCCTCGGGCCGTGAGAAGCGCGGCGAGGTAGCAATACCCGAGGAAGAACAGGAGCTGCAGCGCCCCGCACAGGACGTATCGTGGCGTGCCGATCGGCTCCTCTCGGTCCTGCCCACCACCCGCAGCATCGGTCTCTACGTCGATCGATGGCGGTACCGACGACTCGACAGGAGTGCACACTGGCCCCGCGAACGCTGCCGCCAGGCTTTTGATCGTTGGGTGTTGGTAGATGTCTTTCATCGATACTGCCGGCAGGTCCGGCTGCTTTCTGACCCGGGCGCAGAATCGAGCCATCACCATCGAGTCAGCACCGAGGTCATCGAAGAAGTGGCTATCGACCGACACCCGCTCGATGCGCACGATCTCAGCCAGCACCTCGGCGAGTTTGTTCTCGATAGGGGTGGGCGCGGGCTCCGCGAGCGCCGTCGCGAGGTTCCTCTCAGTGCCGGTCGGGTGCAGCTCAGTCCAGGTGGCGGTGACGGTGGCTTCCGCCGGTCGGTAAACGTTGCGGAGCCGGCGGCCGGGTTTGTGCCAGCGGGCTATCAGGTCCTGCGGGCAGGCCTCGCCCGAGACCAGCAGGAACCGCAGGTTGGGCAGATCGTCCTCGATGGTGGCCAGCAGGGTCGGACCGCAGCACATCGCCGTGACGTGGCGTTCGCTGAGGAACTCGTGCAGGCCGTGGCCCAGAAGGCTCGCGCCGGGTGGTTTGGGGACCAATGTCGCGCCGGTTGCCCATGGCACCCAGATCTCCTCGACGGACAAGTCGAACGCGATGGTCAGGCCCTGGTAGACCCGATCGTTGGGACCGATGCCGTAGATCTCGGCGGCGACCCGGACGAAGTTGCAGATGCTCGGGTGATCGATCACCACGCCCTTGGGGCGGTCGGTCGAGCCGGAGGTGTAGATGATGTAAGCCAGCTGATCCTTGTGGTTGCCGCGCTCCACGGGCAGCAACCGGCACTCGTTCAACTCTGCGATCAGCGGGGCCGCATCGTCGATGAAGAGCAGCTCGACGCCTGGGGCGGTCAGCGCCTCGACGTGCTCGACCCGCTCGTGCACGTCGGAAAGGGTCAGCACCATCCTCACCTGGGCGTCAGCCACGATATAGGCCAGCCGGCCGGCGGGAGAACTCACATCCAGTGGCACGTATGCTCCGCCGATCTTCAGCACCGCCAGCATGCCGATGTAGGCGTCGACGGGCCGCTCGAACAGCAGCGCGATCCGATCACCCGCGCCGGCGCCGCACAGACGCAGGTAGCGGGCGAGCTGATTGGTTCGCGCGTCCAGCTCGTCGTAGGTCAGCCGCTGGTCGTAGGAGTCGACCGCGAGCTGACCGGGCCGGCCGTATTCGCGGATCCAGTCACAACGCTCCTCGAACAAATGATCCAGGCGCTCATCGCGGTGAGTCCGCCAGCCTTGAGCCTGCTCCGCCACCAACACGAGGTCCGGGTGGACCTCGGCGGTGGGTTGCTCGAAAGGCAGCAATGTGGCGGTCATGATGTCTCCTTGGGGCCGCCAAGGTTGGTTTTCCCTGGTCGTGTACTGATAAAAAGCATGTCAACGCAGTCCCCGATCGGCGATGGTGCGGGCCCCCGAGGCCGTAGAGTTGTCCCCCGAATTGAAGTAGGGCTAGCCCTACCGGTCGCTGCGGTCAGAGGTTGGGTTGTTGGTGTGGGTTAGGCTGCTCGGGTGCTGGGGGTGAGTTCGTTGGTGTTGAGTATGTTTTCGCCGTAGAGGTCGTGTAGCCAGTTGGTTTGGTAGATGGTGTCGAGGTAGCGTTC
>DATAWX010000064.1:0-6361 GCA_036266995.1 Pseudonocardiaceae bacterium | reverse complement strand
ATCGGCTGGCTCGACTCGCTGGCCCGGTAACACCGACCGCCAGGATTATGCGGACGAAAACACTACCGGCGCGGCCCCCACCAGCACAAACACGCCGACAGGGCGCATAACCCCGCCGTCCACCTAATGCCGAGCATGGGGAATTCCCATAAGCGTCACAGTTTCGCGGTCGCGACCCTGCTGGACTGGTACCGCGACGGCGGCGACGTCGCGGCCCGGCTCCCGCTGCTCTCGACCTACCTCGGGCACGTCGAACCGGCCAACACCTACTGGTACCTCCACGCCGCACCGGAGTTGCTCGCCGAAGCCGCGCAGCGCCTCGACCGGCATCTGAGCCCCGACGCACATCTGGGCGGCCCGCGATGACCGCGCTGGCCCCGACCCTGCAGGCGTTCTTCACCGACCGGCTTATCCGGCAGCGCCAGGCCAGCCCGCACACCATCACTGCCTACCGCAACACCTGGCGGCTGCTGATCGTGTTCACCGCCCAACGCCTCAGCAAGGCTCCCAGCCGCCTCGACGTCGCCGACCTCGACGCGCCGCTGATCGCTGCGTTCCTCGACCACCTCGAACACGACCGGGGCAACAGTGCCCGCACCCGCAACGCCTGCCTCGCCGCGATCCACTCCCTGTTCCAGTTCGCCGTGCTGCGCCACCCCGAACACGCCAACGACATCGACCGGGTCCTGGCGATACCGTCGAAACGAGCCGACCGGGCCCTGGTCACCTACCTCACCGAACCCGAACTCGATGCCCTGCTGACCAGCCCGGACCGCGGCACCCCGACCGGTCGCCGTGACCGCGCCCTGATCCTGCTGGCCGCCCAGACCGGGCTGCGGGCCTCCGAGCTGACCTCGCTGACCTGCGCTGATGTGCACTTCGGTGCCGGCGCGCATGTCAGCTGCCGCGGCAAGGGCCGCAAGGACCGCATCACCCCGCTCACCGCTGGCACCGTCGCGGTCTTGCGGGTCTGGACCGCCGAACGCGCCGGCAACCCGACCGACCCACTGTTCCCGACCCGCCGCGGCCAGCCGCTGTCACTCGACGCGCTCGAACGGCGCGTCGCCCACCACGCCCAGCACGCCGCCCGCACTGAAGACCAAGAAGATCACGCCGCATACCCTGCGCCACACCGCGGCGATGCGACTGCTACACGCCGGGGTCGACACCACCGTGATCGCGCTCTGGCTCGGCCACGAATCCGTGCAAACCACCCAAATCTACCTGAACGCCGACATCACACTCAAAGAGCAAGCACTGAACCGGACCACCCCCCTGACTAGCACCCCCGGCCGCTACCAGCCACCCGACCAGCTTCTCGCGTTCCTCGAAGCCCTGTGATTATCCCGACCAGGCCAACCCGGGCACCCCCACCGACCAGCACCGACCGAGCCGAGGTCGGGATAATCCGCAGGTCGGGATAATCCGCAGGTCGGGGTAATGTGCATTATCCCGATGTCGGGATAATGCCCACCTACTCCGGGATCTTGCTGGTGCCGCCGAGGTCTACCCCGACGCGGTGTGGCCCACCCAGATCGCCGACGCGCTGCGCGGACTGATCCACCACGCCAACCACGCCCGCGAACAGGGCCTACCCGCGATCGACGCCGACATCCGCGACGCACTGCTGCGCCGGTTCCGCGACGGGATGCTGGTCGGACTGTCCGACACCACCTCGGCCGGCACCCGCCCCGGACAACGCAAAGCCCGGCTGCTCCTGGAAGTCCTGCGCGACCGCCCCGACGACGTCCTGCGCTTCGCCCACGACCTGCGCGTGCCCCCCACCTCGAATCAGGCCGAACGCGACCTACGACCCAGCAAGATCCAACAGAAGATCTCCGGACGCCTGACCAGCCAAGCACGCACCCAAGACCGCTACACCATCCTCGGCTACCTCTCCACCGCCGCCAAACACCACCTCGACAAGATCACCGCGCTACGCGACGCACTCACCGTCCAACCCTGGATGCCCGCACTACCCGCACCCACCTGACACGACGTCCCACCGACCACCACCAGCCCCACCCGGACGCCCACAGGCCGACCGGCGACAACGTCATGCACTGATCATCAGGGCTGAATGGTTACGTTTCGGTGCTTCCTGGTGGGCGGCGTGCTGGGAGTGCTGGGTGCCTCGGTGCTGGAAACCTACCTGCTGCGACCGTCACCATGGCTGTTCGTCGGGGTGGGGCTCATCGAGGAGGCGGTCAAGCTGGCGGCACTCGCCCTGCTCACCCGTGGTCTCCTCATCAAGTCGACCCGGGACGGAATCATCCTGGGCGCCATCGTCGGCTTCGGTTTCGCAGCCTTCGAGTCTTCTGGTTACGCGCTGGTGGCTGCTTTCACAGAGCAGGGATTGTCGCTTACCGATCTCGTGACCACCGAGTTCCTGCGTGAGATACTGTCCCCAGTCGGTCATGCACTGTGGACCGGCATCCTAGGTGGTGTGCTGTTTTCGCGCAGCACGCGAGAACATTTCCTCATCACCGGTAGGTTGTTGGGTTCCTATATCGGTGTTTCGCTGCTGCACGCGCTGTGGGACTCGATGCCCAACATCGCGGTGCTGATCACTTTTGTGCTGACCGAAAATCCATTGCAGGACCAGTTGATGCAACGGGGATTCATCTCCCGGCCTACCGAAACCCAGGTGCAGGTGTTCACGACAGTCAGCTGGCTCGGCCTTGCGGTGATCTCGGTGGTAGGGGTGATGTGGGTGGCTGCACTGGTTCGAGCTTCCCGACGGACTCCCACGTCACCGGTCTGGGCCTATCGCGTGGCCAGCTACCCACGGCAAGGAGGCCGACCCTCGCCGCTGAGGTGAATGCTTCATCTCTGGCTGGCGAGGTGTTCATGGACCAGCCGGACGGCCATGGATCCTTCGCCTACTGCCGAGGCGACCCGTTTGATCGACCCGCTGCGCACGTCGCCGACCGCGAATACCCCCGGTGCGGTGGTCTCCAGCATCAGTGGCGCCCGTCCGAGTTCGTCGAACTGCCCGTTGGCCACTATGGCGGCGTTGGCCCCGGTCAACACGTAACCGCCGGAATCGAGGGCCAGCGTGCCGATCAGCCAGTCGGTGCAGGGGTCGGCGCCGATGAAGACGAACAGTTCCCTGGCCTCCAGGGTGCGGCGTTCACCGGACTCGTTGTCCTGCACGACCACCGCTTCCAGCGACCTGTCGCCGAGCAGTTCGCGTACCTCGGTGTGCACCAGCACCTCGATCCGCGGATCTCGCTCGATCCGGTCGGCCAGATAGCGCGACATGTACTCGTCCAACCGATGCTCGCGGACCACCAGCCGGATCTTCCCGACGTGATCAGCGAGGAAGATCGTCGCCTGGCCTGCCGAATTGCCCCCTCCCACCACGACAACGGGATCGCTGGCACACAGCTGGGCCTCCATCAGGGTGGCCGCGTAGTACACGCTGGTCTTCTCGAATTCTTCCAGGCGCGGCACCGGCAGCTTGCGGTAGCGGGCACCGGTGGCCAGCACGACCGTGCGGGCGGATACTTCGGCCCCATCCTCAAACTGGACACAGTAGTGGCCATCGTCGCGGGTCAACTTCTGAGCGGTGGCGGGCACACTGATGCGGGCCCCGAACTTCCTGGCTTGGATCGCCGCGCGGTCGGCCAGCTCTCCGCCGGATATCCCGGCGGGGAATCCGAGGTAGTTCTCAATTTTTGAGGATGTCGCGGCCTGCCCCCCGATGGCCACAGCATCCACCGCGACCGTCGCCAAGCCCTCCGAGGCGCCATAGACGGCTGCGGCCAGTCCGGCCGGGCCCGCCCCGACGACGAGCAGGTCGCAGGTCGACTCGCTGCCCGCTACGCCGGCCAGCCCGACCAGCTGGGCCAACTCGGCATTGCTCGGGTTACGCAGCACCCGGTCCCGCCAGACGACCACGGGGGTGTCCTGGAGGCCGACACCCAACTGACGCAGCAGGCTCTCCGCGGTCGGGTCGTCCTCCACATCAATGAAACGGTGCGGCAGCCGGTTGCGCATCGCGAAATCGCGCAGCCGTCGGGTGTCCTGCGAGTACCGCGAGCCGATGATGCGGAAACCAACCCCGAGCCCGATCGCCAGCGTGCGGCGGATGAAGCAGGCGCGCAGGATGTCATCACCGAGTGCCGGATCCTGTGAGGCGATCGCTTTCAGCCCCTCGATGGGCACGACGAGCACTTCGCCGTCCTCCAACGCGACTGCCGTGAAGAACTCGCTCTCCCCGGTGAGCAGGCTCAGCTCGCCCAGGAACCGCCCCGGGCCGTGCACCCGGACCACCCGCTGCTCGTCGGTGCCGTATCCCTCGACCACCGCCACCCGACCGGCCAGCACGACATAGAGCGACTGACTCGGTTCGCCCTCGACGAACAACACCTCGCCCGGGTGGATGGGTCGCCGTTCGCCATGCGCCTCCAGCGTGTCCAGCTGGACCTGGCTCAGCCGGGGGTAGGCCCCATCCAGATCCGGTGTCTCAGGCAGCGCGACCGCATCAGCCAAATCGAGCGTGCTCACGGGCTCAGATGAAGCTTTCGTGGACATAACACCACCGCCAGTTCTCACCCGGCTGGAATGACTGGACGATCGGGTGCGCGAGGACTCCAGCGTGCCACCGGGCGTGCCGGTTGGGTGAGGAGTCACAACACCCGACATGCCCGCAGGTCAGGCACAGCCGCAGGTGCACCCACGGTGACCCGGTCTGCAGGCACTCCTCGCAGCCCTGCGGGGTACGCGGGACGACGGCCTGCACCATCCGCAGGTGCGGGTCAAGCTGCGCCCGGGTCATGACCGGCGACCCCATCCGACTAGGTCGTCGATGACCAGGGACGCCCCGATGGCCGCCAACCAGACGTCCTTGGCCAGCGGGAGGCCCTGCTGGGTGGGTCGCAGACTCCCTTCCTCACGCATGCCCGGCGTGCGTAGGTAAAGACCGATCAGACCCGCCGAGAAGGCGGTCAGCGCTGCCCCGGCGACGCCGGCGGATACGAACGGCAACAGCACCGCGGCACCGACGACAACCTCACTGATGGATAACGCCTTGACGAACAACTGCGGGTCGAGCTTGGCCAGGAACGGATAGGCGCCTGCCGCGAACCCCTCCAAGTGCTGGGCGGTGGCCTCGTCAGCGCCCCACTTCGACAGCCCCGAGTTGATGATGAAAGTCCCGGCCGCAAGCCGCAGCGGCAACTGCCGGACGTTCCTGCGCAGGTTCATCAGTGAGCCTCCAGATCAGATTCCGCGGGGATGCGGGCGGTAGCGTCGTCCAGCCAGCTGCGCAATATGTTGAGCGGGGCCGCTCCAGGCTGGCGCGCGATCACCTCGCCCCGGTTGAGCACCATCAGGGTGGGGACGGCCTGCACGGAGAAGCGCTGCGCCAGCTTCGGTGCGCGGTCGATGTCGACCTTGACCAGCTTGACCTGCCCGGCCTTCTCTCGGGCCAGCTGTTCCAGCGTGGGGCTGACCATCCGGCACGGTCCGCACCAGCTCGCCCACAGGTCCACCAGGACCGGGACCGTGGCGTTCTCGGCGATCTCGGCGAAGTCCTCGTCACCGGCGTCGGCGATCCAGGGCAGGAATGCCTTGCAGTTCCCGCACCGCGGTCTGCCCTGCGCGGATGCCGGTACCCGATTCATCCGCCCGCAGTTCTCGCACTTGACCGTCCGCGTTGCCATCGCGGTCACGCGCCTACGTTGCTGGGAGGCTGGGGGTTGTCGTGGGTGACGAGGAGCTCGTCACCCTTGAGCTCGACTTCGATGGTGGCGCCGTCGGGGATGGCGTCGGTGAGGAGGGCTCGGCCGATGCGGGTCTCGACCTCGCGGGCGATGAACCGGCGCAGCGGCCGGGCACCGTAGACGGGGTCGAAGCCCTGCCGGGCGATGAACCGGCGTGCCTCGTCGGAGATCTCCAGGCTCATCCGGCGCTCCCCTAGCCGGGCGCGCAGCTCGTTGAACATCAGCTCGACGATCTGCTCGATCTGGGTCTGGGTTAGCGGGCTGAACAACACGATGTCGTCGATGCGGTTGAGGAATTCCGGGCGGAAGTGGTGGCGCAGTTCGCCCATGACCAGATCGCGGGCCTCCGGCGTGATCTCTGCCTGCGCCGTGACTCCTTCTAGCAGGTACTGCGAGCCGATGTTCGACGTCATGATCAGCACGGTGTTGCGGAAGTTGACGGTGCGGCCTTGGGCGTCAGTGAGCCGACCGTCGTCGAGGACCTGCAGCAGCGTGTTGAACACATCCGGGTGCGCCTTTTCGATCTCGTCGAAGAGCACCACCGAGTAGGGCTTGCGGCGCACTGCCTCGGTGAGCTGCCCGCCCTCCTCGTAACCGACGTAGCCGGGTGGGGCCCCGACCAGGCGGCTGAC
>DATAWX010000063.1:0-8894 GCA_036266995.1 Pseudonocardiaceae bacterium | reverse complement strand
CACTCTCACCCGCCCGGATCCACCACATCGGCGACACCGGTTACCTCTTCGGCTCGACAGCCCAGGCGGGCAACTGCCGACAACCGAGAACGCGATCAAGCTAAACCCGACCGAAGACCTACCTCACCCCGTACCTGGCGGCTGGGGACACGCTCGAGAGAACAGGCCCCCAGCCCGTTTAGGATCCTGTTCCGATCACAGGCCCATCTCGGAAGTCACACCTGGGAGCGTGGTTCCCGAGATGGCGTCAATCTCGGAACCCGTAGCAACCTGGACAGGCAAAGCAACGGCCCGCTGATCCACCGTTTGCCGCTTCTATACGTATCCGGCTGGACCCGAGCTCGATGGTCTGTAGCTCTTTTAGTCGCAAGCGTTGACTGTTGTTCACCCATATGAGCACTTTTGCTAACCGAAAGCCAGAAAATCAGCATCCGTCCCGGCGCTTATCACTCTAATGGGGGTAACCCACATGGGATGGCCGGGTTAGCGTCCGCGCATGACTATCACCGTTTACCCCACCCGTGAAACCTTCCCCACCGCGCCACGCGCTTTCCTGGCATCCCGCCCGATCGCGGCTACAGCACTCGTCGCGGTAGTCGTCTCGGTCGCCGTGGGCGGCATCATCTTGCAGCAGTTAGTGCACACGCCGTGGGGGCTGCCCGGCCACCGCGGTCTGTTCTGGCTCGCCCCGCTCATCGCCGCGCGGTGGGCGATCGACCGGCCTAGCACAGCCCTTGGCATCGCGGCCGCTTCCAGCACCGGGATCCTGCTCATCGATCCCAGTATGGGCGTGCACGTGGCCAGCCTTCTCCTCGCCGGGTTTCTCGTTGATCTCGCCGCGTCGGCGAGCGTCATCCGGCGCCATCCGTGGATCATGCTTCCGCTAGCCCCGATGATCCTGCTGGTGAACCTGATGAATCCGTTCGTGCACAACCTCGCTTTGGCCCCACTGTCTGTGGTGCTCACTGGGATGTGGTTCTACGTGCAGGGCCACCTGCTGTGGGGCGCGGCAGCCGGCATCGCCGGGATGGGCGCCGGAGTGCTTGGCCGACACGGGCTGAACCGGCTGCACTGGCCGGTCACCCGCCCGTTGACCGCGCCGGGCACGGACCTCTCAGGACAGAAGTAGTTCCTCGAACAAACGAAACATCCTGAACCGAACATCGTGAAGATCGAGTCCTGAAACTGGATCCGATCATGTGTACCTGCTTTGTGATACGGGGAAACACCTCCGGAGGATGGTCGTGATCGCGACCACGAGACGACCACCGACCTCGCCACCCGCATCCACGACCACGGACCCGTCAAACCCACGTAAAGGCAAGCGCTGCGGCTCTGCGAGGCCCCCGGGGGGCCGCAGCGACCTGACCCCCTCTGGTTGTCCTTGTCGGAAGTGCCCGACCAACCAAACCCCGGCCCGGCGGCGAGCTAGCGCGACGTGCGCCCACCTGACCGGCTCTCATCACTTCCTCGACCTGGAGAGGAGTTCACAGCATGGTGGCTACCGCCGAGGATGGGTTACCCGACCGGCCGCAGGTACTGGTGGGCATCGATGACACCGACAATCTCACCAGCCCAGGTACCGGCCAGCTGGCCCGATGCCTGCTGGCGGCATTGGCCTTCCGGGGTGTTGGGGAGCCACTGGGAGTGACCCGTCACCAGTTGCTTCTCGACCCGCGGGTGCCTTACACCTCACACAACTCCAGCGCCTGCCTCGCACTAGCGACACCATCCGCCATTTCCTTAGACGACATCGAGACGTGCGCGGCGGTGTTCTTGCGCGAGCACGCGGCTGAGGACTCCGATCCTGGGCTGGCGGTGGTGTCCGCCGACGTCGTCTCGGCGGACCGGGACGCCCTGCGCGCCTACGGCTCTGAGGCGAAACGGGTGGTCATCGACCAGGCCAGAGCCCGTACCCTCGCCCTGCGGCACGGAGTGCGCCTGTCCGGTCACGGGGGTACCGAGGACGGTGTCATCGGGGCTCTCGCGGCGGTCGGATTACACCTGGGCGGCAATGATGGATTCTTTCTCTGGATGCCCGGTATCCGGGAGCTGCCGGCCGGCGCGTGCAGCTACCAGCACCTGATCACTACCTTGCCCATCAGCGACGCCCGCACCCTCAGCGGAGAGCGACCCACACCGGACACCAGGATCGACATCGGCCCTTGGACCCGGCCCGTGTTGCTCGGCGGCCACGCGGTCCTGCTGCTTGAGCGCGTTGAGCTACCCGATGCCCCACCGAGGTGGCAGATGGCACCCCCCGAGGTCGTCAAAAAACAATGACTACGGCCCGCAGTCTTCGCTGGCACATCCGCACCCTGCTGATCGCCGCGCTGGTGACGCTGAGTGCTGGATGCGGGACGGCGACCTCGTCTGACGCCGCGTCCGATGCCACCACCATCCCAGCAGACACCCTCCCTGGC
The DNA here is from genome assembly GCA_036266995.1 of Pseudonocardiaceae bacterium. Classification (GTDB taxonomy): domain Bacteria; phylum Actinomycetota; class Actinomycetes; order Mycobacteriales; family Pseudonocardiaceae. The sequence goes on along the minus strand of DATAWX010000063.1, from coordinate 6,471 downwards.
GCGAACGGGAGCCCGGTGACATGCTCCACGGTGCGTTTGTCCAAGCCGGGCGCGCACACCATCTCGGTGAGCTTCACCTCGCCCACCACCCCAGCCACGGTGGATGTGCTGCTGGCCGGAGCCGGCGGTGGTGGCGGGCGAGGACCCGGCCCGGGTGGTCTCGGTGGGGGTAGTCCGCCAACAAGCGGTGCCGGCGGCGGCGGGGGCGGCGGCGGGGAAGCGGGCGCCACGATCGACCAGAAGGGCCTTCCGCTCCCACCCGCCGCGCTGCCCGCGCGACTGAGCGTGTCTGTGGGGCAAGGAGGCATCGGTGGCAGCGGGGGAGGGGGTCCGCCGATGCCCAACGCGCGTGGAAAAAACGGCCAATCCACAACATTGCACGGTGGCGGGCTGGCCCTGAGCGCTGAGGGCGGTTTCGGCGGCAGCGGCGGCCAGGGCGGAGCAGCCGGGGCGGGTGGTGGCGCCGGCGGGGCCGGGGGGACAGGTCCCGACGCTACCTCTGGCGCTCCTGGCGCTCCCGGCGGGCACGGAAGCACGGGGGTGGGTGGCATCCCCGGCCTTGGCGGAGGCGGACTCCACGGCTCGGGGGGCACCGGTGGCCTCGGTGGCGTCTTCGCGGGCGGAGCCCACGACGGGGCCCAAGGCGCCGATGGCTACGCCGCATTGACCATTTGCTCCGCCGCCACAGTCACCAGCACCTAAAGATCAGGGCAAACCCAGCCGCCGGGGGCGCCCGTAGCAATACCGCATATCTCGTCCCTTCCCCAAGGCCTGAAAGCCAACGACGGAATCAAATGCCCACGACTGACCAAAACACCACGAAACAAATCTTTAACCAGAATGCAACTTGGCTGGGCATGATGCTCGGTGCCGGCACCGTTGCGGCCCTGGCACTGACCGCGTGCGCAACGTCAGCAGTCGCGCTCGCGGCAGGCCCTGGTACCTGTGGCCAGACCGGGAATCTCAGCGGCACCAATACGTGCACCTACACCGCGGTCGGGTCCGACACGTTTACCGTGCCGGCAGGGGTCACGTCGGTGGTCGTCGAGGTCGTCGGTGCCCAAGGCGGGCATTACTTCATTGCCGGTGACGCTGCCCACGGCGGCTCGCCGGCCGGAGATATCACCGGTCGCCCGGGCGGTGGTGGTGGTGAGGCCAAGGGCACGCTCACCGGGCTGGCAGCCGGGCAACTCGTGCAGGTGGACGTGGCCGGTAAGGGAATCAACGCCACGGCCGCGAGCCGGTCCGGGGGAATGATGAACGGCCCGTCGGGCGGGTCGGGAGCCGCGGGGGGCTTCGGGGGCTCCAACCGCGGCGGGGCCGGCGGTGCGGGTGATGCCAGTGGCGCCAACGGCGGTACCGCGTTTAACGGCGGCAACGGCGCCGGCGGCGGCGGTTCGTCAGACGTGCGGGTCTCCGCGGCAGGCTGTGCGGCGCGGACCTGCGCGTTATCTAATCGTGTCGTCGTCGGCGCGGGCGGCGGTGGCGGAGGCGGCACGGGCGGGCAGGGCAACGCACTCGGCGGCGCCGGCGGCAACGGCGGCGGTACCACCGGCGCCGACGGCGGCGGTACCACCGGCGCCGACGGCGGTGGCACCGTCGATGGTGGCAACCATGGGGTCTCGGCCAAGGGCGCTACCCAATCGGCGGGCGGGGCCAGCGGGCTCAACCCAGGCCGGCACAATCCCGGCGCCCATACCAGCGATCCGCGCTTCGGTGGTGATGGCGCCAACGGCAGCACCGGCGCGGGCGGTACCGGGGGAACCGGGAACCATCCCTGCACCGGCACCCAAGATCCGCCGTGCTCGGGTGGTCAAAACACCACCAGCTCCGGCGGCGGTGCCGGCGGCGGTGGGGGCGGCGGCTACTTCGGTGGCGGCGGTGGTTCCGGGGGCGGTGGCGCCTTCGGCGGCGGAGGCGGCGCCGGGGGCGGCGGGGCCGGCGGCAGCGCGTACGCCGCAGCATCCACCACCTCCCCGACCCTGACCGCAGGCGTCAACACCGGCACCATCAACGGCGGCAACGGACGGGTCGCCATTAGTTGGAGCGGCTCCAGCGCCAACGGTTCTCCCGCGAATGGCTCTACCGCGAAGGGTTCTACCGGTTCTACCGGGAATGGTTCTACCGCGAGTGGCTCTGGCTCGAGTGGCTCTGGCTCGAGTGGTTCTGGCTCGACGTCAGCCCCGGGCAGCGTCGCCGGGCAGTCGCCAGGACAGACCGCCCAGACGCCATCCAGTGTGGTGGACACCGCCGGTGCCCCCGGCACCGGCGGTGTCCACCACGGGGCGCTGCTCGCTGCTGGCACGGCATCGTTGGCACTCGCCATAGGCGCCGCGGCATATGTCAACCGCAGGCGCCGACGTTCTCAGGCCCCGCGGGGCGGTGGGTGACAACCGGGCGCCCATCCGGGTCGGCGCTTGCCCGGGCGAATCTGGCACGAGAGGCGATCAACACGCCGAATACCATGACGATCTAGATCACCAAATCATGCTACTCCCCGCGCCTTGAGGAAATACTAGATGGAGCGGGCGACGGGAATCGATCCCGCATGGCCAGCTTGGAAGTTCAGTACTCCACCCACAGACTGACCTGCGGATCGCTGATCAGCTGGCCGAATCGCTTCCACGCCGTCATTCCCCCGCTTTTCCCTGCCGATGCCTGTCCTCATCTGGCACGCGGCAGCCCAGGCGCCGGATAACCGGGCTGCACTTTCATACCCCGCGTTCACGCCGTTGCCACTGTGCCGAATGTGCACGCCCCGAGTAATCATCTCAAAAGCACAATTTGCGCAGGTCATGCTGCCAGATAGGTATTCCCTCTCTCCCCCAGGGCCCCCAGCAGAGCTGGAGCCCCCAGCGAAAGCGTGTGCACTTTCCAGGCATTGCCTGGCTTTGTCATAGTGCGCCTCGCGCTCACCCTCAGAGTAGTTGCCGAAATACCGGTATACCTCACTCAGGGAGACATTGATGGATTCTACCGGGTTTCGCCGCCGCACCTGGTCTTCAACGTCTTTAAGTAGCTCTTCAAAAAGGGACCGCGCTTTCAGAAACGCCTGCCGGGCGAGATCGAGCTGGTGCAGGGACACCTCGCTTACTACGCCGTGCCCGGGAGGCTAATTCACAAGCCTTCCGGAGGAGTGCTTCGAGTGAGCCTGACAGTTCTCCTGCTGAACGTTAGCTCACAGTTTCCACACAATCGATGAATGGTGCGTGTCATGCTTGAAGGGCAACAGCTCCTGTCGTTTTGTTTCGTTGTCGACCAGACAGCGAAATCAATACGGAGGAGCCGTTGCAGTACGAGGCTATGACAGGACTGCGTACTGAGCAACTCATCGAATTGGTGATGCGAGTGGAGGCCGCCCGTGGGGAAGGGTTCGCCTCCCACGGCCGTCTCTATGCGCTGGGCTTGTTCGGATCGGTGGCGCTGGTGGTGTGTTTGATGCGCACGAACATCACCCAGGCCTTCGCAGCTGCGATCTTCGGCATCAGCCAGTCCACCGTGAGCCGGTGCTGGGATCTGTTGCGCCCTCTGATCGGCAAGTCCTCACCGAGTTCGTGCCCGACCCACAAGAGCTGGTGGGAGGAGGAACCGTGCTGGTGGATGGCACCATCTGCCCCACCTGGGACTGGCGCCACATCCCCGATCTGTACTCGGCCAAGGCCGGATACCCCGGGATGAACCTCCAGATCGCCGCCACCCTGGAGGGACGACTGGCCGCCGTGGGTCTGATCCCGGTCCACGGCGCCCGGCACGACGCCCACGCCTTCGCCGCCTCAGGCCTCGCCGCCCAACTCGCCACCATCTCCACCGCCGCAGACCTGGGCTACGTCGGAGTCGAGGGCATTGAGATCGTCCCCATCAAACGAGCTCCCGGTGGCGAGCTGGCCACCAGCCAAGCCGAGTTCAACACCGCGTTCAGCAAAATCCGCGCCGCCGTCGAACACGCCATCGCCCACCTCAAGACATGGCGCATGCTCAGCGAGGAAGGCGGCCGATACCGAGCACCAACAGAAAAGTACCAAAGCATGCTCAAAGCCGTCATCGGACTCTACTTCTTTGCGGCTTGTGAATAACCCTCCAGAAACACCGACGCGGTCGCAGCCTTCCGCACCCAGGTGGGACGGCGCTGGTACAAGGCGCTGCGGCGCCGCAGCCAGCGCACCCGCCTCAACTGGACACGGGTGGACCGCATCACGAAACGATGGCTACCACCCGCCCGCCCCAGGCATCCCTTCCCCGTCGTGCGCTTCGACGCCAGAACCCAAGGCAGGAGCCCAGTGCGGTAATCCCGCACGCTGGGATCTGCGCGGGGGGCCGCCCGCAAGGGCGGTCCCTACCGCGATCCGTCGGTCACGACAGCCCGGTGCGGAAGATTTTCATTCGTCATCCCTGGTGAGGATCCTTGCAGTCCCCTGTTCGGTTCCTCGTCTTTTCCTGTTCACCTACGTGATGAACAGTTCATGAATCCGCACATGCGGAAGATATGACCCAGACTGATCCTCATTTGCGGTAGAGGTGAGCGGGTCGCGCGGGCAATGGCAATGGCAATGGCAATGGAAAGGACGACGGGAATGCGAAAGCGGAATATTGTCAAGGCGGCGGTGTTCGGTGCCGCGCTGGCATTGGTCATACCAGGAATCGCCTATGCCAGTACCGCTGGCACGGTGGCGACCCCAGGAGCGAGCTCCTGGACCGCTCCCGGAAATGGTGCGCTCCTCAAAACAGATGCCCAATGCTCCAGCGGTCTCAATTCCGGTGGCGGGGTCCTGGTGACTGGCTCTGGCACGGCTATGCAAGTGAATGCCATTCACGTGATGGAAACCACACCAAGCACCAACGGCACCTCTGAAGCGAGCAACGGCGCCACCGATGCAACGTATTGGTTAGGCTACGGTGGTACCGGCGGTCAGGGCGGCGGCAACTATACGGTCACGCCCTTCGGGATATGCTTCACCAACGGCACCATCAACCATACCCAGGTCGTGGTGAGCAGTGCCTCCGGACCCACCGGCACAAGCCTCCCATCGTCGATGGCATCAGAGACCGCGACGTGCCCAGCGAACACCCTGTTGCTCGGTGGTGGCGCAGAGTCGACCTTGGCCAGCAATGAGAGCGTCAAGGCGATCGCGAGTTATCCCTCCGACAACTCCGGCAACGCGGCCTCTGATGGCAGCACCAACCCAACCTCCTGGACGGCGGTCGCGCTCAACGGCGGCATGAGTGGTACCGGCAACACGACTGCTGCCTACGCGGTCTGCAGCGGAAGCGGGATCAACATCAGCGGCCTCACCGTCACGGTCAAACATACCAACGCGTCCGGCCCATCATCAGGTACCGCGATGGCGACCACCGGCTCCTGCGGCACAGCGGGCAATCTGATCAGCGGAGGCGCCTCCATCAGCGGCAGCGATCCCACGACCGGCAGCTTCACCGCACCAGGTTCGCAGGGCGACCACCTCAATGGCACATACCCCAGCAACTCAAGCGGCGCCGCCACGGGCAACGGAAACGCCACGGACCGCTGGACAGCCATCGGCGCAACCGGGGGCACCTCAAGCCCGAACACCGACACCGACGTGTGGGGACTGTGCCTGCCCTGACTCCCCTGACACTATTCGCTGATCGTTTCCGATCGGGCAGGAGAGCCCGGAGAAAGTCACCGTCAATGTCCTGAAACGTCACTTAACGGGTCTGGTCGACGCGCCGTAACGCGCGACCAGACCCGTTAAGCATCCCAGAGATAAGCGGCACTACGCCACTGAGCGTGGTAGCCGCCGCGAGTCTCTGACCATCGGCGTCATGTAGTACACCATTTACCGCTGAAAATTCGCCGCCAAATACCTCTGAAGATCACACCCGAGCTGGACCAGCAGATTCTCACATAGAAATCCTGCCCCCCAGGTTCGTGTCCGTTTGTGCGGTGTGGTGGTTGTGGCTGGTCATGGTTGATCTGGGATTTCGCTCGGCCATCACTCGTTCAGGTGATCACTGGCCGAATCGTGCTCACGTTTCATGATTCGTGAGGGTTGGTGCGATATCAGGACGCCTGGCAGTGATTGCTGAACTGGAGGCGTGTGGTGTCGCTGGCGGTGGTGCGGGATCTGCGGGTCGGGTTGCGGCTGGAGACGGCGGCGGAGGTGGCCGCGTTCGAGGAGGATTTGCTGGCGGAGTTTGTGTTGGCACGGTCCTCGGCGGGGGTGGCGGACGCCACGATTGGGCAGGTTGTGGTGACGGTGTGCCAGTTGCGGGAGTGGTTCGGTCGGCCGTTGTGGGAGCTGAGGGCGGCCGATGTTGACCGGTATTTCGGTGCGCACTTGCGCGAGGCTGCGCCGGCGACGCGTCAGCACAAGGCGAACGCGGTCGCCATCTATTTCGAGTTCCTTCAAGGTGCGGTATAAGCCAGCGATCCACGCGGCTACCGGGTTCGTGGTGGAATGCCCGCTGGATGAGATCAACCGGCCCCGCGGCGGC
>DATAWX010000062.1:0-11179 GCA_036266995.1 Pseudonocardiaceae bacterium | reverse complement strand
CTCCGCCTGCAGGTTGGCGGCGACGACCGCCATCGTCCGCTGAAGCTGCCGCGTCGGACTGAACTCGACGAGCTCGGTGCCGGCGAACACCAGCGGCAGGTGGCCGGGCGCGGCGTAGTAGGCATCGCCCTCGGTGTAGGTCTCGTTGTAGTCGGCGTAGCGAATCACGATCTGCCCGGACCGCACCACACCCCAGTGTGGGCACTGGCAGCGGTCGTCCGGCAGTCCGCGAAACAGTGGGGCAGGGTCCGCGTCGCAGCGAAAGGACTCGAATCCACCGTATAGCCGTCCATCTCGACATAACGCCCTTCAACGACGGGTTCGTCGACGAGGATAGGTGCCTCATCCTTGCAAGTGCGTGGCATGGTCGTCTCCCTGTGTGGCTCTGGTGGTCGTGCCGTTACCTGGAAGGCGTGATGTGCCACCTCACACTGTGACGAGACAACTGATACTTAAACCATGACCGAGCCCGAGGCCTTCGTCGGACCCTTCACCGGGCGGACGGCGTGGGCGCGCAGCCTTGAGACACCGCTGCGTGCCTTCCTGCGTACCGAGTCCGGCAGCGCCGCTTTCCTGCTGGCCGCCACCCTGATCGCGCTGGCCTGGGCGAATATCAATGCGGCGTCGTATGCGGCGGTGTGGGAGATGCCGCTGTCGATCCGGCTCGGGGGTACTGGGCTGTCGCAGACCCTCCGTGAGTGGGTGAACAGCGGGCTGATGACGTTCTTCTTCTTCGTCATCGGGCTGGAGGCGCGCCGCGAGTTCGACATGGGCGAGTTGCGCGAGCGGCGGCGGGTCGTACTGCCGATAGCTGCGGGTATCGGCGGGATGGTCGTGCCGATCGCGCTCTACCTGGCCGTGAACAACGGGCTCCCGTCAGCGCACGGCTGGGGTGTCGCGATGTCGACGGACACGGCGTTCGCGCTCGGCCTGCTCGCCCTGGTGGCGCGACGCCTGCCGGACACTGTGCGGGCCTTCCTGCTCACCGTCGCTGTCGTCGACGATGTCGTAGCGCTCGCGGTGATCGCGACGGTGTACAGCGGGCACGTCGCGCTGCGGCCGCTCGTGATCACGCTAGCGATCTTCGTGGTGATCCTGCTCGTCCGTGCCGGCCGGATCCGGCACGGCCTGACATACGCGCTACTCGGTGCGGCCGCGTGGGTGGCACTGTTCTCGTCCGGCGTCGATCCCGTCGCCGTCGGCCTGGTGATGGGGCTGCTGACGTTTGCGTATCCACCCTCACGCGATGACCTCGAGCGAGCAACGGGCCTGTTCCGGCTCTTCCGCGAGCAGCCGACCCCCGAGCTCGCCCGCTCGGCGAGCACCGGCCTGACGGCGGCGCTGTCACCCAACGAGCGATTGCTGGAGCTCTACCACCCGTGGACCAGCTACCTGGTCGTACCGCTGTTCGCCCTGGCCAACGCCGGCATCGCGATCAACGGCGAGTTCCTCTCCCGCGCCTACACCTCGCCGATCACCCTCGGAATCCTGATCGGCTATGTCGCTGGGAAGCCGATCGGCATCGTCGGCACTTCGGCGCTGCTCACCCGGCTGAACCGGGCCCAGCTGCGTCCTCCAGTCGGCTGGGCCGCCGTCGCCGGGGGCGGTGCGATCGCCGGCATCGGCTTCACCGTGTCCCTGCTGATCGCAACCCTCGCCTTCGACGGCGCGCAGCTGCAAGAGGCCAAGCTCGGTGTGCTGTCAGCGGCGCTGTGCGCATCCGCCGCGGCCTGGGCGATCTTTGGCATCACCACGCTGCTGCCGCCCCGGCGGCGCATCCAAGCCCTGCTGGGCACCGCGGAGTCCATCATCGACCTGGTCGAGCCGGTCGATCCAGATCGCGACCACATCCGCGGTCCAGCCGAAGCATTGGTCACCGTGGTCGAGTACGGCGACTTCGAATGCCCGTACTGCGGTCAGGCCGAACCGGTCGTCCGGGAACTGCTCGCCGACTTCGGCGACGTGCGCTACGTCTGGCGGCACCTTCCCCTCCGCGACGTCCACCCGCGGGCGCAACTGGCTGCCGAAGCATCCGAGGCCGCCGCCAGTCAAGACGCGTTCTGGCCAATGCACGACCTGTTATTGGCGAACCAGCAGGATCTGCGGCCGACCGATCTGAATCGCTACGCGGGCGACCTCGGCATCGACGTCGAACGATTCCGCGATGAGCTGCGCAGGCACATCTACGCTCCGCGGATCGCCGAAGACCTCGACTCCGCCAGCCTCAGCGGTGTATCGGGTACACCGACGTTCTTCATCAACGGACGGCGACACTACGGCGCTTACGACATCACCACTCTCACCGCCGCCGTCAAGACCGCCAAGGCACGCGCGGTAATCACTGCGGGCTCGCAGTGAACTTGATCCGACGAGCGCGGGCGCCGCGTTGTTTCGGCACCATCGCGGGATGGGACAAGCTGACAATGGCTTGCGCGGCGCCAACCGGTCCGATGCCGCGCCGATCGGTCAGCCCGGGAACGAGCTCATCGACGATGTCCTGTAACTGTGTGGTGTTGTCTCTGAGCGCGCGGCCGACCGCGAACAGCGACAAGGCGAGTCGCCGGATCTCAGCATGCCGCACGCACTTCTGGCGGGTGACATCACGTGGTTCTCGACGCCGAGCCAAGCCGACCAGGATGACCTCGGTGAGCGCACCGCGGGCGATCTTACGGTCGGCGTCGCCTCCACCCAGCAGCAGCGCCCGCAGCCGGTTGCTCTGCTCCGTGATCGTCATCGTCAAATCCTGGCGCGCGCCGAGCAGGATCCGCAGCGCGTCACGGTCACCGTCAGTACCGGAGGTGGGCAGCAGATCGGCATCGAGGTGCACCTCGGTCAGGTCACCACAATCCACATCGATCGAGTCGGTATGGTCCGGGGGGTGATCGCGCTCGATCACCATCAGTCCGACGGCCACGATCGCGCGAGCCAAACCGGCGAGGTAACTGCTGGCCCCGTCGCCTGACAAGGTCAACCGGGGACCGGGCGCGTGCTCGATGATCCAGGTGACCAGGTCCGCGTAGCCGACCTGGTCCCGGCTGATCGGGACCGCGGCGATCGGTGTCCCGGAGGGAGAGCAGATCTGCACCTCATAAGCGCCGTGGCGGAGGTTCACTCCCACCACGGCATCGACGACGTCAGCCGACACAGGCACTGGCATCATGGTCTCCTTTCCCAGCGTCGGGTCAACATCGGCACCAAGTTGGACTCGGAGGCTTGCTGCGGTCCGTCATCAGTAGACCGTTGAAACCTGAGACGTGCCTGATGCGCAGCTGAGGGACTCCGAAGTTCATCTCCCCTGGATTGTTTCGGATTGGTTAAGCGATGAAGCTGGTGACTTTCTCCACCGGGACGACGAACCGGGTCGGCGTCGCCAACGCCGGTGTTGTCCGAGATGCCAGCGAGCTGCTCCCGACCGGCGCCGGGATGCTTGAGGTGATCGAGGCCTGGGACGAGCTCGGGCCCGCGCTGCGCGAACGCACCGCCGCGCTGCCCGCGCTGCCGCTGGACTCGGTGCACTTGCTCGCGCCGATCCCCACCCCGCGGCGCAACGTCTTCTGTGTGGGGAAGAACTACCGCGACCACGTCGCGGAGTTGGGCCGAAGTGGTCCCAACACTCCGGGCAGCCGTGACGAACTGCCGGTCAAGCCGATCCTGTTCAGCAAGGCCACGACTTCGGTCACTGGACCGACCGCCGCCGTCAACCCGCACCACGGAGTCACCAGCGAACTCGACTACGAGGGCGAACTCTGCGTGATCATCGGCCGCGGTGGACGAGGCATCACCCGCGAACAGGCCTACGAGCACGTGTGGGGATACACGATCGTCAACGACGTCACCGCGCGGGACCTGCAACGCGACCACAAGCAATGGCTGCTGGGCAAGTCACTGGACACCCACTGCCCGATGGGTCCGTACGCGGTGACCGCCGACGAGATCACCGACGTGACCGCGCTGGAGATCGAGACCACCGTCAACGGCGAACGCCGGCAGCTCGCCCCGATCAAGGACATGATCTTCGACATCCCGGAGGTGATCGCCACCCTGTCGGCCGGGATCACACTGCTGCCCGGCGACCTGATCGCCACCGGAACCCCAGCCGGCGTCGGCCTTGGGTTCGACCCACCGAGATTCCTGACCAGCGGAGACCTCGTCGAAGTATCGATCACCGGTCTGGGTCGGTTGTCCAACCGCATCGCGTAGCCGACGAGTCCCAGCCCTCCTTCCACCCAGCGCGGCTGCCGGGTTACGCGCAGGTGATGACCAAACACATCGCCGAGGTGACCGCTTCCTCACCTGCCGTATCGGCGGATCCGAGAGCTCGTGGTGATATGTCCGATTTCGGCGTCGACGAGGAGCCGACAAGTCGCCTGCGGCGGCGACGCTCCCGTCGGCTATGGCGGCGTCGAGCGAAGCCGGGTCGTCGAGCAGGGCGTTGAGCGTTGCGGGGTCGGCGCGGAGGAGGCGTCTTCCCTGGCGGGTTCGCCGGGTGGTTGTCGGGGTCGTAGAGAGGCACACCGAAGGGCAGCTCGCTGTCCAGTGTCGACGGGAGAGGTCGGGGTTGTCCTGATCCGCGACGGGCTGATGCACGAATTCCACTGCGCGCACCAGGAGTGTGGCTGTGGAGACCAACGTCGAACGGGAGCAGGGATGAGCAAGGTTCTCTACACGGCAGAGGCACACGTGACCGGCGGTCGAGCTGAGGGTCATGGTCGCACCTCCGATGGTGCCCTGGAGGTTGAGCTACGCCCTCCCTCGGAGATGGGTGGTCAAGGAGGCGGGACGAACCCCGAACAGCTCTTCGCGATCGGGTTCGCCGCCTGCTTCGAGAGCGCCCTTGGCGTCGCGGCGGGTCGGGCCCGGGAGGAAGCCGGTGACGTCGCTATCGACTCCAAAGTAATGCTGCTGCCCACTGGCGACGGGGGCTTCAAGCTCGCAGTGACCCTCGACGTCGTCCTTCCCTCAGTCATCGATCCCGCGGTGGCCATCGAGCTGGTCCGGGCCGGCCATCGCATCTGCCCGTACTCCAACGCCACCCGGGGCAACATCGACGTCACGCTCACGGCGAACGGCCAGGTCGTCGATCTCCGCTAAGTCCCTTGGCAAACATCCAGCGGTGGGATTAGCGCACGTATTGGTGGAACCAGTTGATGGTGTCGACCCACGCAGCTTCTGCCTGGGTCGCGTTGTAGCGCGGGCCAGTGTCGTTGTGAAACGCGTGGTCTACTCCGGGATAGACCTCGATCTGGTACGGATGGCCGGTGCGGCTCAGCTGTTGCGCGATCTCGTCTTTTGTGCTGGTGATTCGGGCGTCCCGTTCGGCGTAGATGGCGAGCACCGCGGCCTTGGTAAATGCCAGTCCGGCCATATTCTTCGGCGGTGGACCGTAGAAGGGCACCGCAGCCTTGACCGCGGTCCCCGCGGCTAGTGCATTCCAGGTCATGCCACCACCGAAACAGAAACCAGTCATCCCAAGCCGATCCCCCGGGCCGGCTGCCGACAACACGGATAGCGCCTGTTGCAGGTCTGACACCATCACCATCGGGTCCTGCTTACTCAGCACAGCCGCGTATTCAGCCGGATCGTTGAGCTTATCGGCTCCGCCTTGACGAGACAGCAGGTCAACCGCGACGGCACTGAAACCGGCCGTAGCCACCCGACGGACCACGTCTTTAATGTGGGCGACGAGACCACGATTCTCGTGAACCACGAGGATGCCACCTGCCGGTTCACCGCTGGCCGGCCGGACATGATAGCTGATCAGGGACGCACCATCAGCACCGGTCACCGTTATCGGCGCGATGGTGATCCGGGGATCGTCGGGCCGCACGGTCACCCCGTCCGTGGTGGGTTGGGCAGGCGGCGTGGCGAATGGTTGCGTCGTGCTGGCTTGCCGGGATGCTGGCGAGGGCGGCTGTCCAGAAGGCTCGCTCTGGCAACCCGCCACTTCCAGCAACACCAAGGTGCTGGCGATGCTCCCGGTGATCAAGGACACCCGGCGGAGCAACTCCCGCCGGGTGATCAACCCAGAATTGAAATCTTCGATGTGCTCCCCGACCAGGTACTGCTTGACGTCGGTCATCAGACACCTCTCACAGCGGCACCGCCTGCTGGGACTGTTGCACTCCACATTGAACCCGGGCTTCGAGGAGCCTCGCACCTGCCCCGGTCGTCACCTCAGCCCCTACTGCCTTGAAAAGGAGGGGGTGGATCCGTTGCGCGGCGTCAGGACGCTGGCTGTGGACCGATGGGTTGCCGGGTGCGGGTGGAGGGCTGCTGACATGGCTGGGTGAGCCCGGGCAGCGTGTGTAGCTGCACCGGCGTCTGCCGCTTGATCGTGAGCAGAGCGGTGACCCCGCCGAGGCCACACAGCGCTGCCGAGATGAGCATCGCGTGGGCGAAACCAGGACCGAGGGGGCCGGTGCCGCTGTTACCGAGCCCGACGGCGAGCGGGAGAACGGCGACGGCGAGCAGGCTGGCGATCCGCGAAATGGCGTTGTTGGCCCCGGAGGCGGCGCCCACGTGTTCCTCCTCCACGGAGGCGAGCACGGCGGAGGTCAGCGGGGCCACCGTGATGGCCATGCCGAGCCCGAATACGGCGATGCCGGGCAGTACACCGCTGAGATAGCTCGCGCCCGGCACCGCGCGGATTAACAGCGCGAGACCGGCACCGGCCACCAGCGGCCCGATGGTCATCGGCCAGCGGGGTCCGACCCGTTGGGCCAATGCTCCGATCCGGCTGGAGAGCAGCAACATGATCACGGTGAAGGGCAGGAAGGCAAGCCCGGCTGCCAGCGCGGTGTACCCCATTGACTGCTGCAGCTGCAGGGCAACCAGGAACAGCGCCCCACCCAACGCGGTATAGACCACGAGCGTCACCAGGTTCGCCCCGGTGAACTGGGCCGAACGGAACAACGACAGCGGGATCAGCGGTGCCCGCTGCCGGTGTTCGATCAGCGGGAACGCAGCCAGCGCCAGCGCCCCCACGACGAGTGCTGTCACGGTGAGCGGTGTCCAGCCGCGCACCGGCATCTCAATCAGCGCAAAGATGATCCCGCCGAGGCCTAGAGTCACGCTGCCCGCGCCGGCAATGTCCACCCGCCCGGTCGCAGTGGTGTCGCGACTCTCGGGTACGTGGCGCACGGTCACCACCAGTGCCGCGGCGGCGAGTGGCACATTGATGAAAAACACCCACCGCCACGACGCCGAGTCGACCAGCCATCCACCCAGAAACGGCCCCAGTGCCGACGCCACCCCGCTCAACCCGGCCCACGCGCCGATCGCCCGGCCCCGGTCCTGTCGCCGGATGGAGGCGTCGATCAGGGCCAGGCTGCCGGGAATCAACAGCGCACCCCCGACACCCTGCACCAGCCGGGCCAGGATCAGCACGCCGCCGGTCGGCGCCAGGCCGCAGCCCAGCGACGCCACCGTGAACATGACCAATCCCACCTGGAACACGAGGCGGCGGCCATAACGGTCGCCCAGCGCGCCGCCCAGCAGCAACAGCGCGCTGAGGCTGAGCAGGTACCCATCGAGAACCCACTGCAACACCGAGAACCCGCCGCCGACCTCACGGCCGATGGCGGGCAGGGCCACGTTGACCACGGACCCGTCCAGGAATGCCACCCCCGAGCCCAACGCGGCGGCCACGACCAGCCAACGCCCACCCGGTGAGGACAACGCCAGCGACGCCGGCGAGGTCATAGGGTCTTGACCAACCCGCCGTCGATGAGGACGTCGGTGCCGGTGACGTTGCCGGCGCGATCGCTGGCCAGCAGCAGTACGAGGTCGGCGACCTCCTGCGGGTGGGTGAAGCGCCCAGTCGACGTGTCGGCGACGGCCCGCTTGGCGACCTGTTCAGGATGGCCGCCCTGGGCCCGGGCGACGGTGGCGGCGACGCCGTCGTCCCCGAGCCAGAGGTTGGTCTCGACCGGGCCAGGACTGATGGTGTTGACTCGCACGCCTCGTGGGCCGAACTCTTTGGACAGTGACTTGCAGAAGTTGGTCAGCGCGCCCTTGGCGGCGCTGTAGTCGATGACCGCCGGGTCCGGCAGGAACGCGTTGACCGAGCTGACAGTGACGATCGTCGCGGGAGCCCGGTTGAGCAGGTGCGGCAGTGCGGCGCGGGTGGTCCGGACCGCGGCGAGGAAGTTGATGGTCAGCGCCCAGTCCCAGTCCTCGTCGGTCAGCGCCAGGAACCCCTCGAGCCGCGGGCGGACCGCGCCGACATTGTTGACCAGGATGTCCAGGCCGCCGAACGTCCGGACCGCCTCCTCGACGAGCCGGGTGGGGCCGTCCGGCGTGGTCAGGTCCACCAGCACCGGATGGACCGCACTTCGCGAGGCAAGCTCGGACAACTCGTCGCTGCCGTCCCGGGCCCCCGCGGCCACGCTCACCCCCTCGGCCACCAGGGATCGGGTAATGGCCAGACCGATCCCCTTGCTGGCCCCAGTAACGACGGCGACCTTGCCGGACAGGTTCAAATCCATGACGAACTCCTGACGTGCCGTAAATCGTGTCAAAGCGACTGTTCCCTCAGCCAAGCCAGTGAGGTCGGATTGGAACAACCGGACCCTGAGCCCATGACCTGACCGTAGACGGCACGCGGCCACCCTAGCGAGTTACCCTTCCGGTTACGGCGTGAAGAACCTCGTGGATGAGAAGGATGTGGCCATGATGGAACCCGACCGTGGAATAGTTCCGCAGCCGGTCCTGAGTCCGCTGACTACCACGGCGATCTTCTTGGTGGTGACGATCGATCCGGGCGGTGAGTCCGTCGCGCGCGAGCTGCTCTCTGACTTGGCGGGTCTCCAGCGGTCGGTTGGTTTCCGGGTACCGGGCGGCAGTGTGAGTTGCGTCGTCGGCGTCGGCTCGCAGGCCTGGGATCGCCTGTTCGACGGGTCGCGCCCCGCTGAGTTGCATCCTTTCCGTGAACTGGTCGGAGCCGACCACCGCGCCGTGTCCACGCCCGGCGACTTGCTTTTCCACATCCGAGCCACGCAGTTGTACCCGTGTTTTGAGCTGTGCAGCCAGATTATGGATCGAGTGGGCGGCGCTGTGACGGTCCGCGACGAGGTGCACGGATTCAACTACTTCGACGTGCGTGATCTGCTCGGTTTCGTTGACGGGACCGAGAACCCTGTCGGTCCGGCGGCGAGCGCTGCGGTTCTGATCGGCGACGAGAACCCGGAGTTCGCCGGCGGAAGTTATGTGATCGTGCAGAAGTACCTGCACGATCTGCGGGCGTGGAACGCCCTGCCAGTCGAAACCCAGGAGAAGGTGATCGGCCGCACCAAGCTGTCCAACATCGAGCTCGACGACGCCGTCAAACCGGATAACTCCCACGTTGCACTGACCACGATCACCGATCCCGACGGCACTGAGCGCCAGATCCTGCGCGACAACATGCCCTTCGGGACCGTTGGCAGAAGTGAGTTCGGCACGTACTTCATCGGATATGCCCGCACCCCCGCAGTCACCGAGAAGATGTTGAAAAAAATGTTCCTCGGAGATCCACCGGGAAACTACGACCGGATTCTGGACTTCTCCACTCCGGTGACCGGCACGCTGTTCTTCGTGCCTTCCGCTGGCTTCCTCGACGATCTCCCCGATTCGCCCGGCGCCGCTACCGCGGCTGAGGTGCGCGCGAGACCCGACATCCAGACCGCGCCCGACGGTTCCCTGGGGATCGGCAACCTGAGCAAGGGACCGGCCGATGAATAATCTGCCGGGCTGACCCCGGACTTGTCGGCCACGCCGTCGGCGGTCGCTGCACTCACCGGCCAGGTTCTCGTCAGGTGACGACGTCGGTGGATGCGTCGAGTCGATCGAGCACCTGGGCGGACAACTGCCCGAGCATGGTGATCTGGTCGCGGGTGAGCCCGTCGAAGAACAGCCGCCGAACAGCATCGACGTGACCAGGCGCGGCGGCTTCGATGGTGCGTCGGCCCGCATCGGTGAGCGCGATGAAAGCTCCGCGGCCGTCGTCGGTGCACCCCTCACGGCCGACGAGGCCACGGTGCTCCATGCGCCGCAGCTGATGTGACAGGCGGCTCTGCTCCCACTGCAAAACACGTTGCAGCTCGAAGGGGCGCAGGTGTCCGGCGGGGACCTCAGAGAGCGTCACGAGCACCTCGTAATCGGCCAAGGACAGGCCGGAATCGGCCTGCAACTGCCGGTTGAGCCGGGCCAGCAGCTGCCCGTGCATCTGGAGGTAAGACCGCCAGGCGCGCTGCTCGCTCTCGTCGAGCCACCGCGGGTTGTCCACACCCTCCACTCTACCTGGAATGAATGACGCATCATGTACGTTGGCGAGACATAGATGATGAGTCATCCAGTTGGATGACCGGACACGAGGAGGCAGTTGACATGACCACTTCGACCATCCCCACCCTCGCCCAGCTGAGCGGTACCTACACCATCGACCCGGTGCACAGCCGGATCGGGTTCGTCGCCCGCCACGCGATGGTGACCAAGGTTCGCGGTGCGTTCAACGAGTTCGAGGGCACCGCCGTGCTCGACGGTGACAACCCCGCCAACTCAACCGCCACAGTGACGATCAAGGTGGCGAGCATCGACACCCGCAACGCCCAGCGCGATGAGCACCTGCGCGCCAACGACTTCCTGGCGATGGACTCCTATCCGGAGATCACCTTCGTCTCCACCGCTGTCCGCCAGACCGGCGACACCAGCTTCGAGCTGACCGGTGATCTCACCATCAAGGGCGTCACCAACTCCGTGACGATTCCCGTCAGCTACGAGGGCGCGGCGACCGACCCGTTCGGCAACCTGCGCATCGGCTTCGAGGGCTCGGTGACGATCAACCGCAAAGACTACGGCGTCACCTGGAACGCCGCGCTCGAAGGCGGTGGCGTACTGGTCAGCGACAAGATCGTCCTGGAGTTCGAGGTCTCCGCGGTCAGAAACGCCTGACACTCCCAACGCCCCCTAGTCGCCGGACCCACTTTGACTCTCCCTGGGTCCGGCGACACTACACCGAAGTGGCGTTCGAGGAATGCCACATGCGCTATTGGCGGATTCGTATCAGGTTGGGGGTGTGGTGGAGGGGGTTGCGTCGTGGTGGCCCGCCCAGCCAGGGTGGTGGGTGGAATTCTGGGATACCGCTGGCCATGTCGATTCGCCAGTGGGAGTGGTGGGCGAGTTTGTGATGCCGACCGCACAG
>DATAWX010000061.1:0-11057 GCA_036266995.1 Pseudonocardiaceae bacterium | reverse complement strand
GGCTGCCACAGCACCCTAGCTGGGAACAAACCACAGGATTCGCCAAAGCCACCGCCAAACTCGTCTGGCACGGCCACGCCGACCAAGTGGTCGACCTCGTCAAGGAGAACATCAGAGACATCGGTCAACTGCCCGGTCTCTAAGCTGAGCAGCACGTCTACAGCGCTGACGCACGAGAGACTCGCGGCTTTGGTCTCTAGCGGACTGAGGAGAGCAGCCGGGTGGTCTCTGCCGCTACCTGCAGGTCCTCCCGTGCGGGCACAACGAGGACGGGGGTGGTGCTTCCCGAGCCTAGCCAGGCGAGCCGGTCGATGAGGCCGGTACGGACTGCCTGGTTGTGTTCGCCGATTCCGCCGGTCAACGCCAGCACGTCGAGGCCGCCCAGGGCAGCAGCCATGGCGCCGCACAGCCGGATCAGGCGGTGCCACCACACCTCGAGTGCGAGCTGGGCGCTGCCCTCGCCAGCGTCGGCACGGGACATCACCTCGCGCATGTCGGCGGCGCCGCACAGGCCGAGCAGGCCGCTCTCGCGTTCCAAGACGTTGGTGAGGTCCTCGGAGGTGTGTGATGCGAGCCAGGACAACGCACCGGGATCGAGGGCGCCGCTGCGCGTTGCCATGACCAGACCGTCGACGGGTGTGAAGCCCATTGTCGTGTCGATGCTGCGGCCGTCGAGGACCGCGCACAGCGACGCCCCTGCCCCGAGGTGGGCGACCAGCACCCGGCGCGCGCCGGGCACCTGCTCGGCTGCGCGCGCGGAGACCCAAGCGTGGGACAGGCCGTGGAAGCCATAGACCCGCACCCCGAGGTCACGCAGGCGTCCCGGCAGGGCGTAGGTCGAGGCCGCTGGCGGGATCGTGGTGTGAAAGGCGGTGTCGAAGCAGGCTACCTGGGGCACAGCGGGCCACGCAGCACGGGTCTGGTCCATCGCCCGCAGCGCGGGTGGCTGGTGCAGCGGCGCGAGGTCGGTGAGCGCGTCGAGCTCGGCGCGCACCGTGTCGTCGATGCGCTCCGGTGCGGTGCGGTGTCCTCCGTGGACCACGCGGTGACCGACCGCGTCCGGAGCATCGTCAGCCAACGCGGCGTCAAGGTCGTCGTAGCTGCGGAGGCTCGTGCCGTCCCGCACGAGGGAGAGCTTCAGCGAGGAGCTACCGGCGTTGACGGTGAGGACCCGCATCAGCCCGGCCACGTCCACCCGGCGATCTCAGGGGCGTCCTCGCCGTGTCGGCGGGTGTAGGCGCGTGTGCTCAGGCGAGTGTCGACCATCTCCTGGCGTAACCCGGCTGCCAGGGTCCCTAGATCCGGTACCCGGTCGATCACGTCGATGACGAGGCTGAATCGGTCGAGGTCGTTGAGCATCACCATGTCGAACGGGGTGGTGGTGGTGCCGTTCTCCTGGTAGCCGTGGACGTGCAGCTGGGCGTGATTGCGGCGCGCGTAGGTCAGCCGGTGCACCAGGTGCGGGTAGCCGTGGAAGGCGAAGATGACCGGCCGGTCGGGGGTGAAGATGGCATCGAATTCCCTGTCCGGCAGCCCGTGCGGGTGCTTCGACTCCGGGAGCAGGCGCATGAGGTCAACAACATTGACCACCCGCACACACAGCTCGGGCAGCCGCCGACGCACCAGCGCTGCCGCGGCGAGCGTCTCCAAGGTCGGCACGTCGCCGGCGCAGGCGAGCACCACGTCCGGCTCCCCCGTTGCGCCACCCGGATCCTCGGTACCAGCCCAGGCCCAGATGCCCAACCCGCGGGCGCAGTGCAGCTCAGCGTCCTGCGCGTTGACGTAGTGGCGGCTGCGCAGGCAGTGGTCATAGGTCGAGAGCAGGGTGTTGGCATCAGGTGGCAGGTAGACGCGCACGATCTCGGGCTTCTTGTTCATCACCACGTCCAGGAACCCGGGTCCTGGTGGCTGAACCCGTTGTGGTCCTGCCGCCACACGTGCGACGACAGCAGGTAATTCAGCGACGCCAGGGGCCGGCGCCAGGGGATCTTCGCGGTCGACTCGAGCCACTTCGCGTGCTGGTTCATCATCGCGTCCGGCCGGGTCGAGCCGGTCGTCACCCGGGCCGGTCAGGGTGTCCCAGCGGCGGCCGGTCACGTCGAGCATGTCCTCCAACCGGTTGTTCGCCAGCTCATCGGGGGCGGTGATGAGAAACGACGACGGATTGGCGGCCACGATGTCGCGCAGCCACGTGCCGACCACCCGGGTGGCCTCGTGGGACACGGTTCCCGGTGCGGGCACGTCCACGGCGTAGTCATGCCAGTCGGGCAGCTCGAGATCGCGCAGCAGGACGCCCCCGTTGGCGTGCGGATTGGCGCTAATCCTGCGCGCACCCACCGGGGACAGGGCCAACAGCTCAGGCACCGGCCGGCCAGCCTCGTCGAACAGCTCTTCTGGCTGGTAGGAACGCAGCCACTGGTCCAGAGCCGCCAGGTGGCTCGGATCAGTGCGCGCCCCTGGTAGCGGCACCTGGTGGGAGCGGAAGGTGCCCTCCACCTGCTGCCCGTCGACCTCAATGGGCCCGGTCCAGCCCTTGGGAGTGCGCAGGACCACCATCGGCCACCGCACGGCAGTTCCACCTCGGTCCCACCACGGGCTGCCTGGTGGATCTCGGCGATCGCCCCGATCGCGCCGTCGAAAGCGACGGCGCGCTGCTGATGCACGCTGGCCGGGTCGTCCCCGCCGACAATGATCGGGGCGGGGTGATGCTCTTCATCGTCTGCGGACACGCCACCACCGATCGGGCCCGCTGTCACGTCACGCATAGGGTGACGCTAGCCGAGGTCCACGCCCACACCTGACCATGGTCACGTGTGGATTCCCCCGTCGATCAGGGGTGCCGACCGCCGATCTTGTCCCGGCCCGCCAGCATGTGCACTGTAGGTGTGTGGCTGCCACCGAGCCCGCGCTGGCGATGCACCCGGACCAGCTCTTGCCGACGGCGACCGATCTCGTGACCGGACGCCCGACTGCGGTATTTACGCTGTGAGCGCTCCCACCTGTCACGAGCCGCAGGGCATGGCCGGAGCGTCGCGCCGGTGCGGATCGTGCACCTGGGGCTCGGGAACTTCTTCCGCCGTCACCAGTGCTGGTACACCGAACACGCTCCGGACGCCGCCAACTGGGGAATCGCGGCGTTCACCGAGACGTGCCGGTCCTGGCTGGAGCAGGGATGTGCGGTGGCGTCGCCGCAACCTGGACCACCCGGCCGAGGAGGTCGCGGCGTACGTGGCGCGCTGCTGGAACGCTTCGCCAACGCTCGCATGCATGACCGGCTGGACTGGATCGCCGCGACGGCTCGCAGAAACTATCGATGATCACGCCGTGATCCAGCTGAACATCCGTAGTTATAGCCCACAGACCCGTGCCGCGATCCTGGCTGCGATCCGCCGCATTGTCACCGCCGAGTGTCAGGCATCCAGCTCGCCGAAGGACCCTGAGTTCGAGCTGTTTGATCAGTTCCCGATCACCGACAATGACCCAGCCACTACCGAGCGCGTGGCGGCGGCGTTCACCGAGATCTTCGGTGATCGCGCCGGTCCGATGCCGCGTCAGACCGCCAGCGAGGACTTCAGTGACATCCCGACCGCGCTGGGAATCCCTTACACCTATTGGGGCATCGGTGGTACCGACGTCGACACCTACCGGACCGCCGAGCAAGCCGGCCGGATCGCCCAGGACATCCCGGTCAACCACTCAGCCACCTTTGCACCGGTCATCCAGCCCACCCTCGACACCGGAACCCAGGCCCTCGTCGCCGCCGCCCTAGCCTGGCTATAACAACGGAGCGCGCCAGTGGCCATCGTCGCAGACCCCGGTACCGTGCTGATCTGCGGCGACCACTTCGACGGCCGTTCGGACACCCTCAGCGGACCGGTCGAGATCCTGGTTCGCGACGGCCTGATCTGCGAGCTGGCGAACACGATCGTGCCGTAGAGCACGTAGTGGAACTGCGCCACCACGAAGTATGGCGTCGGCGCGGCTGTCGCCGGTAGCGTGTCGTCGTACCCGTCGGGGGGAGGTGCCATGATTGATCTGCGGTATCAGATGATTATGGCGCTCAGCGCGGCGGACTTCGGAAGCCCGGTGTGTGAGCAGGCAGCGGCGATCTGCGCGGAGATCGCGGAGCAGTATTGCGCCCAGGTGCACATCACGACGACCGCTGTCGTCGTCGCAGCCGAGGACGTGATGACGACCCAGCCTGCGCGGGTGACGCGTAGCGACTCGGCCGGTGCACGAGAGCCACGATGACGCAGATGACCGGGCCGTTGTCGCCGACGGTGGACGTCCGCCGCCATGACGAACGGTTCAAGACTCGGTTGTCGTGGTTGGATTCGAAGCATTCTTTCTCGTTTTCTCGTCATTACGACCCGAGCAATACCCATCACGGCCTGTTGTTGGTCAACAACGACGACGTGGTGAGTCCGGGCACGGGGTTCGAGACGCATCCCCACCAGGACATGGAGATCGTGACCTGGGTGTTGCGGGGCTCGCTGGTTCACCAGGACTCCACCGGTCACGCCGGGGTCATCTACCCTGGGCTCGCCCAGCGGATGACTGCCGGCACCGGAATCCTGCACTCGGAAAAGAACGACTCCTGGCGGATGCACGGCGGGTCTGAGCACACCGAGCCCGTGCACTTCGTGCAGATGTGGGTGGTGCCCGATGAAGGCGGCATCACCCCCGGTTACGAACAGCTCGAAATCGGGGACGATCTATTGCGCGGCGGGCTCGTCCCGATCGCGTCCGGCATGGATAGACACCACGGTGCAACTGCGATCCAGATCAAGAACAAGTACGCCGCGCTGCACGTGGCACGCCTCCGTCCGGGCGACACGATCACGTTGCCCGAGGCTCCTTTCCTGCACCTGTTCGTTCCTCGCGGCAGCGTCACGCTCGAAGGCGCCGGGTCTTTGACCGCCGGCGACGCGGCGCGGTTCACCGCGACCGGCGGGCAGCAAGTCACCGCCACTGAACCAGCCGAGATCCTGGTATGGGAGATGCACGCCACCCTCAACTAGGCCGGATGGGCGCCAATCCCCGCAGGGACCAGGACAACCGGGAGTTCTCTTGGCGTTCGTGGACTCGATCCGCTGTTCGCTGGGGCAGGGACTTCCCAGTGAACCCGTGCCGATTGGCCGAGTGGGGAATTCGCCTGGATCGTCAGCTCTGCCCACTGGGCAGGGGTGAGTGCGCCCGGCGTTGGTGAGGACGGCGAGCGTTCAGTTTGGCCACGGCATGCCTCCTGGGATCACCAGCGACCCGGCGGTCCGTGACCGTGAGGGATGGTCGGGAGCTGAGGCCCGGGCAGGCGGGACGCCGGTCTGGGTGTGCTCCGGTCTGGTTCTGTAGAGAGTCCCGGCCGTCCCGTCCCCGGACGACTGTGGGGAGAAAGCAGAGACGGGAGGGCCGGGGTCTGCGCCGGCTGGGTTGATGGACAGGCCGGGAGGGTGGGCAGCACGTCGGTGTGGCCGAGGCCGAGTCTCGGCCCTGCTTGTCAGGGCCAGAGTGGATCGGCCGGTGCGCTTGGCTTGCGCTGGGCGACGAGGGGGGGCTTGCCGGGAGTTCGGCTGCGAGCAGGGACAGTAGTTGTGCCTCTTCGGGTGGGCGTAGCAGCCAGTATCTGGCCTTGATCAGGATCCGGCAGGGCTGGCGCCGGATGGTCATCATCGCGCCGGGGCGGCGGCAGGATCGGCAGCGGCCCCGGCGATCGATGGAGTGCTCGCGCAGTAGCAGGTAGAGCACGGCACTGACGCGATACCGGATCGAGTCCGCCTGATCGGCGACGCTGGGCCCGGCTTGCACGGCCTGGCGCAACTCGTCGCCTAGCGCCTCACTTATCAGCCGATGGCTGGTCTGGCCAACCGTTAAGTCTGTACCAGCCACGGGCATCACATCGTCCCTGTCGAGGGTGCCGGGCGGGTGATAGGGATGACGCGCATGCCGATCCCGGCCACCGTTGCGTCCTGGCCCACCCAGGCCAGCCGTGTGGCCTGGGTGATCGCCATCCAGCTCACCTCCTCCGCGATCTCGATCGGGGCCCTATACCTGGCTGCAACCTGCGGCGTCGTCGAGGACGCGCAGCAGGTGGGGCCGCACGCTGATCATCTGATTGTTCGGAAAGCACACGTAAAGCGAGGCAAGGCCCCGGCCGACGACGTGGCCGCGCTGATGTAGCCGGGAACCCAGCAGCGCCGGTTCGGCCCCGTCGGCGACCTGTTCCACCTCGCAGAACAAGGAAATGGGGGTGCCATCGACATCGCGCCACCGCTGCTGCGCCGGTGGCGGTGCGTCAGCGGGCATCCGCGCATACCTCCTCGGGGCTGGTTGATGCCGGCTGGCCGCCAGGAGCCCAGCGCCGGGGGTTGCGGGCTCGGCCGGCGGCCAGCCGGGGGATCGGGTGCCCGGCTGGGCCCGGTGGCGCTGACGGGCGCGATCACCACGGGCTCTTCATCGCGGTGGCCAGCCGGTCAGCCCGCACGCGCGCCCGGCCTGGTGAAGGCAGCCGGATCGTCATCGGGCGTTGCCGAGCCCGGGGGATGAGCAGACCGGCGGGAGCCGGATACTCAACGTGCGGGGCGTCGGGATGCGCCGGGTGCACCAGCTGAAGCAAGGCTCGCAGCGCTGGCTGCGGCGGCCCCTCGTAGGACCAGACCACCACCGTGGGGGCGAAGAGGTCCAGGGTGTCGCGTTTCGGTACCCGAGCCGTGAGCATCCGATCGAAATCGGCGATGGTGAGCAGATCCACGTAGTGATCCCACTGGTAGCGGGCCAGCAACGCATACGGGGCGTGCTTGGGGCCGCAGCGATACGCCGTGAACCCATCGGCGACCACCTTGGCGAGCAACTCCTGGACGTCCGGTGGCAGGCCCTCTCGCTGGCTGGAACGGGGACCTATTGACGGTGAACGCCTCACGCGCTGATCACCGCAGAGGGCAGTGGCCCGGCGGCGAAAGTGGGCAGTGCGCGTTCGCGTTGCGGTGAGCGGAAAGTCATCACTGCCACGTGCGGATGACCCGACGCAAGCGGACGGCTCAACGCGCTGGGAGCGGGGGACGCCAGGACTGGTGGACAGGAGGCGCGCAGGTTTGCCGCGCTCGTGGCGGGATTAAGCGCAGGCTCGCGCGTAGGTCCGAACAACACGGGAGCTATCTGATCATCGCATTGGCTGCATGGGCAGGTCAGTTCGTCATATGCGGATGCGCCGTATCCGTGATTCGGCTGGGCAGGTCGCCTGGAGGCCTGGGGCCGTAGCCATTACGG
Organism: Pseudonocardiaceae bacterium; assembly: GCA_036266995.1. GTDB lineage: Bacteria > Actinomycetota > Actinomycetes > Mycobacteriales > Pseudonocardiaceae. The sequence continues at coordinate 3,794 of DATAWX010000061.1, read as the reverse complement.
TTGATCCACTATTGGTGGCAGTCCGGTGACTGGGAGAGGCGGCAGTGCGGATGGCAGGCAACCTCGGTCCCGATCGAGCTGGCGAGCCGTGTGACACCCACGAGGTCTGCGAGCCTCGGCTGCACCAGGGGTGTCCTAGCGAACCCTGCTCACCGCGCTTAGGCATCGGGGAGCCACAGTTGGACGTCGAGTTCTTCGTTCGTGAGCCGGTCCGGCGGGCGCTAGCGGGCTATGACTTTGGTTATCTGTTCCGGGCTGTCCGCCGCCACGCCGGGTTGACTCAGCAAGAGCTCGGTCATTTGCTCGAGCTGGATCAGGACCGTATTTCCCGCATTGAACGCGGTGAACGGCGGCTGCGTGATATCTCGATCATCGCTCGCGTCGCCTCTCGCCTGGGAATCCCACCGGTCCTGCTCGGTTTCGATCCCGGCACGGTTAGCGTGGAGTGGCCAGACGTGGGCGAGACTCGGGCGGTGGATTGGGTGCGGCGGCGCGACTTTTCGTGGATCGTGGCCGGGATCATCCTGGGCGTCGGGGTCGACGCGCTGGATGCCGAGCGGCTTGACGCCTTGTTGCCCACTGGCCGAGCCGCGTCGGCGACGGCTCGGATCGGGTTGGCCGACGTGGAAGCGATCGAGCAAGCCACCGCCGTGTTCCGGCAGTCGGACTTTAGCCGTGGTGGTGGGGTCTGTCGTCCGATGGCCGTGGCCAAGTTTCGCTCGGTGCTGGCGTTGCACCACGCGGCCTGCGACTCCGAGGTACGAGGCCGGCTGATGGTCGCAACCGCTGATCTTGGCATGGTTGCGGCGTGGGCCAGTTATGACGCCGAACGCCACAACGATGCCCGTCGCCTGTGGATGATCGCCTTAGGTCTCGCTCGCCAGGCTGACCATCCGAGAGCCACGGACCTCACCACCGATCTGCTGCTGGATATGGCCCACCAAGCTCTCCATTTGCGCAGGCCGCACGAAGCGTTGAGCCTGGTACAACTCGGCTACGGTGTTGCCGCCAGTCGCACGCACCCGGTGTCGGCCGCCACCGCCAGCTATCTGGCGAGCAACCAGGCGTGGTGCCACGCCGCCCAAGGAGAGGCTCGGGCCTGCGATCGGGCGCTGGGCCAAGCGATCGAGCACTTCTCCCAGGCCGACCCGGGCGCGGCTGCGCCGTGGACCGCCCACGTCGACACCGCCGAACTGGCCGCCCAACAGGGTCACGCCTACTACACCCTCGCTCTGGCGACAGCTGATGTGAAACACGCAGCCCAGGCCGTGCCCTTGCTCCGCGAGGCAGTCGACGGGTACGGGCCGGCTTACGCCCGCTCCCGCGCGGTCAACCTCGCCGGCCTGGCAGGAGCACAGGCGCTTTCCGGAGACCTCGACACCGCCGCGCGCACCAGCCACCATGCGATCGAAGAGATCACCGCGCTCGCCTCACCCCGCGCCTACGACCGGCTGCACACCCTCGACACTGTTCTGAGGCCCTACGCGACCGACCCGGCCGTTGACGAAGTACGCGGTGAGATCCACGCCGCGCTGGCGGTCGCCTAATCCATACAGTGACGACAGGGACTGGTCAACACCGATGGCGCCGGATGTAACGCGGGACTCCGGGGCCCTACCTGCACGCCACGAGCTCCATGCCGTATGCGATACGGCGGGCCTGGATGACCGGGATGCCGTATTGCTCCACGCGCGCTCCAACGCGGTGTACCAGCTGCCCCGGAAAGGCCTTGTAGTCCGCCTAGCCACCGCAACCCCCGCGCAGATAGAGCGGGCACACAAGGTCGTGGCGGTGTGCCGATGGCTGGCCAAGTGCAACGGGCCGTCCCTGGTACCTACGGACCTTTCCCAACCCGTCTTTGCGGCCAGCGCCGTAGCGACCGTCTGGCCCTTTCTGCCGTCCAGCCATATCCCCACTCCGGCGAATCTTGGTGCCACGTTGCGCGATCTGCACGCCATTACCGCGCCACCGCCACCCTTGCCGCCCTACCAACCGCTGATTCGCCTGCGAGAAGCCCTCGACCTCGACACCACTCGAGACGCCCCCGCCCTCACCGCAGATCAGCACGCGTGGCTTACCGACCAGGCCGACCGGCTCCAAGCCGCGTACCAGAATCTGACCTCATACTTAGGCGAGGGACTCATCCACGGCGACGCGCACACCGAAAACCTGCTCCACGACTCCACCGCCGACCGATGGCTGCTCATCGACTTCGACCACGCCGCCCACGGCCCCCGCGAACTTGATCTGCTCTTCGCCGCCCCTGACCACTTCCACGAACCGGCCGCCGATCGAGATACCTTCACCCGTGCCTACGGCTACAACCTGCTGACGTGGCCCGGATGGCAAACCCTGCGCGACATCAGCGAAGCCCACTCCCTGGCCTCCTACATCCGCCGCGCCCCCACCACCCCCGCCGCCGCAACAGAACTCACCCGTCGAGTGCGCTCCCTACGCGCAGCCGACCCCACCATCGTCTGGGCAAGCATCAGCTAACACACCACCACAAGCGACAAACGATCACAGCCCGGCAAGCCACCACTGCCTCGTGCGACCCAAGAGCACATTCAAGATCACCCGGCCCCCGAGATGATCTCGGGTTCGTCTAATCGGCACGCTGACGTGCAAGTTTGTGGGCCGCCTGGGGGTCGAACCCAGAACCCAAGGATTAAAAGTTTGCTGTTTGGAGTGTCGCGTAGTGCCGGGTAATAATGGTTAGGGCCGGTAAATGTACGTCAGCGGCCATTCTTGCTGGTTTCGAGTGTCGCCCAGTGCCGGGCAGTGGCGGGTTTGCACGAAACTGCGGAGCCCGATATGAGCCCGCTGTTGGTCGTTGGTCACCGGCGTACGCCACATAGACTCCACCGTAGGCCTTTGGCGGCGAGGCTGCCAGTTATCGTGATCTGTTGCCGCACATTCGAGTCTCCGAGAGAAGCGAGTCTACGATACTGACGTTATCTTTCGGTGGTTGCACTGCCGGAACCTATCAGCACCAAGCGGTTCAGAGCGGTCCTTCCGTTGGATGCCCCAACCCTGGGGCTGGGATCGGTTGGAGTCGAGATGGCGTCCGCTCATGTGCCGAGAAGCGTGTCTTCGATCCCTAGCTTGAGTCTGCATTGGCGTGCATGGTCATCCATGCAGGACACCAGGGGATTGCCGATACTCACCGAAAATCGGGCGGATATGGCTTCCGGCTGGTGAGCGGGCACAGTGTCACCGTGCCTGGGCGGCCTGGCTGCGCTGGAGGGTGCGGGAGATCGTCGGCCGGGACATGAAAGGTCCTGGGCGTCGGTGGAGCAGCGTACGTAGCCGATCAGAGCGTCGGACATGATCTGGGTGTAATGGATAGCACTCCGTCACTGAGAATCAATCCGTACCAGAAAGGCGGTGGGTTCGGGATTTCTGAAGGTATTCCGGCGTGAACTTGGGGGTGGTCAGGGTTGTGGGGTGGTGAGTTGGGGGGCGATGGCGGTGGCGTAGCGCAGCCCGGTTTCGGCGGCGAAGCCGAACATCGCGGCCAGGTGTAGGGGGTCGGCGCCGGTGGCGAGGGCCTCTTCGAGGATGCGGTCTTGGCGGAGTTGGGTGGCGGTGGCCGGCAGGTTGTGGAACAACCTGCAGAGCCATGGCCCGCAGACCGGGGCGTGGTCGTGAGTGCTGACCGAGGACACCAGCAGGTGGGGGTTGCTGGTGTGGGGCCAGCGCCTGCGTCGGTAGGCGAGGTAGTGCTTGATCGCGTCGACGGTGAACGCATCGAGGGCGCGGGGGCTGCCGTCAACGTGGATTCTCTGGTTGGG
>DATAWX010000060.1:0-35630 GCA_036266995.1 Pseudonocardiaceae bacterium | reverse complement strand
GCTGGGCGCAGACGCTGGCGGTCACCCCAGACGGATCCAGGCTCGCCTCCGCCGGCCACGACGGCGAGGTGCGAATCTGGGACCCAGCCACCGCCACCGCACTCACATCCCTGCGTGTCGCAGGCTCCTTGTCCCATCTGGCACTGGCGTCAACGACGATCGCCGCTGCCGGAGAACGCGGACCCTACTTCCTGACACTCCACACCGGACGCCAACCCGGACAAGCTTCATGACCACCAGACTCGCTCACACCGCGATGACGGCGCCGCCGCGGCGCGGGTCGCCGGCACCGACCATTCGGTCCGAGTCTGGGTCGCGGCGCACCGCCTGGCAGCCGCCGAAGAAGATATTGGGCCCGTTGAAGCGGGCGATCACGATCCCTTCCAGGTTCGTGGGCTCGGCGCCGGGCTCGACGTAGAGCACGCCACTCTCCCAGTGCAGCCGCGGCGCCTCGACTGCCTCGGCGAGTCCCATGCCGCGATCGACGACGTTGGAGATCACCTGGAGGATCGCCGAGCGGATGCGGTTGGAGCCCGCCGAGCCCAGGGCCAGCTCGACAGCGCCGTCCGCGCGCCGGGCAAGCGTCGGCGCCATCATCGACGGCAGCCGGCGCCCTGGTGGGTGCAGGTGAAAGCCCGACGGGTTCAGGTCCGCTTCGCCAAGCATGTTGTTCAGGTGCAGCCCGGTCCCGGGAACGACTACGCCCGAGCAAGACCCGTTGCTGACCGTCGTCGTGCAGGTCCAACCGTGTTCATCGATCGCCGAGATGTGCGTCGTGTTGCCCCTACGGGCGCCGAGGAACTCCTCCTGAAAGCCGCGGAGGTGCACGCCCTTGAGGTGCAGGCTGTCCATGAACGCTGCGGTGCGCGCGCGCTGAGCGTCGATCATCGCCGCGACGAGCCGCTCGCGGGTGGGCGGGGCCGGCTCGCCGTCCAACTCGGCCAGGACCGCCGCGATCAGAATGCCGCCGGCCGAAGGCGGGGGGTTTGTCCGCACACGCAGGCCACGGTAAGGGACGTCGATCGGCTCACGTACCACCACCTCGTAGGCGGCGAGGTCGGCGGGTGAGAGCATGCCGCCGCGCTCACCGACCCAGTCGCACACGGCCGTGGCGACCTCGCCCGTGTAGAACGGCGCCGCACCCTCGGCCGCCAAGCGCTCCAGGTCATCAGCCACATCCGGTAGGCGCAGAACCTCACCCTCGCGCGGCGACACCATGTCGAATAGGGCGCGCGCCTCCGGGGAGCTGGCGATGACCGGCGATAGCAGCTCGAGGAGGTAGGCCTGATGAGCGTTGAGCGCCACGCCGTCACGACTCAGCCGCACTGCGGGCGCCACCAGCTCGTCCAGCGGTAGCGAAGCGAACCGCGCGTGCGCCGCGCAGATCCCCGCCGGGCAACCGTAAGTGCCGACGGAGGCGGCGCCCACGTGGAAGACCTGGACCACGTCACCGAAGGCGATTGAGACCGGCACGAGCTCGGCGCGGCGCGGCGCCCCGCCGCGCCCGGGCGCCTCAACGAAGAAGTCCAGCAGCATGTCATCCCCACCGGGGGCTCCGACAAGCATGTAGCCACCAGCGCCCAGGCCCGTCAGCAGCGGCTCGCACACGAAAGACGCACACATCGCGGCGAGGGCGGCGTCGACCGCGTTGCCACCCGCACGCAGCGCACTCGCTCCCGCTTCGGCGGTCAGCAGATGCCCGGCGGCCACGACTCCCCGCGTCATCGCGGCAGTGTTACCCGAGTAGTCCCGCGGGTGAACCACCGGGGCCGCTCTCAACCGTGGGGATGAACTCAGGGACCTTGACATCCGTCGCGCTGCGCATGTCGGCAGGCCCGCGCTGAGCGGAGCTGAGCACGATTCTGCGCCCCGCAACGCAGTCGACGGTGGTGAGCCGAGCGGGTCTGTTGCCCCCGAAGCGAGTTGATCACCACCTACACTGCCGTTTGCAGCGTTAAGGGTGCCGAGCACCATCGCCAGCCGCACGCGTTGTCGGACTGATCAGTTGCCAGAGGCCCGGCGGCGAGTCTCGGTGTCCTCGTCGAGCTGGTGGGCTGCCTCGTGCTGGCCTAGTGCCCGCAGGTCGGCGGCGAGGTGGCTGGCCGAGGTCAGGGTGAGGGGGATGCTCCTCACCCAGCACCCCACGGCGCAGCTGCAGGGCACGCTCGAACAGCGGCAGGCTCACCCGCTGGTTCTCCGCGCCTCTGCAAGTAAGTGGCGGCCATGTTCAGCAACCACGCGACGTCATCGCCCGCGTGATCGAGAGCAAGGTGTCGGTGGCAGTCAGCCGCCCGGCTCATCGCCGCGCTGCTCGTCACGGCCCGGGCGTCGGGAGCGCAGGTGAGGACCCATTGCGCTGTCGTGGGGATGTCGATGACGGGTGGCCGCATCGACGGTGTGCGTAGCTCCGATGGCCAGACGGTACGTACCGATGCGGTGGTCAACTGTGCCGGTCCCGACGCGGGCGAGGTCGCAGCGCTCGCGGGCGTGGACCTTCCGATGCGCAACACCGCAGGGTTGTTGGCGTACACCGCGGCCAGCCCGGTTGCGGTCGGGCGGGTGATCCACGCACCGCAGATCCACCTGCGACCCGACGGCGGCGGCCGGCTCGTCTTGGGCAACATCACCGCAGACGCCGCCGTATCGACCCACGACGGTGACACCCGGATCGCCGAACCCGGTGCGGCGATCCGGGTGATGCTGCACCGGGCCGCGGAGCTCTACCCGGGGCTTCGTGGCAGCAAAGTCAAGGCGAGCCGGATCGGCGTGCGGCCGATCCCGATCGACGGGCTTCCCGTGCTCGGGCGAAGCACCACCATCGAGAACTTCCATATCGCGGTCACCCACAGCGGCGTGACTCTCTGCCTGCGCGTCGCGGAGCTGATCGGTGCCGAGGTCCGAGGTGAACTGGTCGATGAGCTGGCACCGTTCCGGCACTCACGGCTGGACGCTCGGCGACCCGCGGCGGCGTCGCCCGAACACAAAACCCGGAAAGAGTCATGACCATCACCGCCACCCGATCCAGCACCGTCATCACGGGCGATGGTCAGACCTCGTTGCCCGACACCGACGTCATACTCATCGATGGAGTCGCTCGCGATCGTTCGGGCAGGCAGACCTCATCGTCGACGCGACCGAAAGATCGTGACTCCCGGTCTGATTTGTGGGTCTGACCCGATGAGGTGACCGACGCTTCCGTTGTCCTTGGCGTGATCCGTCGGCCCGTTCGCTGCCGGTTTGTGCACGCGGCCGGACGGGCGTCGTGACCTTATAGGAGCCTGTGCCAGAGGCCCCGTCACTGTCTTGTCCGGCCGCCCGACCGGCGCGTGCCATTCCCGTCGGTGCTCGTGCCCGCACGCTGTGTCAGCGGTGAGAGATCGTGACGGTCGTCCCGTCTACCTTCTGGAGGGAGACTTCGAATTTCTCATTGTAGGTGTGCGCTCGATCCTGCAAGTAGCTCAGTGCGATCGCTTCTCCCAGCTGGATCGATGTGTCGGTGTCGCTGCGCCAGTGGATCCCGGCGTGGATGCCATGGCCGAAGCTAATGTTGTGGGCCAGTTTGTTCAGCTCACCGTTGACTGTTAGGCCGTGACCGACTGGAGCAGCGTAGGGCGATAGACTCGTCCCGTCAGCCGTCGGCATGACTGGTGCTGGGATGGTAAAGCTACCGTCGAAGAAGAACTTCAGGGCAGTGATGCAGGCGCCAGCCACGGTACCGTGTCCGGTCGGGTAGGCGGGATGGGTGGGTGAACCTTCGAGGAAGGCTTGTGACAGGTAGTAGCTGTTGTTATTGGCGGCGAAGCTGGCCTTCACAGCATTTGAATCAAGAACGGTGGAGCTGACGTTTCCGTCGATGGTGTCGCCTCGCCCGGTCTTGATCAGCGCAACGATCGCGCCACCGGACTCGGGGCGGTGGCGCAGGTGGACGAACCATTTCTGATACCAGACTGCTTTGAGTGCCTCATTGGCGACAGCGGCAAGTGTCGCTGCAATGTCTGGTTGCCCCAGCGTGGCGAACCCATTCTCGATCTTGGAGCCTATATAGGGGTTTCCCGGGTTCTGTGGACACTTGAGCGTGTTGAGCACAAGATATGCGATGAAGTATGCCTGATATAGCACGTCATCGTGAGTGTAGGCGGCGAGGCCGCGCCCGTCATGAAGGTAGAGGGTCGGGCCGGATGCGGGGCCACTTTGAGCGACTTGCCCGTTCTGCACCTTTTGGAAGTCGTCGTCTGTTGTCACGAAGTCGGCGTTAGCAGGGAAGGTCTTGTACTTCTGGTCGATCGGTAGTGCGCCCAACGCGGTGGGCTGCAGCAGGAACTGTGAGATGTATGGGCCGTCGGTCTCCCCCACGAAGGGTCCGCGGAATAGCAGAGCCGGGGTGACGTTGCCGGTGGCATCCCGCGGGCCGGCGTAATGATGATGTAGTGCTGTGAGCTCGGCCGCCGCATCGGCTGCCGTGCCGTTTCCGGCGTAGTCGGTGAATGCTACGTCGCGAAGCATCGAAGCCCAGTACAGCTCAATCAGTTCGGTCGCGTAGGCTTCGCTTTGCAGTGCTGGCGCGGGAGGCACCACAAATTGACTGGCATCAAGAGAGTCCAGATAGAACGCCAAACCTCCCTGTGGTCCATTCAGGGTGCGCGGGCCACCTAGGATGATCTTATTGAAGTCTGCCTGAGCGCCGGTACTCAGAGCGCGCTTGAACGTTTCGTAAGCGGCTGGGTCGACTATGCCGATACCGCTTTGCAGGATACCTTTTGTGTACGTCCCTGATTTATCGGGGTAGCGTGCTTCGTCACCGTTGTCGACTTGTGCGGGAGCTGGGACGAAAGCGTCGGCAGCGGTCGTCTCCGAGCGTACCGCCGTCGCGCGAAACACTCGGTCGCTGGTTGCTGGGACGAGTTCAGTGCTGAGCATGGGTGAACGTCTCCTCTGGAACAATAGCGCTGTGGTCACAGTGGTCTTAGAAGACCTCGGCCGCGGCCCTGTTTGCCGATCTATCGAAATGTCACGGACGAGGCGGGGTCCTGAGGCGATCTTCGTGGAGTTCGGCGTTCTTCGGTCGATGAATAGAGGCCGGAGACCCCCACAGTGATACAACTAACCCTTGCGACGTTGAGGTGAAGGAAACCGACCAAGATCGCGGCAGGTCGAAAATTCGAGTGCCCGGCGATCCTTCGGCGGCGGTGCGGATCTCCGCCTCGGCGGTGGCGTCGCGTTGGTCGGCGCACCGGAGCACTGAGTCCACCATGGTGGCCGCCTGTCCATGCTCACTCGCAGGACGCGGGCCGCACTGGTCACAAGTTGTCCACTTTAGATTCTTCAGGTTGATCGACTTGGAGGTCCGGTGGGACATCGGCAGCTGGTCATCCCGAAGCGCGTGTTGTCCGGCAGAGGCCTATTCGATGACACGGGCGAGGTAGTCGGGCTCGCTGTCGTCCCGGCCGACCTGCTGGTGCGGTTGGCCGTGCGCGTAGAGCAGGCAGCGGTCGGCCAGCTCCGGTGAGGCAGCGTTGCGCGCGGCCAGCCATCGGGTCCATTCGGGCAGCACGGCCACCATCTGGTCGGCGAACCCGTTGAGGTAGAAGTTGCGCATGTGCAACACGCACAGGGCGACCCGGTGCGGGGAACACGTGGCATATACCGCGTCGATTTCGTTGATGCACCAGGAGTTGGCCAGTTCTGTGGCCAATTCGTCCACATCCTCCGGCAGCTCCTGCTTGTCAGCTTCGTGGGTGCGCAGCCACGTGGCGAATTCGACTGCGGCGGTGGCCGCGTCCAAACCACCACCTGGTTGGGTTCCCCGTCGGGGCACTGCCTGCGTGACGACCTCACCTAAACGCTTGCTGCGGTGGTACTCAGCGAACTGCTCGACGCTTTCCCCACCGGCACGCAAAAATCCCTGCTCGGCGGGCATCAGGTCAGCTAAGAGCCACGGGTCATGGACCGGGGCTAAGACGGTGCCGGCCGCTGCGATCTGACCTACCCCGGCCTGCCAGGCGGCCAACGCCGCCTCCGGCGTGGGGTAGAAGCCACCATGCACGGTAAACGCCTGATGTCCGCAGGCATCGATATCCCACAAATACCAACGCACCGGCCGGTCCGCCGTGGTGATCGGGGCAGCGACGGCAAACCGGCTGCCATACCGGTCACAGGTCCACAGCACCGGCCCGGTCACCACTGGACCCGGCGGCACAGCCAGCAACACCTGCCCGACCGCCGTATCCCGCAACCGCACGATCGCATCGCCCGCAACCTCGCCGAGCGGATACGGCAGAACGCACGCCAGCGCGGTGAGCACCCGCCACGGCGCACACCAAGCGTCCGCCAGTCCGGTGGTCGCCTTCAACGCCGCCATCACTGCGGCCTCCGCCGCCGCCACCATGGCCTCGGCCAGGTGATGCGGGCCCACCCGTTCATCCACGGGCGCCTGCTCCGCCTCGCCCAACAGCGTTCCCAGCCATCCGCACAACGCGTCTTCCATGATCATATCTGGCTGATCCGCCACCACCCTCACGAGCTCCGCGACCAGATCCGTCGCGATCGCAGCGGCCCGCGACGCCCGCTGTGCGTCGAGTTGGTTTCGGTAGGCGGCGATACCCCGCCACGCATCCGCTAGCTCATGGCGATCCCACGCAGGCACATCAACACCAGATCCGCGCCGATCCACGTGGGGCCACCCGACGGACCGACCAGATTTGCCAGACTTCTTTTTCCGTTTCCGCGACACAGGCACCGCCGAAGCATAGGCACCCGCGCCCACCTCCCTGCCGCCTGTCACCAACACCCGACCGGCCCCTGCCCGACCATCACCAGCATCTCGCGCCCAGCCCGGGCCACCTGCCCCATATGGAGTCCGAGCACTCGCCAATGATCAAAGATCCGCGCATGCCGTGTGGCGCACGATGAACGGCGGACGGTGAACACAGCCGACAAACGGGGTGGTTGAGCACCCAGGAGGGCGTCGGCATCGTGGGTGTAGGCCTTTTGCCTGGCGTGTTCTAGGGCTAGCAAGCCCTCTAACGCGGTGCAGTCGGCGACCTGCACCAGGCCCTCTTCCACACCTGTACCTCGCCAACGGCCACATCATCGATCACGAACCGACGCTGCAGCTCCAACCCCAAAGCGGGACACGCAAGACACCCTGGGGCACTACAACCGGAAAACAGCTTCTGACCGGCACATTCACGATCGACACGTAGAGTCACCATCATGCACTACCAACACAAATCACCTGGTCAGGGGCACAATTCGAACCCTGTGGTGGAGCTGAGGGGAATCGAACCCCTGACCTTCTCGATGCGAACGAGACGCGCTACCAACTGCGCTACAGCCCCCCGCGATGCGCGATGAGTTTACCAGCGGTCCGCGGCTACTCGCCGACGGCCCGACGGTAGCGCGGCTTAAACGCGGGTTGCAGCTCGTCGAACGTCGGGTCTTCATCGTCTAGGTCTAGGGCAACGGCGGTGTGCTGGGGCACCGACGACGCCGTGGCAGGCAGCTCCGACGACGGCTCCTGCACCGGCTCTACCCTGCGATGGGCATCCGCGGCGATGTCATGTGGCGCGGGACCGTCGGCACGCGACCCGGCCGCCCGCGCGGCTCGGCGCCGTCGCACCTCGTCCTCGATACGCACCTGCCGACGCAGGTAGCCGAGGTAACCGGCCAGTGCCAGGTCCAACGCTACGTGCACCCACCACAGCAGGCTCGACACGGTGTAGGCCAGCACGACACTGGCCACCGCAGCGACTGCTAGAGCAAGCACCACTCGCTGCCGTAACGCGTATTTCTCCCGGGCTAACTGTGCGGCGACCTCCGGGTCATAGCCACCGCGACCGGATCTATGCCGATGCTCGTCCAAGGTTGACTCCCACTGCGCGATCCGTTCGTCGATCATGCGCACCTGTTGACCGTGCTCGTGCGCCACACGAGAAGGGCCCGGCCGGTGCAGTACCCGAGAAGCCAGCGCAGACTCCGCAGTGCGCACCACCTCCTGCCGTCGCTTCGCGACCATCGGGACGAGGACGACAAGCCATGCCGCCGCCAGCGCCGCGAAGATCAGCGAGCTGGGCACTCCGCGCCCCCTACCCGGTCCGCCATTCCTGAGCTGACTGCACTACAGCGTGCATCACGCTAGTCACACTGAAGTCGTTGATCCTGGAGGCGCGCCGGAGGTCGTGAGTGCGTAACAGTGTTAGAACACTGTTACGCACTCACGAGAGGCGGGCGTGGCCGGAGCGGATCAAGCGGGACACCAAGCCGGTGCCGAGCTCATCCTGGGTCATGGCGAGTAGCCGATGGTCCCGCCACGCGCCGTCCACCTCCAGATAACGTTGCAGTAGGCCCTCATCGCGGAACCCGAGCTTGGCCAGCACCCGAAGGCTGGCCGCGTTCTCCGGCCGCACGGTGGCCTCGACCCGATGCAGCCCGACTGGCCCGAACGCATGGTCCACCGCTAGCGCCACCGCTGCCGTCGCCACACCACCCCCGGCCACACCCGACTCCACCCAGTAACCGACCCACGTTGAGAGCAGCGCGCCACGGACCACGTTGCCCAGCGTGAGCTGGCCGGCGAACTCTCCATCGACCGTGATGGCGAAGGGCAGGGCCTGGCCCCGCCGGGCCGTCGCGCGCAGCCCGCTGCACATCACCGGCCAGACCATGGTGGCGAAGCGCTCGGCCCAGGCGCCTTCCCCATCCGGCTCCCATATTCGCAGGTAGGCTTCGTCGCGCAGCCTCAGACGGCTCCACGCGGAGCCGTCCCGCAGCCGCACTGGGCGCAGCGTGACCTCTCCCCTGGCGACCCTTACCGGGCCCAGCCGCGCCGGCCAGCCGGGGTGACGACCATCAGGTCCAGGCCCGAACATGACGCCTCATCCGCGCTGCGCGAGGAAGCTCACGGCGACCAGCTCATCGATCGACACCTCAGTGGTGTCTGCATCTACGAGGATCAGACAGTTCGCTTCAGCCAGCGAGGCCAGCAGGTGGGCGCCGGAGGTGCCAAGAGGTTGTACCAGGTACTCCCCGGTATCGGGATCGCGCAACAGCTGGCCGCGAACAAACCCGCACCGGCCCGCGGTGGACGTCACCGGGGACAGCAGCCGCGCGGTGATGGTGCGCCGGTGGGGATTGCGCTTGCCCAATGCGAGCCGGATCAGCGGCCGCACCAGCACCTCGAAGACCACTAACGCGCTGATCGGATTGCTCGGCAGCAAGAAGGTGGGCACCGAATCCGAGCCCAGCCGGCCGAAGCCCTGGACCGAACCTGGGTGCATCGCGATCCGCCCGACATCCAGTGGGCCGAGCTCGGCCACCGCGGCGGACAGCTCGTCGCCCACCGCCCCGCCGACCGCGCCGGTCACCACCACGATCTCCGACTGCAACAGCCGGCCCTCCACCGCTTCACGCAGCCGGGACGGATCGCTGGGCACGATGCCGACCCGATGCACCTCGGCGCCGGCGTCGCGGGCGGCCGCGGCCAGCGCGTAGGAGTTGATGTCGTAGACCTGCCCGGTGCCCGGGGTGCGTTCGACGTCGACGAGCTCCTCACCGACCGACAGCACCGACAGCCGGGGCCGCGGGTGCACCCGCACCTTGGCCCGTCCCACCGCCGCGAGCAGCCCCACCTGCGCCGGGCCGATCACCGCGCCGAGGCGGACCGCGACGTCTCCGGTCTGCACGTCCTCCCCGACGCGGCGCACATAGGCCTTCGATGGCACCGACCGCGCCACGGTGACCCGCGCCGCATGAGCCCCCCCGTCCTCGGTATGCCCCAGCGGGACCACGGCATCAGCCAGGGCCGGCAACGCCGAGCCGGTAGCCACCCGGACCGCCTGGCCGGGCTGCAGCCGCAGTGGCTGCCGTGAGCCGGCCGCGATCTCGCCGACCACCGGCAACGTCACGGGGACCTCCGTGACGTCCACGCTGCGCACCGCGTACCCGTCGACCGCGGCCTGATCGAAGCCGGGCAGCGCGCGTTGGGCCACGACCTCCTCCGCGCAGAGCATCCCCTGCGCCTCGGAGATCGCCACTCGCACCGGTTCGGGACGCACTGCCGCGTCCAGCACCCGCCCGAGCTGTTCGTCCAGCGACCTCACGTGTTCTCCTGCTCCACCCTGTCCCGCAACCAGCTTCGCAGCTCAGGACCGATCTCAGGATCCCGCAGCGCGAAGTCCACCGACGCCCGAAGCAACCCGCCTGGGTTTCCCAAGTCGTGCCGCCCGCCCCGGTGCACCACGACGTGCACGGGATGTCCCTCGTCGATCAGCAGCGCGATGGCGTCGGTGAGCTGCAGCTCGCCGCCTGAGCCGGGAGCGATCCGTTTCAGCGCATCGAACACCGCGCGATCCAGCAGGTACCTACCGGCCGCCGCGAAGGTCGACGGCGCCGCCTCGGGCGCCGGCTTCTCCACCATCCCGCGCACCCGCTTGACGTCCAGGTCGTCGGTGTCGGCAACGTCGAACACCCCGTAGGCGGAGATCTGCTCGCGCGGGACGTCGAAGGCGCACAGCACGCTGCCCCCGTGCCGCTGGCGGATCGCTGCCATCTTGATCAGTATCCCGGTGGGCAGCACGAGGTCGTCAGGCAGCAGGACGGCCACCGCGTCGTCGGAGTCCGCCAGCAACGGCTCAGCACAGCCCACCGCATGCCCCAGGCCGAGTGGCTTGTGCTGCACCGCGACTTCGGCCTGGATCAGCTCGGGAGCCCGGCGCACCTTGGCGAGCAGCGCCTCCTTGCCGGGGCCCCGCAGGCCGGCTTCCAGATCCGGGTTGGGGTCGAAGTACGCGGCCACCGACTCCTTGCCCGGTGAGACGATGAGCACCAGCCGGTGCGCCCCGGCCTGGGCCGCCTCCGCCGCGACATACTCGATCGCCGGAGTGTCGACGACCGGCAGGAGCTCCTTGGGCACGGTCTTGGTCGTCGGAAAGAACCGGGTACCGAGCCCGGCGGCTGGCACGATTGCAGTGCGGAACACACCGTGCCCAACCGGTTCGATCGCTGAGGAACTCATGACGCCCGACCCTATCGGCCCAGCCGGCGCACCTCCGACGACGTCCACCCCGCCCGACATGGACACTTATCGGTCCTACGGGGTCTCGAGAAACCCCGATACGTCTCCATGCCGGGCGGTTACGTGGACGAGAGCGGCAAGTGGGAGTTCCGGCGGCGGCTGGTTGCGGCGCGGCGGGCGGTGCCGGCGGCGGTGCGAGAGCGCGAAGCGGCGGCACTGGCTGCGATGCCGTTGCCGGGATTGCCCGGCACGGTGTGCGCCTACTGGCCGGTCGGCGCCGAGCCGGGCTCACCGGAACTGCTCGATGGTCTGGTGCGCCGGGGCTGCCAGGTGCTACTGCCGGTGGTGATTTCTCGGGGGCCGCTGGACTGGGCGCAGTACACCGGCCCGGGTTTACTTCAGGTCGGGCCACTGGGGCTACTCGAGCCGACCGGTTCCCGGTTGGGCAGCGCGGCGATCGCCACTGCCGTCCTGGTCCTAGTGCCGGCACTAGCCGTTGACCGGGCCGGGGTACGGCTCGGCCGTGGGGGCGGGCACTACGACCGGACGCTACCGTTGGCGACGCCGGGTACCCCGCTGGTGGCGATCGTCCGGGACGACGAGGTGCTCGCCGCACTCCCCGCGCAACCGCACGACGTCCCCGTCACCGCAGCCCTGACCCCGGCCCGCGGCCTCATCCCGCTCCCCTACTGAGCCCCCGCCAAGGCGTGGCTCGGCGTCGTTCACGGCCACGCAGAGCGGGCGACCAGCCGAGCGGGTGTGCATGGCGGCGGTCTTGCTATCATCGGAGTTGGCACTCTCGTGTGCAGAGTGCCAACCTGTGGAGGCGAAACGTGCCGACCTACTCCTACGCGTGCACCGCGTGCGAGCACCGCTTCGACACCGTGCAGAAGTTCACCGACTCGTCGCTAACCGACTGCCCCGAGTGTGCCGGCCGGCTGCGCAAGCTGTTCTCAGCGGTGGGGATCGTGTTCAAGGGCAGCGGCTTCTACCGGACCGACAGCCGCGCCGGTGACAGTTCGAAGGGCAAATCAGAGTCCGGGTCGAACGGCAAGGCCGAGTCCAGCGGTGCCAACGGCAAGTCCGAGTCCGGCAGCGACAAGAAGCCCGAGTCTCGTCCTTCGGAATCCCGCACTAATGAGTCCCGCACTAACGGCAAGTCAGAGGCCAAGCCATCGAAATCCACTGAGTCGAAGCCTGGCTCGGGTTCGGCATCGTCGGCCTCGAGTTCAGCGACCGCCAGCGCCTCCTGATCTGGCGAAGTTATCCACAGGCGCCCGGTTGTCCACAGCCCGCGGTGATGGGGGCTGTCGGTGCGGCCTGATCTTGCCTAACGTCCCGATCGTGACGACAAGATCGGGAGGTCAGCATGGAGCCATGGCGGCACCACCGCAGTCCGCGCGCTGTGGCGCTGCTGCTGCGGCAACGGTGGGAGTCACTCAAGCGCGGATCCGGGTTCAGCCGCGCCGTGTTGCTTCGCCGGGCAATCGCCGCGGTGCTCGTCGTCCTCGCCGCGGTACTGGCACTGATCCCGGATCGAGCAAGCTCCGCCGACGAGGCGGTGGTGGTCGCCGCCCGGGATCTGGCGGCGGGCTCCGTTCTCGGAGCAAGCCAGGTGACCCTGCGCGGGCTACCCGAACAGGTGATACCCGACGGCGCCGCTCGGGTTCCGGCCGCGGTGCTGGGCCGGACGCTGGCCGCACCGGTCCGCCGTGGTGAGCCGCTGACCGACGTGCGGCTGACCGGTTCCGATCTCACCCGGGCGATCTCGACGAATCAGGACACGGTGAGCGTTCCGCTAAGACTTGCGGATCCGGGCGTCGCCGCGCTGCTCCGTCCCGGTGCCACGGTCGATGTGGTGACCGTCGGCGAACGGCAGGACGAGCCGATAGTGCTGGCCCGCGCCGCGCGGGTGCTTGCGGTCCTCGAAGCCGGCGCCCGCGGCGGGGAACACGACGGCCGCCTGGTGCTGGTGGCACTCGATCCCGTGGCCGCGACTCGCGTGGCGGCAGCCTCGATTTCCCAGACCCTGACCGTTACCGTCTACTGACGAAGCGGTTACGCGACGGGTAGCTTGAGTTTGACCATTGGGGGGTCACATGCTCAAGGGGTTCCGCGACTTCATCCTCCGCGGCAATATCATCGACCTCGCGGTTGCGGTGGTGATCGGCACCGCGTTCGTGGCGCTGGTCAAGCAGTTCACCGATTCCTTCATCACCCCGCTGATCGCGGTGTTCACCGGGGGCGGCGAGGTGGGCGGTAAGTTCACCGTCAGCGGCCAGGTGTTCAGCTACGGGGTGTTCATCGGCGCGGTCATCACCTTCTTGATCACTGCGGCGATAGTTTACTTCCTCGTCGTCGTCCCGATGAGCAGGCTGCTGAGCCGATACTCCAAACCTCCAGTGGAGCAACTCGCCCTGCCGAGCGAGGCGGAGCTGCTGGTGGAGATCCGCGACCTGTTGCAGGCCCAGCGGCGGAGCTGATCACCCGGTGGTGTCATGATGCGGGGGGCGGTTGTCCCGCAGCCACTGGTCGCGCTCGTCGGACTCCGCGTCCGCCGGCCGAGGCCGGTCGTCTGAGGTGCTCTCGGGCAGCACGTCACCGAACACGAGATCCAGTCTTGTCCTGCGACCCGCCTCACTCACCTGAACGATGACCCTCCTCTACCGCGTGACCGCACGGGCCAGCCGGTGCCGATCACTTCCCGCTACCGGATCCCAGTGCCAGGATGTAGCTCAAGACTGCGTAACACAGTCTCCAACTCGCAAACGGAAGGCTCCCACCATGAGTCTAGTGGACAAAATCAAGGACGCGGCCGGTCCCGTCATCACCCTGGCCACCCCTGTCGTTGCGCAGGCCATCGAGAAGGCCACCCCGCTCGTCGAGATGGCCATGGAAAAGGCCGCCCCCTACGTCGAGCAAGCCAAGGAGAAGGCCGACCCGTTCGTCCACGTGGCCAAGGATCTGGCTGGCCCGATGGTCGAGCAAGCGATCAACAAAGCTGGCCCGTACGCCGAGAAGGTAGCCGTCACTGCCGGCCCGATCCTCGACCAGGCGAAGGAGAAGGCCGGTCCACTCGTCGAGAAGGTCAGCGGCATGGCCGTGGAGTTCGTCGAGGTCGCAGTCTCCACAGCGGACAAGGCCACCGGCGGCCGTTACCACGACCAGTTCGAGAGCGTCAGCAATGTGCTGAGCCGTAACGGCAAGCTAGGCGGGCAGCACTGAACCGCCCCGCCCCGCGGGCCCGCAACGGCGACCGTTCGGGCCCGTCGTGGTGGTCACCGGTGATCCTGGGTAGTGCTCAGTCCTGGTCTGGCCAGGACAGCTCTTCGATCACCCGTCCGACCAGCGGAGTGAGAGTCGCCATCCCGTCCCGGACCGCCGCCCGCGACGGCGCCAGGTTCACGACCAGGGTGCTGCCCGAGACCCCGGCCAGCCCACGGGACAAACCCGCGTCCACGGCGCCGGCCGCGAGCCCAGAGGCGCGGATGGCCTCCGCGATGCCCGGTATCGGGCGGTCCAGCACACCGGCCGTTGCGTCCGGGGTGACATCCCTCGGTGACACCCCGGTACCACCGACAGTGACCACCAGGTCCACTCCACCGATGACGGCCGTGTTCAACGCGTTTCGGATGTCCACCGACTCTCCCGCCACGACTACCGAGCCGTCGACCACGAAACCGGCCTCCTCGAGGAGCTCGGTGACCAGCGGACCGGTTGCATCCCCACGCTCACCATGCACCACCCGGTCATCGACGACCACGACGAGAGCCCGACCCAGGCTGCGCACGCTGTGTTCCATGCCGAGCACCGTAGCTGGACGCTGTCCGAGCCCGGAAGCAGGTCTCGATCTCCGGATTCGCCGCGCGGCGGTTCTCGGTTCTTCAGTGGGTGCCGACCTGCTGGCTACCCAGGGTGGCCTGGACCTCCCGGGTGGCACCGCCCGCTCCCTTGATCGTGAGGGTGATCTGGGAACCCGGCGAGTGTGAGCGAACTGCCGCAACGAGTGCATCGCCACTGTCGATCACCCGGTCACCCACCTTGGTGATCTTATCGCCGGACTGGATGCCGGCAGCGGCAGCGGCGCCACCGGGCGTGACCTGCTGAACCACGGCCGCGCCGTCCTCCGGCTGCCCGGCCGGAACGGTAACCCCGAGGATCGCCGAAGTGGCCTGACCGGTGTGGACCAGTTCGTTGGCGATCCGCCTGGCCTGGTCGATGGGGATCGCGAAGCCCAACCCGATCGAGCCCGCCTGCCCGGTACCGGAGCCGAGCGAGGCAATAGCGGAGTTGATGGCGATCACCCGACCCTGCATGTCGGTCAGCGGGCCACCAGAGTTACCTGGGTTGATCGCGGCGTCGGTCTGGATCGCGTCCAGCACGGTGTCCTGACCGCTGCCCTCACCGCCGGCCCGCACCGGGCGGTCCAGCGCGCTCACGATGCCGCTGGTCACGGTTCCTGATAGACCCAGCGGCGAGCCCACCGCCACCACTTCCTGACCGACCCGGATGTTGCTGGAGGTCCCCAGCTGAGCCGGAATCAGCCCGTTGACGCCCTGGGCACGCACCACCGCGAGGTCGAAGGGCGGCGCCCTACCGACGATCTGGACCGGCACCGAGCGGCCGTCCTGCAACACGGCAGCAAGCTGGCCGCCGTTCGCGGCCGGTTCCACCACATGGTTGTTCGTGAGGATCAGTCCGTCGGCACTCAGCACGATCCCACTGCCCTCGGCAGCCACCTGGGACCCGTGCACCCGGAGCTGGACCACGCTGGGTGTCACCTTCTGCGCCACCTGCTCGACCGACCCAGCCGGTAGATTCGCGATCGGCACTGCACCGGGCGCGGGCAAGTCCAGCGCGCTGGTCGCCTGCGACCCGCTGGTGGCCAGCTGATACCCGACGGCGCCGCCGACACCTCCGGCGACCAGGCCGACGATCAGCGACAGCACGACGGCACCGACGGCGGGCCCACCGCGCCGCGGTCGGGCAGCTCCTGAGGGCGGCACGCCGATCGGTGTGGTGGGCGGTGAATGCTGTGGCCCCGGCTGCCACGGCGACCCAGGATGACCGGTGGGCGCCCATGGCGACGGGTACCCGCCGGGATCGCCGGGTTGTGGTGGGCGCGGCGTCTCGTCGGTCATGTCTCTAGGGTGTCCTGGATTCCTGAGAGGGGCATGTGAGGCACCTTAAGGGTGTGGGGTGGATGGTCGGCCGGGCAGTTCGAGGGTCATCAGCATCCCGCCCGCGAGGCTTTTCCTGGCCCGCACCGTACCTTCGTGACGGGCGGCGACCTGCGCCACGATGGCCAGTCCGAGGCCCGACCCGGGCAGGGTACGCGCATCCGACGAGCGGTAGAACCGCTCGAAGATGTAGGGCAGATCGGCGTCAGCCACCCCAGGCCCGGCGTCGGCGATATCCACCGCGGCAGTACCCCGCCCAGTCGGCGCTAACCGGACTGTGACGGTCGCGCCGGGAGGGCTCCACTTGACGGCATTGTCGAGCAGGTTGAGCACGGCGCGTTCCAGGGCGTTGGCGTCACCGAGCAGGCTCCACGGCACGAGGTCGACCTCGAAATGAACTCCCGGCGCTCGCCGGCCCGCCCGGGCCAGCGCCCGCTCGACCACGTCGGCCAGCTCCACCGGTTCGTGCACCACCTGCGGGGCGTCCTCGCGGGCCAGCTCGACGATGTCTCCGACCAATGTGGACAACTCCTGCACCTGGGCCCGCACGTCGTCGGAGATCTCCTTGCGATCCTGGTCGGACAACGACGGAGCGTCCGGGCGGTCAGAGGCGGCCAGCAACTCCAGGTTGGTGCGCAACGAGGTGAGCGGGGTGCGCAACTCATGGCCGGCATCAGCAACCAGCCGGCGTTGGCGTTCCTGCGACTCCGCGAGCGCGGCGAGCATGCTGTTGAAGCTCCCGGTGAGCCGGGCGAGCTCATCGTCGCCGGAGATGGCGATCGGTTGCAGATCGCCGGTGCGAGCGATCCGCTCGGTCGCTTCGGTGAGTCGCTGCACCGGGCGCAGCCCGCCCTGGGCGACCGCGGTGCCCGCGGCCGCGGCCAGCAGCACGCCGGCTCCTCCGACCAGGGTGAATACCAGACCGAGCCGGGCCAGCGTGGTGCGGGTGGCATCCAGCCGCTGGGCCACCACCAAGGCCGCACCCGACCCCGCGGGCACGGCGGCGACGCGCAGGTCGCGTACCCGGTCGGTGCGCAATGACTGGGGTTGGCGGCCTTGCGCCACGGCGAGCTCGTCGGGGCCCATCTCCATGTCCCCGAAGACAGCGCCATTGCCGGTGCGGCCGTCGAGCAGGCCGACCCTGATGTCGGCGGCGTTGAACACACCGGGCGGTATGCCACCGAGCTGCTCGGCACTGGCCAGCGTGGTGCGCAGCGAATCAGCGCGCTGCAGCAGCGTCGTGTCGAGCTGGTCGTAGAGGCTGGTACGGACGGTGAAGTAGCCGGCTAGCGACACCAGCGCGACTGCGCTGCCCACGCACACCGCGGCCAGCAGGGTGACCCTGGTGCGCAGCGACATCCGCCGAGTCCCGAAGTTCAGGTCGGCCGCCGGTGTCACGGAGGCGTCACCCGCAATGCGTAGCCCACGCCACGCATAGTGTGGATCAGCCTCGGCTCACCGCCCGCCTCGGTCTTGCGCCGCAGGTAACCAACGTAGACCTCCAGCGCATTGCCGGAGGTGGGGAAGTCATAGCCCCAGACGTCCTCCAGGATCCGGCCGCGGGTGAGCACCTGCCGGGGATGTCGCATGAACAGCTCCAGCAGGCTGAACTCGGTGCGGGTCAAGCTGATCCGACGGGTTCCCCGGGTGACCTCCCGGGTGCCCTGATCCAGGACGAGGTCGGAGAACTCCAGCGTGGTGCCGGTAAAGCCGGCCGCCCCGATGCTGTCCGGGGTGCGCCGAAGCAGGGCGCGCAACCGAGCGAGCAACTCCTCCAGAGCGAATGGCTTGGGCAGGTAGTCGTCGGCGCCGGCGTCCAACCCGGCGACCCGGTCGGAGACCGCGTCTCGAGCGGTGAGTACCAGTATCGGGAGGTCATCGCCGGTGCCGCGCAGCCGCCGGCACACTTCCAGACCGTCTACCTTGGGCATCATGACATCGAGCACCATCGCGTCAGGTCGCTGCGTCGCCAGCACTTCCATGGCCTGCAGACCATCCCCGGCGAGCTGCACGGTGTAGCCGTTGAACTGCAACGACCGGCGCAGCGACTCCCGGACCGCCCGGTCGTCATCGACTACGAGGATGCGCATGCGCCTAGTGTGGACCCCTCGCCTGAGAGTGACCTTAGACGGCCGGAGCGTGGCGTCTGACGTAACAGGCATGGATGTTCTGACGACAAGAGGCTGAGGGTGAGCGGTCCGATGCACGCAGGCGACCAGGGGGTTAGCCAATGATCGGCCGGGAGCACCGGATGCCTACGCTGATTTCCCGGTCGGGTGGTTACCCCCTCACCGTCGTCGTGTGTGAGCATCCGGATCTGGCGGTACTGGCGAAGTGGGACGCGATGGTCGCCGGTACTCCGCAGTCTGATGTCACCCAGCTCTCGGCCTGGGCCCGGCTACGCGCCACGGTGGGGTACGCACCGCTGTACGTCCTGGTCTGGCGTGGCATCGATCTGGTGGCGGGCGCGCAGATCCTGTACCGGCGCTTCCCCGTGCTCGGCGCGGTCGGCTACCTGCCCTACGGCCCGGTGATCGCGCAGGCCGACGCCGGTGAGGATGTCCGCCGGGTGCTCTGCGGAGCACTAGCGGACATCCCCCCTCGGCGGTTGCGGATGCTGTTCGTCCAGCCGCCTGATGGCGCCGGTGAGGTCAGCTCCGAACTGCTCTCCCGCGGGTTCCGGCGCTCCAGTGCCGAAGTCGCCCCATCGGGTTCACTGCGCATCGACCTCGCCGCGGAGGAGGCAGAGCTCCGGCGTGGCCTGAGTAAACGGCTGCGCACCTGGACGAGGCAGTGGCAGGCCCGGGGGGTGACCGTCCGCCTCGGGGACGAACATGATCTCGGGCTGCTGATCGATCTCATCGGCCATTCCGCCAGCCACCAGGGCTACCAGCCGCTGTCC
Source organism: Pseudonocardiaceae bacterium (assembly GCA_036266995.1). Lineage (GTDB taxonomy): Bacteria > Actinomycetota > Actinomycetes > Mycobacteriales > Pseudonocardiaceae. The sequence goes on along the minus strand of DATAWX010000060.1, from coordinate 16,537 downwards.
GGCGAATACCTCCGCGCGCTGTACACCATGCTCGCCACAGAGGGGCACGTCGTGCTGTTCATCGGCGAGGTGCACGGCGCCGCGCTGGCTGCCGAGCTGTACACGGCATGTGGCGGCATGCTCCGCCTGCGGCTGCGCGGGTTGGACCGATCCGGCGAGGCCGCACGGCTCAGCGTGCCGGCTGCCATCACCTGGGAGGCGATGCGCTGGGCGAAGTCGGCCGGTTTGCAGTGGTTCGACTTCGGCGGGCTCCGGGCTCCGACCCTCCAGGCGCTACTGGATGGTCCGGATCAGGTCGGAGAACAGCCCAGTGTGGACCGCTTCAAGACCTCCTTCGGCGGTGCACCATACCGTTACCCGATTGCCGTTGAGATGATCCACTCCAAGGTGCTACGCATCACCTACGACCTGATCCGCCAGTGGCCGGCTGGGCGGCAGCTCGTTGCTCAGGCGACCCGGATGGCGCGCGGCCGGATCGGGCCGCGCACTGTGCTCAGGACGTTGCGCACTTCGGGTGTGGTCAGACCATCCGGCGTGCGCCGACGAAGCCGTTGAGATACATGGGCCGGACGTGGACCGGCTGGCCGGGTTGGGAAGCTTCGGCGATCTTGCCGTTTCCGACGTAGATGACGACATGATCCACTGGCCGATAGAAGAAGAGCAGGTCGCCCGGTTGCAGCTGATTGAGGCTGACTGGATGACCGACGGTGGACTGCGCCGCGGCGGTGCGCGGCAGGGTGATACCGACCTGCTTGTAGATCCACTGCACCAGGCCGCTGCAGTCAAAGCCACCTGGAGCAGCGCCGCCGTAGACGTAGGGCGTGCCCTGCTGAGCCAGTGCTGCGGTGACCGCGCGGGCCGCTAGTTTCATAGTGAACGCTTCGGGCGCCTTCGCAGGAGCGGGCGCCTTCGCAGGAACGGGCGCCTTGACAGCCGCAGGCGCCTTGACAGCCGCAGGCGCCTCGGCGGGAACCTTGATCGCTGCGAGTGCCTCGGCGGGTACCTCGGCAGCTGGGGGTGTAGCGGCGGGTGCCTGCGCTGGGCCGATGGCTCGAACCGCCGCGTCGGCTAGCTTCATCACAGACGCGAGAGTCGGTGGGGTGGCCGCGGGCACGGATGACGCCGCACCATTGGGGACCTTCAGGTGCTGCCCAACAAGGATCATGTTCGGGTCGGCGATCGAGTCGCGGTTCGCGTCGTAGAGCTGCTGCCACCCACCGGGTACGGCTTGCGCTGTGGCGATCTGCGCCAAGGTGTCGCCGCCGGCCACTACGTAATCGACGGTGGGGCCTACCTGCGCGGGCAGGTCGGGCTGGGCCGCAGGGGCGGCGGGTGGCGTAGCAGGGGTGGCTGGTGCGGCTGGAGCAGCGTGCTTCGGTTCTGCTGGGGCAGCGTGCTTCGGTTCTGCTGGGGCAGCGTGCTTTGCGGGAGCGGCAGGGACGTTGTCGTTGGCGTGACGTCCGCAGACCGGCCATGCGCCGATGCCCTGGGTGGACAGAACGCGCTGCGCCACGGAGATCTGCTGCTCCCGGCTGGCATTGGCCGGGTTACCCACACCACCGTTGGCGTGCCACGTACTGAGCGTGTACTGCAGGCCGCCGTAGAAGCCGTTGCCGGTATTCGTGGCCCAGTTCCCGCCGGACTCACACGCCGCAACGGCATCCCAGTTGACGTCCGGCGCTGCCGATGCGGTGCCGGCAAGGAGGCCGCCAGCGGCCAGCGTTGCACCGGTCACGGTGGCGACGCGGCGTTGGCGGTGCGGGATGTAGCGACGATGCTTGCCGGACATCAAGGGCCTACCGTTCCCGGCGTCGTCCAGAGAGGAGCCGGTTTGCTCGGGGTCACTTTCGCCGCGTATCACCTCACGGGTCAGGCCCGAGGGATGCATAAAACTCAGTGATCAGCGCCCAACGGCTGCTATGTGTCGGCCAGTGGTGTTTGGCGCACTACGATCAGTGTTCTGATCATCACGCAGCGGTACCTGCAGGTGCAGCGGGGTGGCGAACGCGGACTCGGCCTGAGCCCGGCTGAGCGCTCCGGTAGCTACGAGCCGGTCGAGGACATCATGCTGCCGCTGTTTGGCAAGGTCGAGATGAGTCAGCGGATCATAGGCCGTCGGGGCCTGCACCACCCCGGCCAGCAGGCTCGCCTGCCCCCAGGACAGGTCGCCCGGCGCGCGCCCGAAGTACCCGTGAGCGGCGGTCACGAGACCGTAGTGGCCCTGACCGAAGTAGACGCTGGCGAGATATGCCTGCAGAATCTGCCGTTTCGAGTACCCGCCGTCGATCTTCACACCGAGGATGACCTGCTCGACCTTGGCACCGACATCGGTGCGCTCCGGGGTGTAGAGCACCTTGGCCAGTTGCTGGTCCAGTGTCGCCCCGCCGTCCTCATTCCCCTCGAGTCCGCCGAGCAGACCCCGAACGGCTCCCCGGGGATCCACGCCGTGGTCGCTGAAGAACCGGCTGTCCTCGGTGGCCACCACGGCCTGGCCGACGAGGTCAGGCACCGGCAGCGTGTCGAGTTCGGCGGCTCCATGGGCGGCCAGTCGATCCGCCACGCGCCGCTGGAGGTCGCCCACCGACGGGGTGAGCGCCCACAGCAACCCGAAGGCCAGCGCCGCAGCCACCACCAACGTGCCGAGAGCCAAGCCGGCGGCCCACATCAGACGCCACATACGCGAACCCCAGCCCTGCATCGCGGGTAGGGGCGCCGGGGTCCGCACCTGGCGGAGACTGCGCATAGTGACGACGCTAACCGTGCCCGCGTGGTCTGTCGCGCTCAGCTGTGCCACTCGTAGAGGAGCTGAGCGACGTCGCCGGGTGCGGGCATCATGGCGATCTCGGCAGAGTTCGGGAGGACGAGAGCTGGCGCGTATTCCACCTGCACGGGCAAGTGAGTTGAGTGGCCGACCGCACCTCCCCGGGCTGCCGGCCACTCAACCTTCCCCTGCTCCTGACGGGGGCGCATCCTCGCACAGCGATCGAAACCGCACAAGCGGGCAAGAAACTATCATATCTCCGCATCAGCGGAGTTCGACGGCCTTGTCGGTGCCAGCAGATGACACAGTGGGCGAGAGAGCCGGTAGCGCTGGAGCGTTATGAAGGGACGAGAAGAGTCATGAGCATCGCGATCGTCAGGGCCGGCGAGGGAGAGAGCGTTTCGGCCGGCCTCATGCGGATCCGCATCCTCGAAGTCGGTGGACACACCCAGCACCGGCTCGGAGTGGTGGAGGTGACCATCCCGCCGCACCTCGATGGGCCGCCCCAACACATCCACCATGAGCACGAGGAGACCTTCTACGTCGTCTCGGGAACCCCGACGTTCACCTGCGGCACCGACACGATCATCGCGGATCTCGGCACCCTGGCCGTCGCGCCGATCGGCGTCCCGCACACGTTCGGCAACCCCGGCGACGTCCCCGCGATCATGCTCTGCACGGTCACGCCAGATCTTTACATCGACTACTTCCGCGAACTCGACGCACTCACCCCAGGGCCGACAGGGCTGGACTCCCGCGCCGTCGCCGAAGTGATGGCCCGCTACGCAACGGAGATTTTCAAGCCGGCACCTTGAGCACCGTACGCGGCCATCGGCCGCACCGGCTCACCTACCAGCGCGCGCAAGCCGCGCTGCGGCTTGCACAGCCTGCTTGGCGGCGCTGTAACACTTCGCTTCGGCAGCCGCCGTGGGAAGTCTCTCGAGGTAGTAGGCGTGCACCGGAACTTCCTCCGTCCCAAAAGTGCTTTTGAATCTCTTCAGCTCCTCAGTTTGGGATAGGCCGAAGTCGTAGCTTTGCCGCTCATCGGCGCAGACGGCCTCGATCGCGCAGCGGTGAAGAAGCTCGTTCGCGCCGGTGCCCCGGGCCCGTTCCTTGTTCATTGCCCCCCGCCAGTAGGTGGCCCGCGAACCTCTCGTGAGGACGAGAATTCCGGCGAGAGGTTCACCTCCCCGCCACGCCATCCACACGGTGCAACGCTCCCCCATCCTGCGCGCCACTGTCGTGAACTTGCTCTGCGGCTCGCGGCGCTGCGCACGCCAGCGCATCAACGATAACGGATGACCCCGCTCCTGCGCCCATCTGTCAACGGAGCTCCGATACAGCGCGTCGAAGACAGGAATGAGCCGTCCAGTATTGTCCGACTCCACAGTAACGTCCCGTCGTTCTGCTTTCCGGGCATTGGACCGTACCTTACTCGTGAACCGTTTCGACCACACCGTGGAAAAACCACCGCGGAGATCGAGCACCTGCGCGGTCAGCGCGGTGGAATACATGGTGTCCGGAGCCACTGATGCCCATACCTCGGCGTCGTCTCCACCCACCATGACGCGGGTGCGCAGACCAGGAAGGCGTCGGATCTCCTGGATCAGGGCGCGGGTCTCCACGGGCGACGCTGGACCTCCTTCGCCGAGGAAACCACTCGCATCAGCACCAAGGCCCCATCCCGGCGGCGGTGACTCGAACAGTCCCAGGAAGGAGGGGATACCGGCTTTCCGCAGACGGGGCAGGATCAGTTGCCGGCCATCCTCTCCCCGGAACAACAAAGTTGCGTCCGAGAAGTGACCGGAGCTGCATATGCAGTCAGCCCACTCGGGCGTCTTCGAGAGTGCGATGGTTTCGTCATGGGCCACTAGGTCTTCCCACGTGGGACGGGCAGCTACACCTTCCGCTTCAATCGACATACGATAAGCGTGAGAAAGCACGATTGGCCGACCTCTCTCGATCCCTCAATCCGGAAAGCCCATCTCTGGAAAATTTGCTTCGGGTCATGACGCCTCGCTGGTCCGTCGTGCCATGGTGGCCCGTAGCACCAGTGCATAGACTCCGAGCGCCGCGGTCCCGCCCAGGGTGAGAACTGCGAGGTTGCTGAGCTGGCTGCCGCTGTGCACATGCTGGATCCACCACACCGCGGCCGTCACCGGCACCATCGCGACCGTGGCCACGAGTGCGCCGGCGAGGACCCGGCGTTCGATGAACCGCTCGGGCCGGATCACCCGGCGCAGCCGAGTCAGCACCATCCCCGCGGAGGCGAGCTCACCGGCCAGGATGGCCACCACCAGCCAGACCAGGCGCGACCCGTCGGCCGGCAGGAGCAGCGCCGCGGCGGCGACCACCACTGTCACGGCGAAAGCCACCTCGCTGGCCCGCCGCGGAATGCGGTCGTCCAGCCGCGCGTACAGCGCCTGGCAACCGAGGTCGGACACCCCACCGGCCAGCTGGGCTACCGCCACCACCGCCAGGCAGGTGGCGAGTGGACCGATCAGGGCCGCGTGCCGCAACTCACCATTGGCGAGAATCTTCGCGGTGGGTCCGGAGAGCACGGCGAGCAACACCAGTAGCGGCAAGCTGGCGATCACCGCGTAGGACAGCCCTTGGCGCCACGCCGAGCTGAAGGTGGCAACGTCCTCGCGATGGGCGGCGTGCGCCAGCCCGGGCAGCGCGGCCATCGACACCGCACGGGCACTGACGTAGGACAGTGAGAACAACACCGCGTAGGACAGTTGCACGACGAATACCCCACCGGGAACCGAGCCGGCCAGCGCGAGCAGCACGTACATCGCCGCTGCCGGGCAGGCCGCCACGCCGACCGACCGCGCCAACCTGCGGGTCACCGCGACTGCCTCGGGGTCCTGCCGCCAGCGCACTGACGGGAGTGTCAGCAGGCCCACCCGCGCCGCACCGAACAGCTGTAACGCCGCGTGCAGCGCAACACCCACCGTGCTGCCCACCCCGAGTGTGATCACCAGGGTGACCGGAACGTGATCGATGTCAAGGCCTGTCCCGTAATACCAGCCGGCCAGCACCACCGTCAGGATCAGGACGACGTTCTCCACGGCCGGTGCGGCGGACGCGAGCGCGAAACGCCCACACGCTCGCTGGGCGACCATGCCGAGATAAGCCAGGCTGTTCAGCAGGACCTGCGGCGCGACGAGCAGGACCAGCAACATGGTCAGCCACAGGCCCCGACCCCGTTGCGCGGGATCAGGAATCCCCAGGCTCAGCGTCCAAGCCACCACCGGGGCGGCGATCACCAGCAACGCGACGACTGCGGACGAAACCACGAGTAGCCACCCGGCCACCCGGCCGAGCACCTCCCGGGCCCGGGGCAGACCCCCGGCGCCGATGGCCCGCACCACACCGGGCACCAGCACCATCGCCAGCACCGGCCCGGCGATCAACGTGAACACTATGTTCGGTACGACGTAGCCAGCCTGGAAGCAGTTGGCGAAATAGGTGGGTCCCAGCACCGCGCCGATCACGACCAGCCGGAGCAACCCGGTGGCCCTGCTGACCAGCGTCCAGCCGGCAACGGTGGCCGAGTTCCGCGCCGTGGTGGTGGGTGCTTCACCCTCAATCGCTGTCACCAAACCCGCCAACCCGAACCGGTAGCCCCGATGTGCACGTCCCACATGTTGCCTCTTACCTACCCGCGCCCGCGAGCCGCATGACATCTCCGGATAGCCTGCTTGGCCGCGTCGTAACACTTGGCTTCGGTAGCCACCGTGGGAAGTCTCTCGAAGTAGTAGATGTGCACCGGGACTTCTTCTGCTCCAAAAGTACCCTTGAATTTTTTCAGGTCATCGGTTTGAGAGAGGCCGAAATCGTAGCTCTGCCGTTCACCGGCGCAGGCGGCCTCGATCGCGCAACGATGGAGGAGCTCGTTCGCGCCGGTGCCACGCGAACGTTCTTTATCCATCGCACCCCGCCAGTAGGTGACTTGCGGACCCCTCGTCAAGTTGATTATGCCGGCGATAGGCTCGCCGTGCCGCCACGCTATCCACACAGTGCAACGCTCACCCAACCTGTGGGCTACTGTCGCGAACTTTTTCTGCGGGTGCTGGCGCTGCGCAAGCCAACGCATCAAAGTTAACGGATAGCCCCTCTCCTGAGCCCATCTGTCGACGGAACTCCGGTACAGTTTGTCGAAGACAGGAATCAGCCGCCCAGTGCTGTCCGACTCCACGACAACGCCCCGCCGTTCCGCTTTACGGCAATTTGATCGCACCTTGCTCGTGAACCGTTTCGACCAGACTGTGGGAAAACTGCCCCGGAGATCGAGTACCTGCGCGGTCCGGGCGACGGAATAGACTGCTCTGGGAACCGCTGATGCCCATGCCTGGGCATCGTCCTTACCTACCACCACGCGGGTGCGCAGGCCCGGATGACGTCGGATTTCCTCGATCAGCGCACTGGTCTCTCTGGACGATGCCGGCCCTCCCTCACTCAGGACACCGCTCGCATCAGCGCCGAGATTCCAATGGGACGGAGGTGATGCGAACAGTCCCAGCAAGAACGGTATTCCTGTTTTTCGCACACGGGGCAGGATCAGGCGACGTCCATCTTCTCCCCGAAATAGCAGAGTCGCGTCCGAGAAATGCTCAGAACTACATATGCAGTCGGCCCACTGTGGTGTCTTCGACAGCGCGATGCTCGGATCCTGCTTGACCAGGTCCTCCCAGGCCGGACGAGCATCCACACCCTCCGCTTCGATAGACACGCGGTAGGCTTGCGAAATCACGATGTGGCCAGCCTCTCTCGGTGCATCGATCTAGAGGGTTCAGGCCTCCGGAAAGTGCAGGTCTCCTGGCAGAGCCCCCAAGGCAAAAGCGGGCACCGCCTGTACGCCACGCTCGGCCAGCAGCCCCACAGGTCCGACAGTGGAGCGGAACACCGATCGCGAGCAGGCATGTTGCTGGCTGCCACGCTACTCACTGTTGGGGTACCGGGCATGCCCTGTAATCGCGGGGTGGCCAGATGATGTTACGGAACGTGGGTACCCCAGCGTGTCTTCCGCAAGCTGGCTGGTCACCGCCGCGGCTGACCGATGGTCGGCCGCGTTCACCGATGACGGCTCGGGCCGGGGTGGGCCGGTAGGTCGAGCGGTAGCCGCAGCCGAGGCAGGATATGAAAGACTGGGCCGGTACAAGGGGGAGGACCGACCGCGATGAGCAGGGCCTATGGCTACAACTCTTACGGCGGTCCTGAGACCGAGACCTGGTTTGATCGGTCTGAGCCGGCGCCGGGTCCCAGCGATCTGGTGATCAAGGTCAAGGCTGCTGGCGTCAACCCCGCAGATCACAAGATTCGCAGCGGCGCGATGGCCAACCCGCAGGCCACACCGCACTTTCCCCTGGTGCTAGGCATCGAAGCGGCCGGCGTCGTGGTAGCGGTCGGCACCGATGTCGAGGGATTCGCCGAGGGCGACGAAGTGATGGGCACGACCGCGCCGGGACAAGGCAGCTACGCCGAGCACGCGGTGCTGCTGGCCCAGACCACCGCGCACAAGCCGCCACAGGTCAGTTTCGTGCAAGCCGCCGGGCTGCCGGTGGCCGGTGGGACCGCCTGGGACGCTCTGGAGAAGCTCGGCGTCACCGAGGCTGAGACGTTACTGATCAACGGCGTCGGCGGTGGTGTCGGTGTCATGGCCGCGCAGCTGGCGCGCAATCGGGGCGCGGCGGTCTTCGGAGTCGGTAGCGAGACCAAGCGGTCGCTGACGGAAAGCCTCGGGGCCACGCTGGTGCCCTACGACAGAGGCGACGTCGTCGAGCAGATGCGCCAACTGCTCCCCGGCGGCGTTGATGCCATCTTCGACCTGGTCGGTGGGGAACCGATGCGCCATGTCGCCATTCTGATCACTAACCCCGCCCGGATCGTGTCGGTCGCCGATCCCGGTGTCGCGGAGTTGGGAGGCCGCTTCCTGCAGGCCAGCTCGGCGGGCGTTCCCGCTGTCGCCAAACTGGTCGCCACAGGCAAAGTCGATCCCAAAGTGCTCCAGACCTACCCCTTTGACGAAGCGCCGCAGGCACTACGCGCCGTGGAGTCCGGTCACGCGCTCGGCAAGATCGTGATCGACCTGGAGCAGACCACCCGGGTGTGACCGCAACAAGCTTAGTGGCATCGCTTGTCCGTCTCGAGGATGGTGGGGTTGGGAGCTTGGAAACGCAGCGACGGCGGCCATCGGCACCGCAGTAGCAGTCCGCAGGACGCCACCGGCGTTCCGCGGACTGCTACATCGCGCCATCGCGCAAACTTCCAAGCCAACCAGGCTCAGGCCTTTTCGCCGCGTTACTCGACGAACTCGGAGTCGACGTGGCCGTGCTCACGCATGGCCTCGATACGACTACCGCGATCGGCCGCTTCTTGCTCCCCGTCGGTGGGAGTGTCCTCCGGGGCGCCGGCGGTAGTGGGGTCCAGCGTCCGCACCGCGTGTACTTCGATGCGCTTGGGCTTGGCTTCCGCCACCTTGGGTACCACTACCTGCAATACACCGTCTTCAGTCGATGCCTCGATGGCATCGGCCTGCACATGCAGAGGCAGCGTGATCGAGCGACGGAACAGTCCGTAACGACGCTCCAGGACGTGGAACTGCTCATCTGTTGAGTTCTGAGTCAGTGACCGCGTGCCCTGGATCGTGAGCAATCCATCCTGGAACGCAATCTCCAGGTCCTCGACCTTGACACCAGGCAGTTCGACGGTCAGAACGTAGGCGTCCTTGCGCTCGGAGATATCGACTGGCGGCGCCCAGGCGGGTGTACTACTCGCACCGGTGCCGGGCTGCAAGGCTTGCTGACCGCGCACCTGGACGAGCAGCTTGTACATCTCATTCATCTGGTCCTGGGCGCCGCGCAGGTCATGGAAGGCATCCCAGCGCGTCATGATGGCCATCTCAATTTTCCCTTATTCAGGTGTTTCGGCGGCTCGCGATGAACATGGACTCCACGCAAGCGCGAAGGGAGTTCACTTGTCAAGCTGACCTGTTCACGATACCGTGAACAGCGTTCACCGTCAATGTTGTCCGGGCACACGTCGGAGGGAGCAACAGTGGGCACGTCCAGCAAGCATGGCGCCGCAACGCCGCGCTCGCTGTGGTTCGACGCTGCGGAAACCGATGAGGAGCTCCGCCGCACGCTCACCCGAGAGCGCGTGGTCAACCAGGCACTCGCGTTGATCGCCCAGGAGGGCGTCGAGGCGCTGACCATGCGCGCCCTGGGCGCGCGTATCGGGGTGGTCCCCGGTGCGCTCTACCGTCACGTGCGTAGTAAGGAGCAGCTCCAGGACCTGGTCGTGGACGGCGTGCTCGCCGAGGTCGACTGCGACCTCGACCAGGCACTGCCCTGGACCGAGCAAATCAAGGTACTCGCTCATCGATTGCGGGACGTGCTGGAAGATCATCCTGGGGTTGCCACCCTGCTGAAAACTCGCGATCCTCTCGGACCGCACTCGCTGTCCTTGGCCGAGGCTTTCTTGCTGCCGCTGCACGACGCCGGGTTCCCCCACCGTGAAGCCGGTCTCGCATTCTTCCTCATCGTCGACTACACGATCGGATTTGAGGTCAGCAGTTCCCGTATCTCGGTGAACGAACAGCGGGTCCAGGACGCGGCGACTAGAGAAAGGCTTCACGAGTTCTTTCGGTCGCTTCCCGGTGACCGCTTCCCCACGCTGGTCGCCCTCGGCGAGCACGTCTGGGTCGACAACCGTGACGAGCGATTCACTGCCGGCATCAACGCGCTCATCGACGGGCTGCACGGCGCCCAACGGCTACCACCTGAATACACTGATCACGAAGCGGTCTCCGAATAGGAGCAGGACATGAAGGCATCTGACGTTGTCGACCTGCTGAACAAGGTCGAGGTGGACTGCTACGGGATCATGACGCCGCTGCCCCATCTCAGCACGGTGACGATCAAGGACGACACCGTCGTGCTGGTCCGACCCCACGATCCCAATCAATTCCCGGCCTTGGTGTATGCGATTCGCAACAGCAATGCCGGTCTCAATCCGTCAGACGACGGCAAGCAGCTCCTCGTCCCGGTCCCCAACATCATCTGCTGAGTGCAACGCGTCACGCCGCTGCTGGCCGAGACGGCACGCCCCTGTCGGCGACCGTTGGTGGGTCGACGAGACCTCATGGAAAAATCAGGGGTGTCGTTGCCTGAATCGTGAGGGTCGGGTAACTCCAACAACTTTTGTTATTACTAAACGATCGCGGTTGCGCTGGTACCTCATCATCAGCGCTCATGCCCGCAGCTTGCTTCGAGGAGCACGGGTCGAGGGCGGTGCCGCCCCAGACCCCGGTGGCTGACAAGTGTCGGTGTCGGCCCGGGAGATCACATGGCGGTTGGTCATGACCACGCGCAGTGGGGAGCTGACCCCAGCGGCGTGTCACTCGTCAGCATCACTGCTTCGCCCGGCACTGATGGTGTGGTGGTGAGCCACAACGCGGGGGTTGGTGACCGCCGAGGATGTCGACTGGCTCGTTGCCCACCTGCGGGTGATGGTCGCCGCCAGCCCCGCTGTCTGGGCGGGCCGCGGGATGACGCTGTTACAGCTCAGCGTGCTGCACCGGATCAGCGCGCTGGCACCGGTGACCGCTCAGCCGACCGCCCACCGGCCTTCGTCTGTGTTACCGCAACACTCAACCGAGACTCACTCTGGAGACAACTGATGCGGTCTACCCACCCCGGCTGGTGCGACCCGCGGTACTGCCGCTTCACTGACATCGACATTCAGCACCGCTCCAGGCCCACTCTGCTGAGCACCCACGATCACGAGTGGTGGTTCACCCTGGCCCGCGCCGACGCGTGGGCCCACCCCCAACAGCACGCAGACACCGAGCTGCTGATCGACGTCCACAACACCATGCTGCGCGTCCCGGATGTGCAGCACGTGCTCAGGGCCCACGAGATCGAGTCGTACGCCAGCCGGCTCCTGACCGAGCGCTACCGCGCGCAGTTCCTCGGCGCGTCGGTGCTGCACGCCGGACGTCCCGCCGCAGGTGGCCTGAGGATCCCCCACCTCGAGGCCACCCACCTCGACGCTTCCAGCAGCTGAGCATCTCGCCGGACGTGCTGCACGATCAGCCACCGAGACGAGCTAACTAGTACCGGCGGCGATTACCCCTTCCGCGGAATGCGTCCTTGACCTTCTCGCCGGCCTGCTTCAGGTTGCCCATCACCTGATCGGCCCTGCCCTCGGCCTGCAGACGTCTGTTGCCGGTGACCTCGCCCGTGTTCCACTTGATACGGCCGCGCAGCACCTGAGCCTTGTCCCTGAACTTATTCGCGAAGCTCACAGCAGCCTCCCTACCTCGTTGTCGACGGTGGCCCGGACCAGTGCTCGGAGGCCGCCGACTCCTGCGAACATACCCTGATCGGAACCCGGCGAGTCGTGGTTCTGAATCAGCTGGGATTGCTCGGGGGGCGATGGCGGCGCCGATCAACAAGGTCAACACGACTCGCCCGACACGAACTCGATCCGCACGCTCAACGGCGTCGAACCAGCGCTGCGTGGCCATCCCCAGTGGCGGCTGACATGGATGGCCCTGTTGCGGTAGTGCGCGGCCTCGACATCAAGGTTATCCGCGCGGCGGCGGGCGAAATCATCCTGGATGACCGTATCGAGTACCACCACATCATCATCATCGTCGGGTGAAACATCGACATTGCTGAGTGATACCCCGCTGGGGCTAACTCCCCGCTGTGTGCGCTCTTGACTAGGCGTCATTTGATGTCCCCGGGCCGACACCGATACTTGTTCAGCCACCGGGGTCTGGGGCGGCACCGCTCTCGACCCCTACTTCCCCCGAGGGGACTGCGGGATATGAGCGTTGGTAGGGGGACTACCAGGGACACCGACCCGCCGGTAGACCAACACACCCGTGCCCGCAGATCTCGCGGGCGAGAGTTGCTCGTCGGCTGATGTCTGATCGACAAGCTCGCCAAGTTGGTCACGGTCACATCAGTAACTGCTAGTCAAGCGGCCGTTAGGCGCCGTATTCTGAACTAGCCTCTCCCCAGTGTGCCCACCTGAGCTCGCTCTCGTGCGCGAGCTCAGGTGAGCACACCGCTCTAGACGACGGTCCACTGCAGGGGGTTGGTCATGCTCCCCGTGCCACTCGTTTGACGTCCCTTGTACGGAGGTAGAACGCCGTTGAATTCCGGGGTGTGCCCATAGTAGATCGCCGGGCCCATACTGTCAGCGTATGACCAAACCGGATTCGCGTACCCATTCTCTGTCATGACATGCTCTCTTTCGTCGGAGTACTGTAGGCGTTTGAACTGTTGAAGTCTCTGAATTAATCTACGCCCGACCGCGCGGAGTGGATCAGCGCCGGCCAAGGGGTCAGTCGGCCACCACGCCGTAAGCTCAAAGGGTGGTGCGGCCGGAAAATTCCCATGGCCGCCAAGAGCAGAATAGCTAAGATATTCTCACAATACAGAGCCTGCCACACGGGATGGCATCAAAAAGAGCCAAGCTCTGGACTCCGATTCTGAGCGCCACCCGAAGTCGATATCCTGCGCAGGATACTGGAAATCGGCCTGATTTTCGGCGCCCGAGTGCTCTGGCGACCTCAGTGTGACCGGACGCACCTTTTCGCCTTGGACGCCGATTTCGGAGCACGATTCACCCCGGCTGTGTCCGGAACGGTGTTATTTCCTGCCACGTGGGCTTCGGAGCGGTACAAGTCACTGGTCGGGCCCAGTAGCCGGTGCGCTGGGGAGGATTTCGATGGTGGTGGTGCCGTCGATGACGGAGGTGGCTAGTTCGGTGAGCCGCTGGTTGTGGTGGTGGGCGTAGGTGCGGAGCAGGGTGAAGGCCTGGCCGGGGTCGATGCCGTGGCGTTCGGCGAGGACGCCGTTGGCTTGCTCGACCAGGACGCGGCTGTTCAGCGCGGTCTGCAGTTGGTCGGCGAGAATGTCGTGCTGGTGTAGGGCCCGTTCCTGGATCAGGCCGATGGTGGCGACGTCGGCCATGGCTTGACCGATCTGGGTGGCCTCGGGTGCCAGGGCATGGGCATCGGTGTGGAACAGGTTCAGCGCCCCGATGACCTGCGCGCGCAACCGCATCGGCAGCGCGTGCACGGTACGAAACCCGGACTTGGTGGCCGCGGGAGCGAACAGTGGCCACCGGTCGGTGGCCAGGCTCAGGTCGGGGTGGCTGACCGGCGCGCCGGTGCGGTAGCAGTCCAGGCAGGGGCCGTCGTGGTTTTGTAGCTGGAACAGCTCCAGCAGGTGGATGTTCTCCGCGGAGGCGGCCATCACCCGCAGCCGGTCGCAGGAATCGCCCAGCAAAAGCCCGGTCGCCGACACGTCGAGGAGCTCCATGCAGCGATCCACCAGCTTGTGCAGGAACTCGACCACGTCGAAGTCATCGACCAGGGTGTCGGCGAGCTCGACGAAGGTTCGAGCCAATCGGTCATCGCCCATCGGTGTCACCCCTGGTCACCAGATCGTGGACGACCACCCTACGCCTCCTTATGCACTGGGCTCGGGGTCAAACCGTCGTCGGCGAGTGACGACGTCAGCCGCCAGTTCCGACAGTGGGCGTCCCTCGGCGAACGCCCGCGCGCGCAGCCTGCTCAACGCCTCGGCGATCCCGACACCGAGCTGCACCGAGATCATCCCAGTGGCCTGGTGGATTTCCGGACGACTGCCGGACAGCTCATCATCCACCGGGTAGCCACCTGGGGAGTCGATGCCGGCCTGCTCATCGAGCACCAACCGCAGCGCGAACTCCGCGAACACCCACCCTTCGGCCAGGTCCTGGGCCGCCAGCGGACCCGGCCGATCCGCAGCCAGCACGAAGGCACCGACCCGGATAGCACCCAAACGCAACGGCAACACACACAGCGCCCGAGCCCCGGCCTCGACAGCCGCCGGGGCGAACAACGGCCACCGGACCTGCGCCTCGGCGCAGTCCAGCTCACCCACCAACACCGATGGACCACCCGCCAGCACCTGCAGGGACGGACCCTCACCCACCGTAAGCTGCAACTCCTCCAACTCCCGACTCAGCGAACCGACGGCACACAGCACCTCAGAGACCACCCGGGCACTCCGAACCGACACCGCCACACCACTGACCGGCAACCGGGCCACAACCGCCTGACACAAAGAGCGCAGGGACACTGGGACGCCGAGCGTCTCGGCGTGAGCGGCCACCACGCCCCACACCTGATCGGCTCGGGTGGCCTCTGTCACTGACTATCGCCCCCTGCCGGCCTTCAGGCCCGATATCGCCCCGGTGCGGGCCTGCAGCCGACGAACACGGCATGGCAGCCCGCTGCGGTAACAGTGATCAAGCCGCGGGCAGAGATACATCGGGGTCAACACCGAACGGTTCAGGCATCCAGTCGGTCCTCCAAGTGGTCCGCATAGTGCTCGACCCACGCTCCGCGTTCTCCATCAGTGCGACACGCCAGCCAACCCTGATGCCAAATAGCGTCAGACGCTGCGGCACACGTCTGGAACCGATGGACGAAATCGTCGTCGACATGCTCCTGAACCACCACACCAGCGCCGGGGGAAACGCCGATACGAACGAGTGACACACCGCTGAGGGCAGGCCCCCACTGTGCGCGATCTTGATTAACCGCCATCTGATCTCCCCGGGCCGACGCTAATCCTTGTCAACCACCGGGTCCGGGGCGGCCCGCGCCCCGAATCAGTACTCCCGTGAGCCAAACAGGCAAACGGGGCGTGAGCGCTAGCAACAAGCTTACCAGTAGCGTGCACCTGCAGATATGCCCAACACGCGGCCGCTGACCCGAACGCGCGACATAGTCGAGGGCATCAAGCACGAAGGACCAGCAGATCGCGGCCCGCGTCTGCCTACAGCCGCCGCCTCCGTTCATGATCATCATCAGCGAGCCTCCGAACCGACGCGGCGCGCTAGTTCGCGACCCACCTGCCGAGCATCACCACGGCCAGTGGCACAGCGTTAATGGCGCTACCGAGTCGCTCCGCGATCTCCGACTCTTGTTCCGGCGCCACCAGCCGTATAGTCGACCCCGCGCGCCAGGGCGCTGGTCAGAAGCCGGCCACCGGCACGCGGCACAGGTGCGGCACAGACCGTCGGGAGCAAGGTAGCCTGCCCGAGCCCGACGGACCGATCAGCTGGCATCCTGGGCAAACGTACACCGTAGGCCCTCGTAGCTCAGGGGATAGAGCATCGGTTTCCTAAACCGTGCGTCGCAGGTTCGAATCCTGCCGGGGGCACCCCTTTTGAACAGCATAAATAGGTACGTGAAGATCAGTGATCTTAGCCGTGTGGTGCGGCTGCTGGTGCGAAATGCTGTACGCTCATGCCATGACGGAGGCCAGGGGCGGGCGCAGACGCCGTCAACGTGGCGAGGTTGAGGTGCTGCGGAGCGGGGCCTTGCGCGTCAAGGTGTACGCGGGAGAGGACCCGCTCACCGGGCGCCGGTACTTCCTCCGAGAGACCATCCCCGCCGGCCCCACCGCGGCACGCGACGCCGAGAAGGCGCGATCTCGCCTCCTGAATCAGGTTGACGAGCAACGCAATCCGCGCACCAAAGCTACGGTCAACCAGCTCATGGATCGATACCTCGATGTACTCGACGTAGGGGTGACGACCCGTACGAGCTATGAGGGGTACATCCGCAACCACATCCGCCCACTGCTCGGCAAGCTCTCCATCGGCAAGCTGACGGGCGAGACACTCGACTCGTTCTACTCGATCCTCCGTCGGTGCCGCACGCACTGCAACGGCCGACCGTTCATCGAGCACGTCACT
>DATAWX010000059.1:0-19492 GCA_036266995.1 Pseudonocardiaceae bacterium | reverse complement strand
CGACCGGGTCAACGCCATATCGGTGTCAGCGAGATCACCCCCGGAAAAACACAACGTGTCCCCCGCAGCAGCGGCATCCAAGGCCGTCTGCACATCATCGGCCCGAGTGATCGTGTGGGTACACCCAGACGGCAAGGCTTGGTGACCCTGGCTGTTCGAGGGTCCCTGGTCCGCCGGGCTCGGTGGGTGTTCCTGGACCGTTGAGGGGCTCTGGCCCGCCGGGAAGCTTTGACTGGCGGAGGTGCACCCGGTGGCGAGCAGCGCCAAGCCCAGTAGCGCGACCGACCAGATCCACACCATCCGGATCAAGCCCGACCCCCGGGTGCGGTTGGTTCGGAGCTCCCAGTGGTTCATTTCGGTCCTTGCGGCTTGGTCCGGCGCAGAACGGTCAGCGCAACCACGGCACCGGCTGGGATCGCCCCGACCAACGCACCGATGCCGGCCGCGATCAGTGGCTGCGGGAAGACCGGGCCCGGTAGTGCGTAGGGCTGGGTCAGCGACTGGGCGTTTGGTCCCGTCTGGCCGGTGAGGTTGAGTTGGTCGATGCTCGCCTGGATGGCCTTCTCCTGATCCTGGGATGCGGTGAGCGTTGCCCGAGCATCGTTGAGGGAAGCCTGGGTGGCGGTTTTGGCCAATACTGCAGTGGTGAGTTGCTGCACTCGCGTTTGGAGCTGGCTGGTGTTCGTGTGGGCATCCATGAGCTGGGTGGCGAGGTCACGGGCCGCTCCGGTCGGCTGGGCGGCGAGCGCCAGGTAGCTGCCCATGACCGCTTGCAGTGTCTGCATTGCGGCGGCCTTGGTGGGACCGTGGGCTTCGACCTGGATGACGTCGCTGTTGTCCAGGATCTGCACGCTGATGTCGTTGTTGAGGTCGTCGAATTGCCGGCCCTGCTTTTGCGCAATCGGGCCAAGCACTGTCGGGCTCTTCAAAATCACCAGCTGGGTGGACAGTTGGGGATCCAGCGCGAGGGGGTCGCCACCCTGCTGAGCCTGGCTCGGGGAGTAGAGGATCTCCGCGCGCGCTCCGTAGGTTTTCGGCCAGATCAGCGCGGCACCCAGGCCGCTAGCGGCGCCCAGCAGGGTGATCGCCAACGCTAGTAATGCCAGGTATGTCGTCGCCCGGCCGCGACCACGGTCTTGGGCGGGGCGTTCGATCCCAGCAGCGGGACCACCCACGTAATTTCTCGTCACCGTCACCAGTCACACCCCCCAGTAGTACAGCCGTATGGATCCCCGCCTTAAGGTATAGCCGGGTAACGTGTGAGCAACCTGTCCACAACCTCACAGTTGGCTGAGAACGTGTTGATCGCTGGCGAGACAGACCCCGGTGCGCCAAGATAAACTTCAAAAGATTATACAAATAATGGCACGGTCGTTGGGTTGGTCAGGGCTTGGGTTGGGACAGGTTATAGATGGTCTGCCCGTCGACGGTGATGGGAGTGAAGTTCTCTTTCACCCACTGACTGATCTGGGTGCCTGTTCCGTTGGCGAATTCGCCTGGTCTTCCGCGCCCCGGGTCACCGCCGTCGCCTCCGGGGAAGCCGCCGCCGAATCGTCTGCCGAATATCGGACCCACGACGAAGTATCGGATCTGCCCGCCGGCTTGGTAGGCCTTGAACTGGTCGAGGGTCGGGTAGGGGTCGGAGCCCATGAATCCGCCGACGCCGAGCACGGCGGTGCCGCTGGCGAGTTCGAGCGACGCTGCGCTGGAGCCGCTGATCGTCGCGGCTGACCACTTCGTCGGCGCCGACTTCAGTAGGGCGACGAGCTCGGTGTTGGTTGAGGCGATGTCCCTGCCGTCCATAGCGCCGGCCCCGCGCGCCAGGGAGCCCTGACCGCCACGGCGGGTCTTGTTCATCCCGGGGAATCCGGTGGGGAAGCCACCCGGCCGGGATGCATCGCCTTGGATGATGGGGGGTCCCGCGGTGACGATCGGTCCCGATCGCGGGGTGAGTACGGTCTCGACCGCGTAGGCCGTCGGCGCGATCAGCCCCGCTGTCACGGCAGCGATGGTGGCGACCATGAGCCAGCGGTGCCCGCTTAGCGGCACGAGGAACGCGACCGCGGCGACGACCCCGACGACCAGGACGACCCAGCGCAGCCAGGGCAGGAACTCCGGCGACCAACCGAGCATCGTCTGCGCCCACACCACGGTGCCGGCGGTTGCGATGGCGAGGACGATCCGGCCGAGCCAGGTGTGACGCTGCTGCCAGACCTCGCGGCCGCCGATCGCGAGTACCGCGGCGATTCCGGGAGCCAGCGCGACGGTGTAGTACTGGTGGATGATCCCGTTCATGTAGCTCAATACCAGAGCGGTGACGAGAACCCAGCCGCCCCACAGCAGCAGACCCGCCCGTACCAGGTCGGTGCGTGGGGCGCGGCGGGTCAGCCACAAGCCGACGACCAGCAGTAGCAACGCAGCGGGCAACAGCCAGGCGGCCTGGGTGGCGAAGCTGCCGGTGAACAGCCGGCTCAGTCCCGCGTCGCCACCGAACAGGCCGCCTGCACCACCCGTCATAGGCCGGGGCATGGCACCGCCGGCAGGGAAGGGCCCGAACCCGCCGCCGGGACGGCCCTGGCCAAAGATCCGGCCCAGGCCGTTGTACCCGAATGCCAGCTCCAGCGGGCTGTTGTCGGTCGAACCGCCGATATAGGGCCGCGACGACACCGGCCACAGCGCCACCGCCAGAAGCCACCACCCCGCGCCGACGATGATCGCGACTCCGGCTGCGAGCAACTGCCTGATCCGCATGCCCAGCGACGCCGGTGCCGCCCACAGGTAGGCCAGCGCCAGTCCGGGAACGACGAGGAACACCTGGAGCATCTTCGTCAGGAAGCCGAAGCCGATCAGCAGACCGGCGAGCAGCAGCCAGCGGGTGCCTGCCTTCTCGATCGCCCTGAGCATGCAGTACGAGGCGGCCACCATGACCAGGACCAACAGTGCGTCGGGATTGTTGAACCGGAACATCAGCGCCGCCACCGGAGTCAGCGCGAGCACCGTAGCGGCGAGCAGGCCGGCGCCGGGGCCCGAGATTCGCCGGACCGTCGCCCACAGCAGCGCGACAGCCCCGACGCCCATCAGCGCCTGCGGCACCAGCATGGTCCACGAGCTGAAGCCGAAGATCCGCCCGGACAGCGCCATCACCCACAGCGAAGCGGGCGGCTTGTCCACGGTGATCGCGTTGCCGGAGTCCAGCGAGCCGAAGAACAAAGCGGTCCAGTTCTTCGTGCCCGCCTGCACGGCCGCGGCGTAGAACGTGTTGGCCCAGCCGTTGCCGGCGAGCTGCCACAGGTAGAGCACGCCGGTGCCGATGAGCAGGACGGCCAGGCCGGGTAGCTCCCAACGGGGTCGGCAGTGGGCGGGCTGCGGGGTCTCGGTAGGTGCGCCGGCCAGACCGGAGCCGCGGGGCGGGTGCTGGCCGGTGCGGCTGGATGTGGTGGTCACGGAGGGGTCCTCCCAGCTGTCGGGCGAATACGACGGGGGCCTGCGGGTCAGGCTGCGGGCTGGGGTGATGGCGCGCGGGTCGGGGCGGTGGGTCGGGTAGTTGCGCGGAACACCCAGTACCGGAACAACACGAACCGCAAGACGGTCGCGACGGCGTTGGCGAGCACGAGTACGGCCACCTCGACCACCTGTCCCGCTCCTGGCGCCGCCATGTCGAGCAGTCCCAGCGCGCCCGAAGTCAGGCCGAGTCCGAGCGCAAACACGATCAGGCCCTGGGACTGGTGACGGGCGGCACGGTCACGGCCGCGGACCCCGAAGGTGATCCGCCGGTTCGCGGCGGTGTTCGCCATCCCACAGATCAACAGGGCTAGCAGGTTGGCCCAGGGCGCGGCCATCGATCCGCGCAGCGCGACGTACAGCACGAGATAGGCCACGGTGCTGACCAACCCGATGACCGCGAACCGGACCAGTTGACCGGTCATCGCAGCCGGCACACCCGCCCGGGGCGCCTGCAACTGCCGGCGGCCGAGCTGGGTCCCAAGCTCACAAATCGGCAACGCGCCGACCGCCAACGCCCGACCGACCCGCCAGACACCCTTGAGATCTGCCATCGCGGTGGCCACCAGATCGACGCGCGAATCGGGGTCGTCGACCCAGTCCACCGGTACTTCGTGGATCCGCAACCCGGCCCGCTCGGCCAGCACCAGCAACTCGGTGTCGAAAAACCAGCCCGGGTCCTCCACCAACGGCAGCAACCGATGCGCTACATCAGCCCGGATCGCCTTGAAACCGCACTGAGCATCGGAGAATCCGGCCGCCAACGTGCCACGCAGGATGAGGTTGTAGCAGCGCGAGATCACCTCTCGCTTGACCCCGCGCACCACCTGGGCGCCGCGACCCAGGCGGGTTCCGATCGCCAGGTCCGAATGCCCCGATATCAGCGGCGCGACGAGGGGTAACACCGCGTTGAGATCAGTGGACAGGTCCACGTCGCAATAGGCGAGGACCTGAGCATCCGACGCCGACCACACCGTTTTCAGCGCCCGGCCGCGGCCCTTGTCCGCCAACCGCACGACCGAGACCTCCGGAAGCTCAGCGGCCAGACGAGACGCGATCGCCGGTGTGTCGTCGACACTTGCATTGTCGGCGATCGTAATACGAAAACGATACGGGAATGTCGTCAACAGGTGCTTACACAGGGTCCGTACACACGTCTCGAGATCCCGCTCCTCGTTGTAGACCGGGACGACTATCTCTAGGACAGTGCGACCATCCCCCGTTGCCGGCAGCCTGTTCGACTCATCGATGTCGACGCTCATGTTTGTCGAGGATCAACCTCCGCACTGTCCCCGCCCTGTGCCATTCCTGTACCCCCGCTGTGAGGCGGCGATGCAGTCCCGGTAGCGCGCACACCGCCTGGCACCCGGCCCACCCGGGGATCTCAGAAGACAAGATCTATACCTGAGTCCCAGGGCTCCCAGGTCTCGCGCCTGAGGACGGCGTGCGGCCGAACGGAGCAGGCTGGCGCGGCATGTGGAGGATACTTCGGTCTGTTGTCGCGAGCAGCAGGCCGTTGGGCGCTGCGGTGTAACGACGGCTCTCAGCTCTGGACGAGATGTCGACCGGTCTCTGTACGTTGTCGGGCGCTCGGTGACGCCCCGCAGAGGAGAACGATGCATACCTTCATAACCATTAGGGTGATGGAATCCCACGATTAGGTGAATCCACTTGTGGTAGGTCAGTGGGAGGCGGCGCAGGAACTGAAATTCGCCGTTCATCGCACCCTAGCCGTATCGCAACAGGTCAAGCGAGCTCACCTGATGAACGATGAGAATTCGATGAGAACGGTACGTAAAAATTCGACGGCACTACCTAATCGGCGCCCGCACTACGGCCTGCGCTGATACGATTCGGCGGAGAGTCCGGTGCTTCGGCTCGCCGTCTGGGGAATTGATGCGTTGAAGTGAGAAGCCGCGTTTCGAGGGGCACGCCTTCGATCGGGCCTTTGGGTCGCACAGGTGGACACGAAATCACCCGGTGTGTTGCGCCCGCCGCCCAGCGTTGTAGCCGCAGAAGGGTTGGATGAAAGAACATTGGATGACGGAATGATGTCCGGGCCGGTAGTGCCCAGACCGCGTGATCCGGAGGTTGCGCGGCACCCGGTCAGCTATGTCACTCGCAAGCTGCCCCATGTGACACTGGTGTTCTGGATTCTGAAGATCGCCGCGACCACGCTGGGGGAGACCGGTGGTGATCTTCTCGCGCAGACGTTGAAGGTCGGTTATCTGACCAGCACGCTCATCTTCTTCGCGATGTTCCTGGTCAGCGTGGTGTTCCAGCTGCGGGCTCGCCGGTTCCACCCGGCGATCTTCTGGACGGTGATCGTGACGACCAGTACTGCCGGGACCACGATGTCGGACTTCATGAACCGCACCGCCGGGTTGGGCTACACCCTGGGCGCGGCGATCCTGACCACCTGCCTGGGTGTCATTTTCCTGGTCTGGTGGCGCAGCGGGCAAACCCTGGATGTAGAGAACGTCGCCACCTTCAAAGGCGAGCTGCTGTACTGGGTCGCCATCCTGTTCTCCAACACCCTGGGCACCTCCAGCGGTGACTTCCTGGCCGACGATGCTGGTATCGGGTTCCGCAACGGCTTTCTACTGCTGGCCGGGATCATGGCGCTGCTCGCGGCCGCGCACTACCTGACCAACATCAACGGCACTCTGTTGTTCTGGGTCGCATTCGTGCTTACCCGGCCCCTCGGCGCCACCGCTGGGGACTCGCTGAGCAAGCCACTCGATCATGGTGGGCTTAACTGGGGCACCGAGGGCACCTCCGCGGCGTTGTTGGCGATCCTGGTCATGCTGGTGCTCTACCAGATCGTGCACCTGCGCCGGCACCCACTCGAACCAGTCCCGACACCAGTGAATCGGCGCACTGGCGCCGCCGAGCAGCTCAACGGGCGCAGGATCGCGGCGGTCCCACAACCGGCCGGGGTGCCGAGCGCATCAGCCGGGCTGGACGGCGCCCTTGCCAGGCCGCCGCACATGCGACTCAGTGCCGAACCCGACAGCTAAGCCCGTGTTGCTCGAGCCTGTCTCGCAGCTGCCGTAGGGTCCGCGCCCGGGTGGGTCCGATCGCGCCGGGCGATATTCCGGCGATGTGGGCGATCTGGGCATACGGCGCGGGGTTGTCGGTGAACAGCGCTCGCAGCAGGGTCCTCCGGCGAGGCGGCAACTCGTCGACGAGCTTCCACAACGTCTGCGCGGTGTCGGCGTCGATGACACGTTGCTCGGGGCCCACCGAGGGGTCGGCAACAGTTTCGGTCACCGCGTCAAAAGGCTGTGATGCCAGCTTGACTCGGTGCCGCAGGATGCCCAGGCATTCGCGGCGTGCAGTGGTCGTCAGCCATCCGCCCAGCCGCTCGGGGAGCTGCACCTGGTGGGCGTTTTCGGCCAGCCGCAGCCAGGTCATCTGCACCGCGTCGAGCGCGTCGGCGTCCTGTAGCCGAAATGACCGCACAGTCACGGACACGATCTTGCCGTACCTGCGCACGATTTCCTCCCAGGTCGCCGGGTCCCCCTTGCCGATCCGCAGCAACAGATCGGTCCCGCTCGGTGTGGCGTCGCTGGTGGTGGAGGTCGTCATCGGCATCGCAGGCCCCTAGCGAATTGTCGGGGATGATCCATTTCTTGAGTCCCACGCCGCAGGGCAGGCATCGGGCAGGGCTGCCTACAGCTCGACCCCGTGATCAATCTCGTCGCCGGCCGCGTGGAGCGATCAGATGGCGGGCAAGCCAGTCGTCGTCATCTGGTCGTTTCTCCACCAACGTTGGTGCGAAGAACCAGTCCTGTTCGGACAGTGGACTGCCGCAACGGGGACACCGGCCGCGCTGGCGGCGGGCGGCGCGAACCGCCGACCACTCCTCATTGAGCCTGCGGCGTTCCGCAGCCTGTTGGTGAAGTTTGGGTTGGACGGCCTGGATGGTCCAAGAAGATCCGAGTAGCAGCCCGAGGCAGACCAGCAGGATCGCGCTCAGCGCCTGGATGGTCATCCTCGCCGCCCTTTCCTCAGCTGTGATGTGGGTGCGGCACTGCGGATCGGGATCGCCTACCACAGGTCCATGAACAAACACGATACAGCCCTTATCCGTAGTCTAGCAAGGGGTCATTGGCGAGGGGAGGTGTCGTGCTTCTGCGCTGGCCCTGCTGGGTTGACTTCGGGCTAGCCCTCACTAGACTTCAGGTATGGCCTTCAGGATGACGACAACCATGCGGTTGGTTCTGGAAGCCCTCCTGCGAGTGTGGGATGACGACCCCACCGTGGCCCTGTACGGCTTGGAGATCACCGCACGGACCGGCCTGCTGCCGGGGACCACCTACCCGATCCTGCAGCGGCTTCTGGACCACGGCTGGTTGACCGACGAGTGGGAAGATCTGGATCCGCGTCAGGCGGCCCGGCCGCGGCGCCGTTATTACCGACTCACTGAGGACGGCGCGTCGCAAGCCCGTAAAGCCCTCCAGGATGTGTCGGCCCGCTCGGACGCGAGGCGCCTTGCGTGGGCTCGTGGGCTCGATGCGGTCGCTGGGCATGAGACCACCTAGCGAGTGGACACCCGGTCTGCTGAAGGGAAAAACCCATGAACAAAGTGAGCTGCAGCAGCCGTCCGATGGCCTCGGTTCCCGGGGGATAAGCCGCTATGTCGTGCGGCCGGTGGGTGAAGGTCGCCAAGATCTGTGGTTATGCCGTGGGTGTGGGCAACCTCATCATGTTGGTGATTGGTGGGCCTACAATTCTGACACTAGGCCTGGCAGTTGTGTTGGCTCCGTTCACGCTCGAGTTGGCCCTGAAGCTGACGGCCGTCTTGGCGTGCAATCTGGTCAGCTTTGCCTTGGGTGACTGTCGAGAGCGGGCTGAGCTGCTGGTGTGTGCAGTCGGCGGGTTGCAGCCACCTCGCGCGGGTGAGACGTACCGGGAGGCCATGCTTGCCGAGGTCAGCGACGCTCCGCACCACCAGGTGCGGGCGATCAGAACTAACCTCGCGACAACGGCCCCGAGGACGATCTTGGCGGCATGGGCCCAGCTCCCGAGACCCCTGTGGAGCGGCCCCGCACCGCGGTAGGTCCGTCAACCGCGCGTCCCGGTTCCTAGACCTTGAAGCTGCTTACCCTCAGGCACCCCGAGCCCAAGGGTGAGGTTGCGGCCATCGGAGGGGTCGAAGACCTGGACTCGGTCCGGGTCGAACCAGACCTGGACTCTTTGCCCCTCGGTCGCTGCTGAGGCGACGGGCAGCCGGGTGACCAACTGGGCGGCGCCGAGTACGTCGGCGGTGCCTGCCTCGACAGCCAGTTCCGTCAGCTCGGCCGCGCTGACGGGCTCGCCCTCCAGCGAGAAGTGTGCGTACTTATGCGAGCCAAGTGATTCCAGCATCTCGACGTGCGCTGTGAATGTCATCCCGTACGCCTTGGCGGCGGGCTCCACCAGCGCGGCGTCCTCGAAGTCCTCGGGCCGCACGCCCATGATGACTTCGCGGGGCGCGTGTGCTGCGTCCAACGTCCGACGCATCCGGTCGGACAGCCGCAGCTCACCCAATACGCACCGCAGTGCGCTGTCCTCCAACCGCGCGGGCAGGAAATTCATCGCCGGCGAGCCGATGAATCCCGCCACGAACAGGTTCACCGGCTGCTCGTAGAGCGACTGTGGCGCGCCGACCTGTTGCACCACCCCCCGGCGCATGACGACTACTCGATCCCCTAGTCGCATCGCTTCGGTCTGGTCGTGGGTCACATAGACAGTGGTGGTGCCCAATTTTTTCTGCAGTCGCGACACCGAGACCTGCATTTGCACTCGCAGTTTGGCGTCCAGGTTGGACAGTGGCTCGTCCATCAGGAACGCTTGCGGGTTGCGCACGATCGCGCGTCCCATCGCCACCCGCTGCCGCTGCCCACCGGAGAGTGTGGCCGGCTTACGATCCAGAAGGTCGGTGAGGCCGAGCATCTCCGCGGTTCCGGCTACCCGGGCTTCGATGGTGGCTCTGCCGGCCCGGGCGAGCTTGAGCGGGAAAGCGATGTTCTCTCGAACGGTCATGTGCGGGTAGAGCGCGTAGGACTGAAACACCATGGCCAGGTCGCGGTCCTTGGGCGCCCGCTCGTTGACCCGCTCGCCCCCGATGCGCACCTCGCCTGAGGTGATGTCCTCCAAGCCGGCGATCATGTTCAGGGTCGTCGACTTCCCGCACCCGGAGGGTCCGACGAGGATGACGAACTCGCCGTCGGCGATCTGGAGGTCCACCTCTCGCACGGCGAGCGCGCCGCCGGGGAACCGCTTGGTCACCTTGTCCAGGACGATCGCGGCCACCGCTACCCCTTCACTGCGCCGGCGGTCAGCCCGGCGACGATCCGACGTTGGAAGCACAACACGAACAGGATGATCGGAATGGTCAGCAGCACTGCGGCCGCCGAGATGGAACCGGTCGGTTCGGTGAAGTCTGAGGCTCCGGTGAACTCGGCGATCGCTACCGTGGTGGTCTGCGATGCTTCGGTGGAGGTCAGCGAGACCGCAAACAGGAAGTCGTTCCAGCAGAAGATGAACACCAGAATCGCGGTGGTGAATACCCCGGGTGCGGCAAGCGGGACGATCACGCTGCGGAACGCTTGGAAGGGTGTCGCGCCGTCCATCTGGGCCGCCTTCTCCAGCTCCCAGGGGATCTCCCGGAAGAACGCCGACAGGGAATAGATGGCCAGTGGCAGTGAGAAGGTGATGTAAGGCAGGATCAGCCCTGGCCAGGTGTTGAACAGCCCGACCGTGCGCTCGATGTCGAACAGCGGCGAGACGAGCGAGATCTGCGGGAACATCGAGATCAGCAGCGCGACGCCAACCAGCAGCTTCTTACCCGGGAAGGACAGCCGCGCGATCGCGTAGGCCGCGAGCGTGCCGATCACCACTGACAGTCCGGTCGCGATAAGCGCAATGCCGATCGAGTTACGCAACGCGCTGACGAACGGGGCCAGCCGGAAGATCTGCTGGTAGTTCGACCAGGTGAACTCGGCCGGGATGAACCGGCCGTCATAAATGGAGTTGAGGGGTTTCAACGACAGGCTGACGATCCACAGCACCGGGACCAGCGCGTAGATCAAGATGACGATGTCGGCGACGGCCCACCAACTCTTACGGCCCCACCCCGCGGTCATCGATGGCTCTCCTTCGCCTCGACGCCCGGCGCCGCCACACCGAACAGCTTGACGAACACCAACGCGACCATCGCCACCACGATGAAGATCAGGACGCTGATCGCCGAACCGATGCCCAGATTGAACGCGACGAACAGATTGTCATAGCCGAGCATCGACACCGACTCCGTTCCATTGGAACCTCGAGTCAGAATGTAGATGGAATCGAAGACGCGGAACGCATCCATGGTGCGGAACAACAGCGCCACCAGGATCGCCGGCTTGATCATCGGCAGGGTCACCCTGGTCAGCCGCTGCCATGGCCCCGCTCCGTCCATCGCGGCGGCCTTGAGCAGCTCCTCGGGTACCAGCGCGAGACCGGCGAGCAGCAGCAACGCCATGAACGGTGTCGTCTTCCACACCTCGGCCAGGATGATCACTGCGATGGTCGTGATCTGATCGGTCAGCGGCGCCGAGCCGTCAGGTAGCAGCGCAGCCAGATAGCCCTTGCCCGGCGTCCAGGCATATTTCCAGCCGTAGGAGGCGACCACGGTCACAATTCCGTACGGGACCAGCACCGCGGCGCGCACCAGACCCCGCCCGACCACGGTGCGGTACATCGCCAGCGCCAGGGCCAGCCCGATCACGAACTCGATCGCCACCGAGACCACCGTGACAACCACAGTGACGGCGAACGCCTGCCACCAGTAGCCAGAGCTGAGCACCGCGCCATAGTTGGCCAGCCCGACGAAGCCGCGGTTCTCAGGAAAGCGCAGGTCGAACCGTTCCAACGACAGATAGATCGCATAGCCGATCGGGTAACCAGTGACCGTCAGGATTACCAGCACCGCTGGCGCACAGAGCAGCGCCGCCAGCCGACGCTCCACCCGAGCTTTCTCAGAGATCGGCGCCGGCCGGCGCCCTCTGGCCGACCCGGCGGCGCGGACACCTGACCACACGGTCGTCATGGCACCAACCCCTGCGACTTGACGGTCTTGGCGATCTGGTCGCCCAGCACGCCCACCACGGTGTCAGGATTGATCTTCGCTGGCGGGTTGAGCAAGTCGGAGATCACGATCGAGATGCTCTTGTAGGCCGGTGTCTCCGGCCGCACGCTGGCGCTGTTCAACGAATCCCGGATCGCCTGCCAGGCCGGGTAACGTTTCTGGAATGCCGGGTCGTCATACAACGCGACCAGCGTGGGCGGCCTTGCCACGCCTACCGCGCCGCGCAGCTGGTTGTCCCGATTGCGCAGGCACTGCACCGCCTCGAAAGCCTCCGTCGGGTGCCGCGACGTGGCGCTCACCCCCAGGTTGTTACCACCGATTGTCACCCTCGCAGGCTTGGCCACCGCGACCGAGGGGTAGGCGGCCCAACCGAACACGTCCCCGACCCGGCGGCCGGTGTCCCGGCTGGTCGGCCGCCCCCGCTGATCGATAAACGTGCCACCCCCACCGTCCGCTCCCGGGGGGTACATCGCGGTGTAAGTGTCCGGGTAGTTGACTTCGAACGCCGCTCTACCTGCTTCCATCGCCAACCGGCCGTCGGCCTCCTGACTCACGGACAGTGACGGATCCGCGGCCCGTGAGGTGGCGACGCGTGACATAACGCCCAGGGCCTGCCGGGCAGCATTACCCCGAGCCACCAGCACATCGCCATTGTCCGAGACGATCGAACCGCCGCCGCTGGTAAGCAGGGTGTTGAACCACACCGTCAAACCCTCATACCGCGCGCCCTGCACCTCGATGTAGTGCGGCAGGCCCCGCGCCGCCAGGCCCTCCGCCATCTGGATCATCTCATCCCACGTCTTCGGCGGGTGCGGCACCAAGTCCTTGCGATACCACAGCAGCTGCGTGTTGGTAGACAGCGGTGCGGCGTACAAGGTCCCCTGATAGATCCCGGTCTCCAACGGTCCCCGGAGGGTCCCCTGCTCAATCTGTCGCGCCAGCTCGGCCGGGTACGGCAGAATCCACCCGGCCTGAGCGAACTCCCCGGTCAAGATCACGTCCAGCTCCATGATGTCCAGGCCGGAGTCGTGCGCTGCCAGCCGGCGCGCAAACTGCAACCGCTGATCGTCGGTATCCCTGCTTTGTTGGGTCCGCTGCTCGATCGTGTATCGACCACCGGAGGCTCTGCTGCACTCCACCGCGGCTGCCCGGTACTCGCCTGCGCCTTCGGCGCCGGTGTCGAAGGCCAGCACGACTTGCCCAGCATCGCCAGCGCCGCAACCCACCAGCGTCGCCGCTCCCAACACGATTCCCACCGCGACCACCGCCACCCGCCACCACCAGGAGGCACCACCCATGCCCGCCTCCCTACCTCCCAGCGGGGTCCACAGCATAACTGAAGTCTATACAGGGCTCACATGAAGTCAATAGAGGGTATGTTTGACGTAGTTCGGCGCGGCCGCCGAGGTCGGCGAGCTGTCGGGGGAAGCGCGGCCTGAACCAGGAGGTCGGGAGACGTATGCGTTGGCTGCGTGTGATGTCACTGGTGCTTGCCGGTGCTGTAGTCGCTGGGGGGTGCGCAGCCCCCAGCGAGTCGTCGGCCGCTGCGCCCAGCAAGGCTGTTCGCGTGGTTTCGGTGGACAAGGTCAATGATCGGACCCGCGATGTGGTGATTGATTCGCCTTCAGTCGGTGAGACCAAGTTGCGATTGCTGTTGCCGGTCGGTTTCGAGGCGGACGTGCACCGCCGCTGGCCGGTTCTCTACTTGCTACACGGGGCCGACGATCCAGACACCTACAAGTGCTGGACTCGGTCCACCGATGTCGCCGCCTTGACGGCCGGGCTTCCCCTTTTGGTTGTGATGCCCGAGGGCGGGACGGAGGGCTACTACTCGAACTGGTTCAACGAAGGTCGCGGCGGGCCACCGGCTTGGGAGACGTTCCATCTGGTTGAGCTGCTCCAGGTGCTCGAGCGTGATTGGCGCGCTAGCGATCACCGGGCGGTGGCTGGGCTATCTATGGGAGGGCTGGGTGCAATGCTTTACGCCGCTCACTCGCCGCACCTGTTCCGCGCGGCCGCCTCGTTCAGTGGTGTCCTCGACACCCTGAACACCTCGGACTGGCAGTTCCCGCCGGAACTGTGGGGCAATCGCACCCAGCAAGCCAAGGTCTGGCGTCAGCACAACCCCACCGACAGGGCAGCGGACCTGCGGGGAATGTCGTTGTTCGTGTCTTATGGCAACGGGGATCCAGGCCCGCTGGACGTCGCGGGGACCTCCGCCTCCGGTGCCGGCAGTCAGATCGAGCGGCGACTGGCCCCGGGAAGCGCCGCCTTTGTTCGCCGGCTGGGTGAGCTCGGCATTCCCGCGCAGGTCGACGCGTACGGGCCCGGCATCCATAACTGGCCGTACTGGCAGCGGGAGCTGCACCGTGCGTTGCCCGCCATCATGCGTGCTTTACAGACCTGACCCTTGTGAGCGGAACGGGCCGGTCGACCGCCACCGCCAGACCAGCAACACCAGCCCGGCCAGGACCATGACAGCGGCCGCCCAGAAGATTCGAGCCGACAAGAGCGACGGCGATGCGATGGCCGCTACGTCCGCGGAGGAGTCGCCAAGGTTGCCCGATCGGTCGACCGCCTTGACAACGTAATGGTAATCGATGCCGGGACGGCTCAAAGTATCCACAAAGGATGTCTGGGTCACGGTGCCGACCGGCTGGTAACCGCCACCGGACAGCGGACTGCGCGAGATCTGGTAGGACGTCGCGCCACCGACCGCGTCCCAGTCGATGCGGAGCCGGCCGCGTGACCAACCCGCTGCCCGCACGCGCATGGGGGCGGGCGGGGGGATGATCCGCTGACCCGGCCCGGCCACCAGCACCTGCGCGGTCATCGCCGGGATGGTCGCTGCCAGCCGCCCGCCCTCGGTCGTTGCCGCGGTGGCCTCCCGCCCCAGGGCGGGGACGAAGTCGACGCCGTCTCGGACCACCGCGGCGGTGGGTACGTGCACCGTCCGCGCCGCCGTACTCCGGTTGACCAGCACGATCGCCATATCTCCTGCTGTACGCATCGCGTACACGAGCGTCTGCGCTTGGTCGTCGGCCAGCAGGTAGTGCGCGTCACCGTCCCGGAAGACCGGATGGGACTTCCGCACCGCGGCCAGGGCCGAGTAGAAATCGAGCAGATCGTGATCTCCGCCGGCGCAGTAATTGTTGCTGGCCGCGCACCCGGTCGTACCGGTCCACGGGAACGTCCGCCGGGTGTCCGGGTCGTCGGACCCAGACAACCCGACTTCGTCGCCGTAGTAGATGCTCGGCATTCCAGGCAAGGTGAACTGGATGGTCGCCGCTACCTTCTCTGCCGCGATGCCGGCCATCACATTGGCCGTATTAAATTCGCGGTCCTCCCTGTTGTACTGGCCAGGTGTCAGCAGCCAGCGCAACCGTGCTGTGTCGTGGGAATCCAGCAGGTTCATGAACGTGCGATACGTGGCGTCCGGGTAGTCCTGCCGGATCGACCGCATGGCCGCGACGAACTGCGACACTGGCACCATCGGATTACCGTCGCCGGGAAATCCCTTGTCGTCACCCACGGCGCCCAGCAACGACAGGACCGCCGCACGGAACCGGTATCCCATCGAGGTGTCGGCTTGATCGCCGCTGGTGAGCTTGAGGTTGTCGGCGAACTGCCAGCCTTCCCCCACCAGCGGCGCCTCCGGCTTCGCCGCCTTTACCGCAGTGCGGAACTGCTGCCAGTAGGCCGGCGGGAACGACTTGTCCTGCATCGAGTCCAGTCGGAAGCCGTCGACTCCGAACGCGAGCCACCGAAGCGCGATAGAACTCTGGCCACGGTAAAAGTAATCGGAGATCGGAGAGAAGACCTCGACCGGATTGCTTCGATCCTTCTTGCGCAGCAGCGGCAGCGTATCGACCGTGCCGTCCCAGCCGTCGTACGTCGCGTACGTGCCAGGCTGGTCGCCCGCGCACGGTCCGGCGGTGCCGGCTGGCTGGTTGTGGAAGGTGAACCACGAGCGGTAGGGCGATTTCGGATCCTCGCACGCACCGGTGACGGGATAGTGGTGGTAGCGGTCGAAGTACGGACTGTCCGAAGAGGACGGATCGAAGGGCAGGTCGAGGATGACCCTGATGCCGTAGCGGTGCGCCTGGTTCAGCAGGATGGCCAGCCCGGCGTCGCCACCGAATGCCGGATCGATGTGGGTGAAGTCCGCCACGTCGTACGCGTGGTTGGAATTACTGGCGAAGACGGGCGTCAGGTAGATCAACGTGACGCCGAGCCTCTGCAGGTAGGGCAGTTTCTGGGTGATGCCCGGAAGGTCACCGCCGAAGTAATCCCGGCCGAGAGCGCGTTCGGTGCAGGGGGCGGAGGGTTGCGCATGGTCCCGGCAGCCGCCTTCGGGCAGCTGGGCCCAGCTGCGCCGCTGCACCTTGGCGTCCGCTGCATCCGCCGCCTGTGCCGGTGTGGGGTTGGCCGGCGCGGGATAGTCGTAGCGCGGCCGGGTCACCGAGATGTCGTTGGAGGGGTCGCCGTTGGCGAACCGGTCCGGAAAAATCTGGTACATCACCCCATCTTTCATAGCGGGAATGATCGGAAAACGTGGCGTGACAACATGGATCCGGTAGTCGTTCGCCGCATCAGAATGCGATCCGGCGCCCATTGCGCCAAATTGCGCCCGGCTGTCGGCGTAATAGACGATGTCTTCGCCCCGGTGCACGATGAAGCGGTACGACAACACCCCCAGCGATGTCGTACGTACGGCCAACTGCCAGAAGTCGCAGCGGGTCCGCGCGAGCGCGACCTGGTAACAGGACACCGCGCGAGCGGCCCGCCGCATCGGCAGCAACCGCTGCACGCCGTTGGTCTGGTCGGTCAGCCGCAGCGTCACCGTGTCGACATCATCGGCGGCGGTCCGGAACCGGACCGTCACCGCGCCGCCGGGCGACACCACGCCTGTCGGCACCCGGTAGACATCGCTTTGCCCATCGTGGCCCAGCGCTGCCAGGTTGATCCCGGGCGGACCAGTGACTGTTGCCGAACTGATCGCCCACACAAGAACGGCGACCATCGAGATCATAATGCGACTCATGTCGTCGCCTCCAGCTGGGAACGCCCATCACGGGTGTCGTGCCGGGCAAGGCAGGGCGCGACCACTCCCGGCCAGGACTACTCCGAACCAGCACTCGCTCAGCACCAGCAGGACGAGGATGCGGTACATCTACCAGCATAACTGAAGTCTACATAGGGCTCACATGAAGTCAATAGAGGGGTGAAGGCGCTGACGCTTCTGGTTTGTCGGACCCAGCAGTCATACGAGTCACAGATACTGGTCCCTCGACCCCAGCGCTTTCGGACAGTTCGACGGAGTCCCTGCCGTCGACCGGCAGGAAACGCAGCCGCTAAGCCGCGTAGGCCCGGTGTTCGTGCAGGTCAGGTCCTCGGTGGCAAGCTCCAACGAAAGTCACCGTCAGGCTCGTCAAGCCAAACGCGGTGATGACCATCGGGTGTCACCGTCAGGCCGAGGCGATCCCAGCTCAGCCGGCCGAGTCCATCCCACATCTTGTACGTAGTCTCGAACACGTTCCACAACTTGGCCGGCCCGTCTTGGCGCACCTCGCGCTCGCCGGCGTCGTCCGCCTCCATCCGCACCGCACACCATGAACCATCACGAGAGCTGAACACCGCCCACTCCGGCCCCTGTCCGGTGGCGCCGCGGTACCCGAACGCGAGTTGGCCGGGCAGACGCGCTTGCGCGAGGAACCACGGCACCAGCGACGACCACGGCAACGGGTCGAGGTGCGTTGCCGAGCGAGTACCCGCCTGACATCCCCGACCGTGCTCACGCTCTCGGGTGCTTGATCGGCGTCCCGAATCTCCATGAACCCGGCCCACCGCGCCAGGAACCGCCCTTCGAGCCGATCAGCGTGCCGAGTCAGCAAGGACGAGGTTGTCGGCGTGAACACTTGGCTTGACGTCGACGAGCACGAGCCCACCCTCGTGCGCCTGTTCGGCCCACGCCCACGGAACCGCAGGCAGTGAACACGTGGCGATGATCCGATCGAACGGA
The DNA here is from genome assembly GCA_036266995.1 of Pseudonocardiaceae bacterium. Lineage (GTDB taxonomy): Bacteria > Actinomycetota > Actinomycetes > Mycobacteriales > Pseudonocardiaceae. The sequence continues at coordinate 1,850 of DATAWX010000059.1, read as the reverse complement.
CCGCCGTCATGCTACTAGCCCGGGCCGCCGGAGCCGTACCTCGCGACACCTTCGCGCAGACGATTCGGAACAGGCCAACGTCCTCGCGGTCACCATGATTTGACCCGTAGAAGGAACTCGGCCGGATCTGAGAGCCTGGACCGAGGCCGACCACGATCCTGCCAGGAGGAACTACGTGTCGGTGATCGCGAACATCTGGGTACCCGCCGCCAGGATCGCGTCTTTCTCCGCACGCCGCCGGGAGATGGCACGGTCACGGGAAATGATCGCCATGCGCGCGGCGGCGACCTTGGGTATCCACTCGGTGTCGAGAGCAGCTGTCTGCTGGATCGGGCACGGCGTCAACTCCCACCGTGACGTGTGCCGCGTCCTATCGTCTCCCGGAAACGTGACGTCGGGACGGGCGCGGATGAGCACGTGGACCAGCCCAAGAGTGTCGGCGTCGACGTACCAGCGGGCGATACCGAGCTTGGTCACGCGATCTTGAGCGGCCGGAGCCCGGCCACGGTCAACCGGATGTGCCATGCGCTGGGCACACGTTGTTGGAATAGATGGGCGGTGGTGCGGATTGACTCATCGCGTCATCGTTGGGGTGGGACGGTCGCGGTGTAGGTCAGGCCCATCAGGCGGCCGTGCTCACCCCGTGGCATTCGGGCGGCGTGGCCGTCAATCTCGAGTCAACTGGGAAGGTTGAGTCGACTCCGGGACGATAGTTCGCGGATGTGCCGGTATCCGTGCCCCGTGAACTCGACAAGACCGACGTTCCCAGCGGCGAAAACGTCCGTGCTGTCGAGTTCACGACACCGGTCGACAAGACTGACCTGTGGCGGGGGCGGAAACGTCGGTCGGGCCGAGTTTACGGGCAGCGCCCATAGGGGAGCGAGCGCAGGGAGTATACCTGGTTGGGATGGGGCGCAGCCCGATTAGAGGGGGCGGTTTCAATCGGTTATGGCGACACAATGCTCCGCGATCAGCTTATCGAAGACCTCGACCGGTTTCTTCCAGTCTAGCGTCTTGCGTGGTCTGCCATTAAGTTCCCGGTATCCGTCGGTCAGCGCGACGAGTTCCTTGCGGCCATCAGCGCGGACACCGATCATGACCAGCAGGCACAGCTTGTGCTCCTCGAGGCGGATGTTGACGTGGATTCCGTCGGCCCACAAATACACATAGTCGACATCGGAGAGGTTCCGGGCGGCGAAGGCGCGCTGCTCGGCCCGCCAGGTCTCGGTCAGCTTGGTGATCACCGACGCCGACAACCCCGCCGACGAGCCCAGGAACTGGCCCAGCGCCGGCCCGAAGTCGCTAGTCGACAGGCCGTGCAGGTACAACAGCGGCAACACTTCGTTGATCTTCGGGGTCTTACGGCACCACGGCGGCAGGATCGCCGAGGCGAACCGGGCACGCTCGCCAGTGTCGGCGTCGATGCGCTTGTCATTGACCCGCGGCGCACGAACCTCGACCGCACCAGCGCTGGTCAGCACCTCGCGTGGCTCGTGGTAGCCGTTGCGCACCACCAACCGGTGGCCGCGCTCGTCGCGTTCCTCGGCGAACCGGGCGATGCGCTCCTCGACCTCGGCCTCCAACGCCTGGGCCAGCATCCGCCGGGCGCCCTCCCGCACGATCTCATCGATCACCGACGAGGACTCACCCAGCGCGACGCTCCCGATCCGGGGGTCTCGTCCTGCGGGCTCGGGGACTACGGTAAGCATGGGTCGTACCTTCCCGACCGGCGTTGGCGCGCCGGCCTTGCTTAAGGGACCAGTTCAGGATGATCGGGAGGGTACGACCCCTCCCGCTGATCTTGCTCATCCACAGACATCCGAACTTGCTAACTGTCAAGCCGCGACGAG
>DATAWX010000058.1:0-65577 GCA_036266995.1 Pseudonocardiaceae bacterium | reverse complement strand
CTCACGACCCCAGAGATGGGGAGCGGGCTGATGATCGAGGTGGAAGTGATCGCCACTGAGGAGCTCGGCGATCGCAGCTATGTCGTGCACGACGGGCAGGTGGCGGTGGTCGTCGACCCGCAGCGCGACATCGACCGGATCGAGTCGGTGCTGGGGCGGTTGGGAACGCGGTGCGTGCTGGTGCTGGAGACGCACATCCACAACGACTATGTCAGCGGCGGCTACCAGCTGGCTCGGACCACCGGCGCCGAGTACGCCATCTCCGCGCACGACGAGGTCGGCTTCGACCGTCACCCGATCCGCGACGGCGACGAACTGACCGCGGGTACGATGACCGTCCGCGCGGTGGCCACTCCCGGCCACACCGACCACCACCTGTCCTACGTCGTGTCCGACGGCAGCGGCACACCAGTGGTGTTCACCGGCGGTTCGCTGCTCTACGGCAGCGTCGGGCGCACCGATCTGGTCGACCCCGCGCGCACCGAGGAACTGGCCCGCGCGCAGTACCACTCCGCCCGCCGGCTGGCGAATCTGCTTCCCCCGGACGCCAGGGTCTACCCCACGCACGGCTTCGGCAGCTTCTGCTCCGCTGGATCGACCAGCACGAGCGTCGAGGGCACGATCGGCGACGAACGCCGGGTCAACGACGCGTTGACCGAGCCGGACCCGAGCCGGTTCGTCCAGCGGCTGGTCGCGGGCCTGATCGCCTACCCGGCTTACTACGCGCACATCGGCGCCCGCAACCGCGGTGGCCCCGCGCCGATCGACCTGTCGCCGCCCGAGCCGGTGGAGCCCGAGCAGTTGCACAAGCGGATCACCGCCGGGGAGTGGGTCGTCGACCTGCGCGACCGCACCGCCTACGCCGCCGACCACGTCGCGGGAACCATCGGCATCGGGTTGGGTACCCAGTTCGCGACCTGGCTGGGCTGGCTGATCCCCTGGGGAACCCCACTGACCCTGATCGGCCAGACCCGGCAACAGGTCAGTGACGCCCAGCGGCAACTGGTCCGCATCGGCATCGACCATCTCGCCGGAGCGGCGATCGGCGAACCGGCCGATCTCGCCGACCCCGCCGACCGGCGCGGCTACCCCATCGCCTCCTTCGCTGATCTCGCCCGCCGGGACTCCGAGCACACCGTGGTCCTCGACGTCCGCCGCGACGAGGAATGGGCGGCCAGCCACATTCCCGGTGCACTGCACGTTCCGCTGCAGGACCTGCTGCACCGGCTGGATGAGATCCCGCGCCAGCAGCTGTGGGTGCACTGCGAGGCCGGCTACCGGGCCAGCATCGCGTCGGCTCTGCTCGACCGCGCGGGACACGACGTAGTCAGCGTCGACGACGAGTACGGCCACGCGGAGGAACTGGGTCTCGTCGCCCGGTCGGTGAGCCGGTGACTGTCGGGCCGGCGACCGAGGTCACCGCTGAGGTCACGTCCGGGGTCACGTCCGTCGAAGCGCCCACCCCCACCGCCGTCGAAGAGGGTCGCTGGCGCATCGCCCCAGGCCTGCTGCTGGCACTGGTGGTCGCCACTATCGCGACGATGCTCGGCCGGCTGGCGCCGATCGTGGGCGGCCCGGTGTTCGGGATCGTGATCGGTGCCGTGGCGGCGGCGGTGATCCCGGCGCTGCGGGCGCCACGGTGGAAACCCGGGTGCACCGTGGCGTCGAAGCAGGTTCTGCAGTCGTCCATCGTGGTGCTGGGCGCTGGACTGTCGTTGCAGCAGGTCGTGGCCGTGGGCAGGCAATCGCTGCCGGTCATGCTGGGGACATTGGCGATCGCGCTGGGTGGCGCGTGGATCTTGGGTCGGCTGCTCAATGTCCGGGGTGACACCCAGATCCTGATCGGGGTGGGCACCGGGATCTGCGGTGCGTCGGCGATCGCCGCCACCACCGCGATCACCAAGGCCAAGAGCTGTGAGGTCGCCTACGCCATCGGCACGATCTTCACCTTCAACATCGCCGCCGTGCTGCTCTTTCCACCGATCGGGCACCTGCTCGGGATGAGCCCGCACGCCTTCGGTCTGTGGAGCGGCACCGCGATCAACGACACCTCCTCGGTGGTCGCCGCCGGCTACGCCTACGGCGGTGACGCCGGACCGGCCAGCATCGTCGTCAAGCTCACCCGGACGTTGATGCTGATCCCAATCGTGATCGTGCTCGCCATCCTCAAGGCTCGCAAGGACACCACCTGCGAGGAGTTCAGCCTGCGAACCATGCCGTGGCGCAAGATCGTGCCGATGTTCCTGATCGGGTTCATCCTGGCCGCTGGCCTGGACAGTCTCGGGGTGATCCCGAACGCGTGGCACCCGGTCCTGTCGCTGGTCGGGGCATTCCTGATCACCACCGCGCTGGCCGGAATCGGGTTGTCGCTACGGCCGGCCGAGCTGCGCAAGGCAGGGCATCGCCCGCTGCTACTGGGAGCGCTGCTCTGGGTGGCCGTGGCGGTCAGCAGCCTAGGTCTGCAAGCGCTGACCGGCACGATCTAGCCAACGGCGCATTTGTGGAAGTTCATGCGGAATACTACTGACGGATACGAATTGGATCCGGCCCGACGTGGAGGGGGTTGCGGCGTGGTGGCCCGCCCAGCCAGGGTGGTGGGTGGAATTCTGGGATACCGCTGGCCATGTCGATGCGCCAGTGGGAGTGGTGGGCGAGTTTGTGATGCCGACCGCACAGTGCCACACAGTTCCCGACGCTGGTAAGACCGTCATCGGCCCAGTGGACAACATGATGAATTTCACACCACCGGGCCGGTACAGAACACCCGGGAAAAGCGCACCCGCCATCCCGAACAATGACCGCGCGGCGGATCGCAGTGGGCACGGTGTAGCTGGCCCGCCCGACATCCAGTGGCTCACCGCGGGACCCCAACACCACCGGAATCACCCGGGCATCACAGGCGATGCGGCGGGCGAGGTCGGCGTTGATCGGACCACCGAAGGTCAGCGACGCCGCCCCGATCCGACCCTGCAACACACCCAGGCTCATGGTCACCACGACCTGGGGACGTTCCCCGCCCTCGGTGGGCAGGTCACCGGCGGACAGCGACCGTTGGGCTAAGTCGACCAGGGCGTCGGCGTCGCGCTGCGCGGAGGATCTCGGTGGCGTCGCGGTCGAGCCATCCGGCCAGCTCACACCTACCGTCGCGGTCCCGGAAGCGGAGGTGCCGCCGGGTTTCCGCAGGGTCATGGGGCCGGGGACCGTCCTGATCGAGGTAGGCGAGGATCCGCTTACCCAGCACGGTGAGCTGCCCGGCATCCAGGGTGCGGGCGTGGTGAGCCAACTCGGCTTCGACCTCGGCACGGGTGTCGTCACCGAGGTGTGGGGGAAGGCGGGCCAGGATCGAGCGGATCGCCTTGACGTCCGCGGCACCGATCGCGTGTTCAGCCACGGCGACGGCGGTGGCGGGGAGTGTCGGGTATCCCAGTGTTGCCGCGGTCCCCGGGGAATCGATTTCGGCGACCACGGACAGCATCTGCGCCCAGGTCGAATGCAACCGGATTTCCAACGCGGCCAACTCGGCGACCAATGTGGCATCACTGTCCTGCCACACCGCCGCCGTCGACATGACCCAATTCTACAATAGGGCACCGACAAACCCCGGCCCACACGTCGAGCTCACATATCCAAGTTGAGAAATAGTTCTGCGGTCAGCGAAGCCGTTCGCAAGCGCCTGAGATGCCGTGAAGAACCTCCTGTGGTAGAGGTGATTCATGGACTACGTTCGTCTCGGTGCCACCGGACTGAAGGTCTCGCGAATCTGCCTCGGGTGCATGAGCTACGGCGAGCCCGGTCGTGGCGGCCACCCGTGGTCGCTCGGCAAGGAGGCCGCCGAGCCGTTCTTCCGTCAAGCGCTGGACGCCGGAATCAATTTCTTCGACACGGCCAACGTCTACTCGGCCGGCAGCAGCGAGGAGATCACCGGCCAGGCTCTGCTGTCGATGGTCTCCCGGGAAGAGGTGGTGATCGCCACCAAGGTCCACGGGCGCATGCGTCCTGGGCCCAACGGCCAGGGCCTGTCCCGCAAGGCCATCCTCGCCGAGATCGACAACAGCCTGTCCCGACTCGGCACCGATTATGTCGACCTCTACCAGATCCACCGCTGGGATTACGACACGCCGATCGAGGAGACCCTCGAAGCCCTCCACGACGTCGTCAAGGCAGGCAAGGTCCGCTATATCGGCGCGTCGTCGATGCACTCCTGGCAGTTCGCCCAAGCCCTCTACCTCGCCGAGCGCAACAGCTGGACCCGGTTTGTGAGCATGCAGAACCACTACAACCTGCTGTACCGCGAGGAGGAGCGCGAGATGCTCCCCCTCTGTGCGGATCAGGGCGTCGGCGTCATCCCGTGGAGCCCGCTGGCACGGGGCCGGCTGACCCGCCCATGGTCAGAACAGACCGCGCGCTCAGAGACCGACGAGTTCGGCCGCTCCCTCTACAGCGAAGAGAGCCGGTCCATCGTCGAGGCGGTCATCGGCGTGGCCGCCAAGCGGGGTGTCGCACCCGCCCAAGTCGCGCTGGCCTGGCTACTGGGTAAACCCGCGGTTGATGCGCCCATCGTGGGGGCGACCAAGGTCCATCACCTCGAAGACGCCGTCGCTGCCGTCGATCTGCGCCTCGACGAATCGGAGGTCGAGTCACTGGAGAAGGGCTACCAGCCGCGCGCCGTCGCTGGGTTGCGCTGAGGCCGGCTGGAGAACCGGCGAAACTCAGCGCTTCTCCGTCCAGTCGCTGCCAGCACGGGGCCGTGACGATGCGTACTCCGAGTGCCGTGCCAGACTCGCTCGCGCCGCTGTACGTATCGGCGGACGCGCCACGAACAGGAGACGCGAGGATGAGCTATTGGCTCGGGGTCGACGTGGGCAGCACCTTCACCGCCGCGGCGCTGTGCCGGGTGGAGGCGGGGCGGCGGGCGCTGCCTGAGGTGATCCCGCTGGGCACCCGGTCCACCGCGGTGAGTTCGGTGGTCTACCTGGGCCAGGACGGCGAAGTGATCGTCGGGGAGGCGGCCGAGCGCCGCGCCGTCACCCACCCCGACCGGGTGGTCCGTGAGTTCAAGCGGCGCATCGGTGACGAGGTCCCGATGGTGATCGGTGGTACGCCGCACTCCGCGCCCGAGATCACCGCCAAGGTGATCCGCTGGGTCGTCGAGCGGGTCGCCCAGCGTGAGGGTGGCCCCGCCGCGGGCATCGTGATCACCCACCCGGCCAGCTGGGGAACCTACAAGACCCGGATCATCGCCCAAGCGCTGCGCGGGGCCGACCTTCCCGACATCACCTTCCGCACCGAACCCGAGGCCGCCGCCGCAAGCTACGCGCTTTCCGAACGCATCGAGTCCGGTAGCACGATCGCGGTCTATGACCTCGGCGGCGGGACCTTCGACGCCGCTGTGGTCCGTAAGACCGGGACCACGACGTTCTCCGTGCTCGGCCATCCCCAGGGACTCGAGCAACTGGGCGGCGTGGACTTCGACGACGCCGTGTTCAACCACGTCCTGGCTGCGGTCTCCGACCTCGCCGAACTGGATCCCGACGATCCCGCCACCCTGGCCGCGACCGCTGCGCTGCGACGGGAGTGCACCGCGGCCAAAGAAGCGCTCTCGGTCGATACCGAGGTGACGATTCCGGTGCTCGCGCCGGGGATCCGGACGCAGGTACGGCTGGTCCGGGCCGAGTTCGAGGACATGATCCGCGGCCAGGTGGCCGAGACCGTCGACGCGCTGCGCCGGACGCTGCGATCCGCAGACGTCGAACCGCAGGGACTCGACGCGGTACTGCTCGTCGGCGGCTCATCACGAGTGCCGCTCGTGGCGCAGCTCGTCTCCGCCGAGCTCGGTCAACCGGTCGCAGTCGACGCCGATCCCAAGGCCGCGATCGCACTCGGGGCGGCGCTCTCCGCGCTCCCGGCTCAAGCAGCCGATGAGGACGCAGCCCCTTCGGCGCCAGCGGTGGGATCCACGCCCACCGAGGTCCCACATGCTGCGCCGGTGACGACCCCGCAGCGACCGGTCGTGACAAGCACCCCGTTGGACATCGCGCCCGTCGTGCCCCTGTGGCGCCGGGTCGGCTCGCGGCGGGGCACCCTGATCGCAGCAGCGTTCGTCGCCTTCCTCCTGGCTGGGGGTGTGGCGTTGGTGCCGTTGCTGAAGTCGAGTAACAGTCCCGCCGCCCCGGCTCAGGTCGGGTCCCCGGCGGCCGCGACGTCCGTCACGACTCCTCCGGCACCGACCGCCGGCAACGGCGGCGACCCGGCCCCACCGATCGGGGCGGCCGGCGGGGCCGCCGCCCCGGCCCCGATCGCACCGCACAACAACGTGCCCGGGGTGCCCGCTCGGCCGATCGGCAGTGCCGGTGCCAGTGTGCCCACCGCTGTGGCTAACCCTCCTTCTTCCCCGGCGGCCCCGACGACCACCACGTCGCCCCCCACTCCGACCACCACCGTCGTCCCCCCGCCCAGCACGCCTGAAACTCCGACTGCGACCGCGACATCGACGTCGAGCCAACACGGTCGTAAGAAACATTGATCGCTAGGCTGCACCCGGTCACGCGTAACTTGAGGCGGCCGAGCGGGTCTGGCTCGATGGTGGTGAGGGTTGATGGCGCGGGACCAGGAGATACGGCGCGGCGGGGCTCCGCCGGGGACTGAGCGCGGCAAGCGGTTTCGGCCGAAGTTTCACTACGAGCTCATCGGCTGTGGCCTCGGCGGCCATGAGCTCCTCGGCACCGACGTCGCTGAGATCCGACCCCAAGACGACCTGCTCGTCCGCGAACCCGGCGATGGGCTTCGCTGGTATCGCTGCGTGCGGTGTGATGCCTGGATTCCCTTGGAACCACCGCAGGCGCCGACCCGCGACCACCTGCCTGACCGCTCCGAGATCACCCTGCCGCTGCGCGGGCGACCGCTGCGGGACCGCTATGTGCTGCGCCTGATCGCGCTGGATCGCCTCGTGCACTTCCTCGTACTCGGTGTTCTCGCGGTGGCGGTATTCCTGTTCGCCGCCAATCGGGTCGCTCTGAGCCACACGTTCTACCGGATCCTTGACGCGGTGCAGGGAGGCGTCGGCGGTCCGAACGGTCAGGCCGGTGGCGGCATTCTGCAGGAACTGCGACGGGCCTTCGCCGCGAAGCCCTCTACCGTGTTACTCGTGGGATTGGCGTTGGCCGGCTACGCGGTGCTCGAGGGCATCGAAGCCGTGGGCCTGTGGTTCGCTAAGCGGTGGGCCGAATACCTCACCTTTATCGCGACCACTCTGCTGTTGATCCCCGAAGTCTACGAACTGACCGGCCGGATCACCGTCACCAAGATCATTACATTGATCATCAACCTTGCCGTGGTCGGCTACCTACTGTTCGCCAAACGCCTGTTCGGTCTCCGCGGCGGCGGTCGCGCCGAAGCCGCTGAACGCGCCCACGACACCGGCTGGCAGGCGCTGGAACGTACCTCGCCGCCGTCCCGAACGTGACCACCCGACCTGGCGGCCCCGTCCCGCCCCCCGTCGGCCGCGGGATGTCGGCCGGCGCCGAGGTGGCCGGCTCAGCACTGGTCGGGGTGGCTGCGGCGGTGCCGGTCTCCCTGGTTGCCTCCGTGCCGTTGGGCCTGCTCGTCGGCTGGGACCTCGCCTCGCTGGTGTACATCACCTGGTTGTGGTCCACGATCCGCAATCGCGATGCCAAAGGCACCGCGCAACGCGCCACCATCACCGACCCGGACCGCACCGTCACCGATCTGCTGCTGCTCAGTGCGGCCATCGCCAGCCTGGTCGCGGTCGGGTTCGTGCTCGTCCGTGCCGGACAGCAACACGGCGCCCAGGAACTGCTCCGGGTCGGGCTCGGGCTCGTCTCCGTCGTGGTCTCCTGGGCCATCGTGCACACCGTCTACACGCTGCGCTACGCGCAGCTCTACTACGCCGGGGAGGACGGCGGGATCGACTTCAACCAGCCCGACCCGCCCACCTACACCGACTTCGCCTACCTCGCCTTCACCATCGGGATGACCTTCCAGGTCTCCGATACCCCGCTGCGGAGCAGGGTCATCCGGCGCACCGCGCTGCGCCATGCCCTGCTGTCCTACCTGTTCGGCACCGGCATCCTCGCGACCACTATCAATCTGGTCGCCAGCCTCAGCAGCAAGTGAGCCGGCGTCGATGAAGCCCGGCGCGTCCGGGTGACGTAGCGCAACTAGTCTTGGGGTTCGCGCGTCTACCGTCGGGGCCCACAGGTGGGCGCGTTAACCACAGGGGCAGGGAGTGGTGTGGCTGGCGGAGATGGGCGCTCGGGTCCCGGCGGGGATGCCCGCGGTGATCGCCGGCGTCGGGCGCCTACTCCGCCGCGGTCGGACGTCCCGCGCCGCCGGGTGGTCCCGCCGGATCGAGCGGGTCAGGCAGGGTGGGACGCGCGTGCTTACCGGCCGCGCACGACGGTGCCGCCGGGTCGAACGCGGGCGCAGGGCGGTACCAACGGGCACCGCAGTGCTCGGGACGGTCGGCGGTCCGGGCACCGCCCGGCTCGCCACCACGACCACCGGTGGGGATCGATCGCGCGCTGGGTGATCGCGCTGGTGTCGTTGCTCGTGTTCAGCGTCACCGGGTATGGCTGGAGCCAGTACGAGGCGCTGTTGACCGGGATCGGCAGGTCCGACGCCATCCGGAGCGACGCCCCCAAGTCGGCCGGCGGGGACACCAACATCCTGATCATGGGATTGGACAGCCGGCTCGACGAGAACGGCAAACCGCTACCAGCGGAGATCTACCGGGCGTTGCACGCCGGTGACCAGCAGGTCGGCGGTTACAACGCCAACGTCTTGATGCTGGTGCACCTCCCCGGCAACGGTTCCCGGGCCACCGCCATCTCCATCCCGCGCGACGACTACGTCAGCCTCCCAGGCAGCCCGGACGGCGTTGCGAAGGGAAAGATCAAACAAGCCTACGGCTTTGCGTTCGACCAGGAGCACAGAAGGCTGACGTCCTCCGGCGTGAGCGACCCGAGCACTTTGGAGCAGCAGAGCCGCGACGCCGGTCGCCAGGAAGAGGTCGACACGGTCGCGCAGTTCATGGGGGGCGTGCCGATCGACCACTTCGTGGAGGTGACCATGGTCTCCTTCTACCAGCTCGCCCAGGTGGTGGAGCCGATCACCGTGTGTCTGAAGGAGGACACTCGCGACAGCTACTCCGGCGCCGACTTCCACCGGGGCTACCAGCAGATCAATGCCGCTCAGGCGGTGGCTTTCGTGCGCCAGCGTCGCGATTCCGTCCACGCGCAGCTGAACTTCAGTGATCTGGACCGGGAACGCCGCCAGCAGGCCTTCATCGCGTCGCTGGTCTTTCAGCTCAAGCAGGCCGGGACGTTCCTCAACCCGGCGCGGCTGCGTGGATTGATCAGTGTGGCCAAGCAGAACATCGCCGCCGACAACGGTTTTGAGCTGCTGTCCTTCGCCCAGCAGGCGTCCGCCCTGACCGGCGGGAACATCGACTTCAAAACCCTGCCGATCGTCCGCTTCGGTACCGACCCCGCCGGCGAGGACGTCAACATCGTCGACGTGTCCGAGGTGCAAACCCTCGTGCACAACCTGATCGGCGGGCCCACCCCCATCCCGGTCGCCGCCGCACCCGCTCCCGTGTCCGGCAGCCAATCGGGCACCGTGGACGTGATCAATGCCACCAGCCGCAACGGGTTGGCGGCCTCGCTGGAACACGCCCTGACCCCCACCGGCTTCACCCCGGGTGTCACCAGCACCGCCCGCCGGCACCGGAGCACCACGACCATCTACTATCCTGATTCCGGCGCCGCCGACGCGGCGAAAACTCTGGCCACGATGCTCGGCGAGGTACCCACAGCAGTGGACTCGACGGTGTCGACCGGGCACCTTCGGGTGATCCTGGGTGCCGACTTCACGATGCCCGACAGCCTCGGCGCCGCTAACTCCGGCACCGGCAACTCCGCTACGGCCGGCGACACATCACCGACCACCGCGACGACGCCCACACCGGGTGCCGCGCAACCCAATAACGCCGACCCCGACGCCATCTCCGGTGCCGGGGTCCAGTGCGTCAAATAGCCGGGGTAGGTGCACTCTGGTCGAGTGGGTATAGACGTGATGGCGGATTCTCCCGGCCCACCGCCGTTGACCTGGGAGCGGCTGCTGACCTCGTGGACGTTCAATCCGGGCGCGCTGGCGGTGGTGGCTGCCCTGGGGGTGGCTTACTGGCTGGGGGTGCGCCGGCTGAGCCGCGCGGGCGTGGCCTGGCCGACGGGGCGGCCATGGTGGTTTCTGTTCGGTGTGACGTCGATCCTGCTGGTGACGGTGACCTTCGTCGGGGTCTATGCGAACACCCTGTTCTGGGACCGCGCGGTGCGCAACATCGTGCTGCTCATGATCACGCCGATGTTGCTCGCCTTGGGGGCGCCGCTGACCCTGCTGCGCGAGGTGCTCCCAGCGCCGGCCACCCGAGTGGCCGGCCGGATTCTGCACAACGGCGCCGCCCGTGTCCTGACCTTCCCCGCAGTGGTGACCATCGCGTTGATCGCTCCGCTGTTCGTGCTGTACCTGACCCCGCTGTATGAGGCGAGCCTGCGATCAGCGGCCGTCGGCGCGGCCGTCGACGTCGGCCTGGTCACCGCCGGGTTCCTCTATTTCTGGACCCGGTTTCGCATCGACCCCACCCCGCGCACCGATCCCTACCTGCTGACGGTGGCGATCAGCGTCGCAGAAGTGATCTTCGATGGGGTGTTGGGGTTGACCCTCTGGCTGGGCCCGCTGATCGCTCCGCACTACTACCTGGAGCTGCACCGGGCATGGGGCCCAGATCTGCGGACGGATCAGATCATCGGCGCCGGGGTGCTGTGGATCGGTGGTGATCTGGCCGGGTTCCCGTTCCTCGCCGCGGTCGTGACCCGGATGATGCGGGAGGACCAGCGCGACGCCGTGGCCATCGACGCCGAACTGGACACCCTTGAGGCTCTCGACGCGTCACTCGGCCCCCCAGAAACCAGCCCAGAAACCAGCCCAGCAAAAACCCAGCCTCGGCTGTGGTGGGAAGACCACCCCGAGCTAGCCCAACGGTTCCGCCGACCCCGCTGAACCGGCGTGTGTTCTCATCGTGTTCTCATCGAGCCTGCCTAGGGTGATGGCGTGCGGGTGTTGATCGTTGAGGACGAGCTGCGGATGGCCGCGCTGCTCAAGCGGGGACTGGAGGAAGACGGCTACGCCGTGGACGTGGTGAACACCGGAACCGACGCGGTATGGCAGGCCAACGAGTTCAGCTACGACGCGGTGGTGCTGGACGTCATGCTGCCCGGGTTGGACGGGGTAGGAGTGTGCCGGCGGCTGCGTGAGTCGGGGCGGTGGATGCCGGTGCTGATGCTCACCGCCCGCGACGCCGTCGAGGACCGGGTCCGGGGACTGGACGCCGGCGCGGACGACTACCTGACCAAGCCGTTCAGCTTCGCCGAGCTGTCCGCTCGGATCCGGGCCCTGATCCGCCGCGGCGTGGTGGAGCGGCCCAGCGAGCTGCACGCCGCCGACCTGCGGCTGGATCCGGCGACGCGGCAAGCGTGGCGGGGGCAGGTGGAGCTGGAGCTTTCGACCAAGGAGTTCGCGCTGCTGGAGCTGTTCCTGCGGCATCGCGGGCAGGTCCTCACTCGCACCCGGATCCTGGAGCACGTGTGGGACTTCGCCTACGACGGCGTGTCCAACGTGGTGGACCAGTACGTGCTGTACCTGCGCCGCAAGATCGACCGCCCGTTCGGGCTGGAGCAGCTGGAGACCGTGCGGGGTGCGGGCTACCGGTTGCGCGCCGAACCCGCCCCGGTCGGATCCCGGTGACGGCCGCGCGGCCGGGGTAAGGACGCGACGATGCCGTTGCGATTGCGGCTGGCGATGCTCTTCGCCCTTGGCACGGCGACGGTGATCGCTGTGGCCGCGTTGGCGTTCGTGCTGCAGCTTCGGTCGAGCCTGGACGCCTCAGTGGACTCCGGCCTGCGAGCCCGGGTACACGCCGTGGCTGACGAGCTGGACTCCGAAGGGGTGCTGCCGCAGCTCGGCCCGACTGCGCAGATCGTCCAGATCCGCACGTTCGACGGCCGGCTGCTGATCTCCTCGCCCGCGGCCGGTGACCAACCGTTGCTCGACGCCGCCCAGCGGCAGCGGGCGTTGACCGGCCAGGTCTCGTTCACCACCCGAGTGGCCGGCGTCCGGAGCCGCCTGCTGGGCACCACTGTGCTCGCCGGTGGGCAGCGGGTGCTGGTCGTGGTGGGCACTGCCAGCGACATCTCCGATGCCGCGGTGGATCGGGTTCAGACGGCGCTGGTCGTGGGAGGCCCACCGGCCGTGCTGCTCGCCGGTGCGGGCGCGTGGTTGCTGGCCGGTGCGGCGCTGCGTCCGGTCGAGCGGATGCGCCGGGAAGCCGCGGACATCAGCGACCGGGACACCGGCAGGCGCCTCGCGGTGCCGTCCACCCGCGACGAGATCGCCGCGTTGGGTGCCACCATCAACGGGTTGCTCGCGCGGTTGCAGGAGGCGCTGGAGCGCGAGCGCGGCTTCGTCGCCGACGCCGGTCACGAGCTGCGGACCCCGCTGGCGATTCTGCGCGCCGAGCTGGAGCTCGCGGCGCGTCCCGGCCGCAGCCGCGAGGAGCTCGTCGAGGCGGTCAACCACGCGGGAGTGGAGACGGATCGGTTGATCCGGTTGGCCGAGGATCTGCTGTTGCTGGCCCGCGCCGACAATCCCCAACCGTTCCTGCGCCCGGTCTCGCTGCTGTTGCCCGACCTGCTAGGCGCCGCCGCTCGCGGGGCGGGTGCTCGCGCCACAGAGCGGGGGGTGACGGTACAGGTGCGCAGTCCGGCCGCACTGACCGTCGTGGCCGATCCGGACCGGTTGCGCCAAGCCGTGGACAACCTGCTGGACAACGCCACCCGGCATGCCCCGTCCGGCAGCGTCGTGGAGGTCAATGCGACCGCGCACGACACAGGGATGATCACCGTGGAGGTCGCTGACCGCGGACCTGGTTTCCCGGTGGAGTTCCTGCCTGACGCGTTTGAACGCTTCCACCGCGCCGATGCCGCTCGCACCCGCGATGGGGGTGGGACCGGGCTGGGACTTTCCATCGTCCAAGCCATCACCGAAGCCCACGGCGGCCAGGCCAGCGCCGGTAACCGCCCCGGCGGTGGCGCCGCGGTGACCCTCGAACTGCCGGCCCGCACTGGTGGGGACTCCCCGCTCGCGGGGCGCGCGACGGGGAGTCCCCGATCTCAGTGACCCACTGCTACCTCTCACATCTCTCGTGACGGCCCCTGCGCCGATCGCAGTCGTCGCGGTCGCGCCGCCGCCGGCTGTCGTCGTCGTCACGATCCCTGCCATGACCGAAAGATATAGATAGTATTTCCATTGTTCTCATCCCTCCTCGGCGAGGTAACGCATGGGTGCATTTCCTCACTTACCACGGTACCCCGCTGATCCTCCGATGGGCGGTACTCCCAGCGTACTTTCAGTTCGCACCGGTATTCCCAGCGAACTTTCAGGTGTCCATCGGAACCTGACTGATTCTGACCGCGAAGAAACGTTAGACCGCGTTCGACAAGGTGGTTTGTTTGATGATCTGCCCATTGGGTCGCTGCGGTTGTCCAGTGCGCCGAGACACCGGGAACGCAAGCAGCTCCAGCGGATGGCGGCGGACCTGGATGATCTGGTAGATGATCAAACCGATCAGCAGGGCCAGTAGCGCCGCCGAACCCCCCAACGTGCCCCAGCCCAGGCCGCCCTCGTCCACCGGTTTGGTCAGTGCGTCACCCCCGGCCGCCCCTAATGGGCGGGTCAGGATGAACGCCAGCCAGAACAACACCATGCCGTTGATGGTGGTCAGGTAGTGCGCGGCCACGATCAACGCCATGATCCCGGCGATGACGAAGAAGGCGTTGCGGAACCCCAGACCGGTGTCATCGGACAGCCAGTCGCCGCTGGAAGTGCCCAGAGTGTTCGAGACCAGGATCGCGATCCAATACAGGACCTCTCCCTTGCGGGAGGCGATGTGCTCCACGTCGTAGGTCTGGCCGGTGCGCCACCACACCAGGAAGATCGACGCCAGGATGCCGGTGAGGATGACCGCGCCCCACGCGTAGCCGATCCCGTGTTGGGCGCTGCCGTGTCCGAACCCGCGGTTGAGGAAGTCCGAGATCTCGGTACCGACCATGCTGGTACCCAGGACTACCGCCCAGAACAGAGCCGAATGAAACCGCTTGGCTCTGACCTGGGCCAGCACCACGATCACGAAAAATGCGAGAAAAATCAACGCGGTGACGACGTAGCCGATCTTGAGGGTAATTCCCAGCAAGTCTCCAGCGGTTTCCCCCAAGGTGACGGCGACGATCTTCAAAGTCCAGAACAGCAGCGTGACGTGCGGAAGCTTCCGCATCACATAGCCGAGGTCTGGCCCCGTTGGTCTAAGCATTGCCCCCGATGGCATTTCTCTCCAATCGATCAGCTTGTTGGATCCAGCACGTCTTTTCGGCTGACGGTCAGGTAGGTGACCAGGCTCAAGATCGTGACCAGGAACAGCGCGGATGTGGCGGCGGTGCCCAGACCGAGACCGCCACTGTCGGAGGGCTGTGACAGGTAGTCACCCAGCGAGGCGCCCAGCGGGCGGGTGAGGATATAGGCGATCCAGAAGGCCAGCACCACGTTGAGCTTGAAGCCGAAGTGGGCGACGGCCACGATCGCGATGAGGCCGCCGAAGATGATCGCGGAGATCCAGTAGCCCAGGTTGAGCCGCTCGGCGGCGAGGTCGCCGGCCGCGGTTCCCAAGGCGAAGGTGAACAGGATCGTCAACCAGTAGAAGCCTTCGCGGCGGGTGGTGTAGATCGTGTGGATGGACAGCGTCTTCTCGCATCCGTACCAGGCCGCGAAGGTGGCAGCGAGGGCGATGCTGAAGACGGCGGTGGTGGTTTCCAGCGAGACACCGAAGTTGTCGGTCAGGTTATCGGTGATCAGAGTGCCGACGACACTGATCAGCACGACCGCGAGCCAGTAGATCCCGGGTACGTACTGGCGGGCTCCGAACTGGAAGAACAACACGAGAATCAGCAGGGCGCTCATGACGAGGCTGGTGCCGGTCAAGCCCAGGCCCAGGTTGGTATTGAGGAAGTCCGCCGCGGTCTCGCCGACCGTGGTGGCGAGCACCTTGATAACCCAGAAGTAGATCGTGACTTCTGGAACCTTGTTCAGCATCTGGCGGGCTCGCGGCGCAGCCGCGACCTGCTCGGGATTGATGGTCATGCGCGCGAGGTTGGCGACACCTCGATGTGAGGATCATGAGAGTGACCGGAAATGTGTCCGTGGTCACATTCTGTTACTTGAGCATGCGTCCGTCTCGGCATACCTCACCGGGGTTGCATGACTGGTTAGGTTCACTCCTGACATGGCGTTGGGCGGATTCTCGGCACCCGGCTGGTTCGGGTTGCTGGGGGTCGTCGCGGCAGTGGTGGTCGGGTACGTGTGGGTCCGCCGGCGGTCCCGCCGCTACCTGCTGCGTTTCGCCAACCTGGAAATGCTCGAACGCGTTGCGCCCCGCCGTCCTGGCTGGCCCCGGCACATCCCCGCGGTGCTGCTGATCATGGCGCTGCTGCTGCTGACCCTCGGGTTGGCTGGGCCTACCGCGAATGCCCAGGTCCCGCGTAATCGTGCGGTCGTGATGCTAGTCATCGACGTGTCACTGTCGATGAACTCCACCGATGTCTCGCCCACCCGCATCGCCGCCGCGAAGGATGCCGCGACATCCTTCGTCCGCGGGCTGCCCGCCGGCATCAACCTCGGGGTGGAATCGTTCGCCGGCACCGCGACCGTGCTGGTCAGTCCTAACACCGACCGAGCCCAAGCCGTGCAGGCCGTCAGCCACCTCACCCTCGCGGAGTCCACCGCCACCGGGGAAGCCCTGGCCGCCGCCCTGGCCTCCATCGATGCGCTCAATCAAGTCATCCCCGGGCAAGGTCAGGGACCACCACCGGCCCGGATCGTGCTGATGAGCGACGGCAAGCAGAACGTCGGCCGCGACGAATTCGATGTGGCGGCCCAAGCCGGGGCAGCGCACATCCCGATCAGCACCATCTCCTTCGGTACCCCGTACGGCACCGTCGACATCCAGGGCGAACAGGCCCCGGTGCCGGTCGATGACGACTCGCTGGCCCGCGTCGCGCAACTCTCCGGTGGCGAGTTCTATCCGGCCCAGAGCAACCAGCAGGTCCACCAGGTCTACGACACCCTCGACCAACAGATCGGCTACCAGACGGTCCGCAAGGACGTCAGCAGGCCGTGGCTCATCCTGGGCACCCTGATCTGCCTGGCGGCGGCCGGCGCCGGCCTGATCACGTCGCAACGCCTCCCGGCCTGAACCGGGTGACCAGAAGCGCGGCGACGCCGACCCAGGCGAGCCCCAGCGCCATGCCCGCGGCGACATCGCTGGGGTAGTGCACGCCCAGCAACACCCGGGAAGTGGCGACGGCGCAGATGAGCAACGTCCCGGCGGCCAGCAGCAACGCCCGAGCCCAGCGGGCGGCTCGCGGCAGGACCAGCAGCACCAGTGCCCCGTAGACGGCGGCGGACCCGGCGGCGTGCCCGGAGGGGAAACTGTAGCCGGCCGCGTGGTCAACCGGGTCGACCAACGTCGGCCGGGGTCGGGCGAGCAGATCCTTGACCGCCGTCGTGCTGGCCAGTTCGCCGAGCCGAGCGACCACCACCAGCACCGCGCCACGCCACAATCTGGCGATCAGCAGCGCGAGGGCCACAACGGCGGCGACCACGTCCACGACCAAGGAACTGCCGGCGGTGGTGGCGGCCCGGGCCGCGGCCTGCAGCCACGGCTGCGCTAACACGTCGGCGTGTGCGGCGCTGTCGGCGGCCTGGTCCCCGGTCAGCAACGGGGGCCAGTGGGCGGCGACCAGCCCGAGCACAACTGCGAAGGCCACGACGCAGACCGCAACTGTCCACCCGAGCGGGCGACCCGGGAACGTCAGGTGCTCCTCCGGCGGGGTCACCCGTGTCTTCCTACCGCATCCGCACCCCCGCCGCTTCCTGCCGCTCCGCCAGCCGACGGTGGTTGCCGTGAACTCGACGATACGTACGTTTCAGTCGCTGAAAATGTCGGTGGTGTCGAGTTCGCGACGGGGCCGCGAGGAGCGGCAGGATACCCTCAGTGATGAGGCTGATGATCTGCTCCCGGTTGGGGAGGGGGCTGGTAGCGACGCACGGGAGAGGTGGAGTCATGACGGGGTCGCCCGCGCGTATGGTGCGACGGCGCGCAGCGAGTGCCGTTGGCGGGTTGGTCGCGTTCGCGTTCGTGGCGTCGTGCAGTGGGGTTGGCACACCCGGAGGTCCAGCCGGCGCGCACAGCTCCCCGCCCACCCAAGCGCCACCGCAAGTGCAGCTCAACCCAGATCACGTCAAGACGCTCACCGCCGTCCTGGACAACATGACCAAGAACTATGCGCAGGATGCCGAATCGTCTCCGGGGCCGCAGGACATCGTCGACTACAATGTCGGCGACTTGTGGAAGAAGGGCATCGACGGCACCGGAACGACCATCGCGCTGGTCGAAGGCTGGGACGATCCGCAAATCAACGACGTTATCAAGAAGTTCGACCAGAAATACGGTCTACCTGATCCGGAGATCCAGACAGTTTATCCCTCCGGTAACGGTCACCTGCCCGCTCAGTGCCCGCCCGGAATGGTCGCGCTGGGCAGCTACGGTTCGTGTGAGGCGTGGCACAGCGAGCTTGAGCTCGACGTGGAAGCCGCCCATCTGATCGCGCCGTACGCGAAGATACTGATCACCGCGACCCCGGCGGACAGTGAGATCACCGATGATGCCGCGAGCCAGGTCGCGCCTCCGGAGATGATGCAGGCACTGGAGTACATCGGCCGCGACCATCTGGCCGACGCCATCTCGATCAGCGACGGAACGGGCGAAAGCACCTACAGCGACGGGAAAGCGGAAATCACCGCCCAGGACCCAGGTCTGCTGTCCGCGGCGGCGGCGGGAATCCCGGTGATGGTGGCGACCGGTGACTGTGGCGTGGTCCAGAACCTGGCGGTGGCCAGCGCGCAGTGCGGGAATACCACCAAGACGCCGGATACCGGGACGTGGGATGACTCACCCTGGGTTACCGCGGTGGGCGGCAGCGTCCCCAACATCGACACCTCGGGACGGCGCCTGGGCCCCGACCCGTTGTGGGCTCAGGGCAAGTTCTCTGAGGGCGCCGGATACTCGGCGGTGTACCCGCGACCGGACTACCAGGCTCGGGTCGGCACGCTGACCCGCTCGGTTCCCGACATCACCATGGACGCCCAAAATGGGACGTCCGAGGCGGCACCGCTGTTCGCCGGAGTGCTCGCGCTGGCTGCGCAGCTGAACCATGGCAGCGTCGGTTCCATCAACAAGGTGCTCTACGAGGTCATGGGTCCGCGAGCAACGTCCGCCGGAATCGCCGACGTCGTGACCGGGAACAACTCGGTGCCCGCTGAACCAGTGGCCATTCCCGGCTTCGCCGCCGGTCCCGGATTCGATGTGGCCAGCGGCTGGGGCACGATCGATGCGAGCAAGTTCGTCCCGGACCTCGTCGCGGCAGTCCGCGCTCACAACGGCTCCGACTCCCTGCAACGCCAGGCCGCCGACGCGTTGGCGCGGCTGCAGCACAGCATCGCCGTCACGGCTAACGGCGACTCGACGTACCTGTTGGCGGCGGGTTTCCTGCCCCAACACCCCGTCGAGCTCGACATCGACGGCAAGCACGTTGCCACCATCACGGCCAACACTCTGGGATCGGTCTCCTACGCCGTCGACCCGGCACTGGTGAAGCTGACCCGGGGCGCTCACACCCTCACCCTGAAGAGCATGTTGTTGACCGCGACGGCAGACTTCCAGACGGGCTGAACCGTCCTGGTGCGGACCTCAGCCCGCCGGCCGCGACGAGCGCCCAGACCGTGCAGGCGATCCAGAAGAAGACCAGGGAGACGGTCTGCAACGAGCGCAGGTGCAAGTCGGTAGCGGTCGCCGCGCAGGTCGCGGAATACATCCCGAGCGGGAAGACCGCCGCCCACCAGGCACTCTGATACCGCAACGAGCCGGCCACCTGGTCGGCCCGCCACAGTTGCGCGTAGAGGAGCACGGGTATCCAAAGGCTGGCGAGCACCCACGCCCCGTGCGTCACCGATCCGGCCCAGTCCGGCAGGCCAGGCGGTGCACGCAGGGTGCCCGCAGCGGTGAGGATGTGGTCACCGGCCAGCGCGGTGATGGCCAGTGCGCCCATCAGGATCCAGCTGTCTGGCGTCACCTCGTCAGGTCGCAACGGGTTCGCGAGCACCCGCCAGGCGATCAGCCCGCTCACGACCAGGTAGAACACCATTCCCAAGACCCACACCACGGTGGCGATGATGACGAGCGAGGGAGCGCGGGCGTGGATGGCGAGATCGGCCGCGGTGATCGCCAGGCCTTCGGTCGCCACGCTGGGCAGCAGCCACGCGCCGCGGGCCTGCTGGCGTAGCTCCGCGCCGGACCGCGAACCGGCAGCGACCAGAGCCAGCGGCACGAGCCCGAGCCACCCCGCGAGCGCCAGCCCGCCGAGCAGCCACACAACCGCTGGGTGATCGTTGAAGCGCGCGCCGAGTACCGCGCAGGCCGCGACGAAGGTGAACATCCGCAGTGCGACGTCGGGGTCGCGGGTTCGCGCCGGGTGGTTGGTCGCCCACCGGATACAGGCAATTGCCAGGGCGACGAAGGCGGTCACGGCGACGATGCTCAGCGCGAGGCCGAGCCGCCAGTACCCGTGGTCGTACCCGGCGACGGCCACGATCCCCGTCGCCATCACCACCGCGAACGCGTCGGGCGGCAGCTCCCGCCCGGCGAACCAGGCACCGGCCACCCGCCAATCCTGCCCCGTGACGTCCCGGACCGCCGGTCGACGGCAACCCCGAGCGCATCGCGGTGGCAATCAGTGATCAACTTTGGTGACCCTTTCGGTCAATCGTCGCATCGCTGAAATTCTTTTGTCCGCAGCTCTTGAGAGTCCTGAGACTGTCGGGGGTGGGTGCGACAATGGTGGCGTGATCGAGACGGAGCTGGATCCGAGGCAGGCGATGGTCGCTTGTCTCGACCAGTGGCGTCAGGCGATTGTTGGGTGCGATGACGTGGGGTTACCGGATCAGGTCCGGGATATTGAATCGGTGTCGCGGATGGTGTATTCGGTGATGCTGGATGCGGTCGCGGAGTTGGAGTCCCGCACCATCGCGACGAAGCTGAGCACCGGGCGGCGTTTCGGTCGTTGATCGAACAACTCGCCGCCCCCCGTCCCGCCACCGACGCCATTCCCGACGAGCGCAGCACGCCGCAGCGCAACGCTGACGCTTTGCTGGAGGTCTGCGGCCTGGCCCGCGCCGCCAACGACTGCCCCACCACCGCTGGCGAACCCCCACACCTGACCGTCACCATCGACTGGGACGCCCTGCGCGCCGGCCTCGGCGTCGCGACCCTGGACTACGGGACCCACCCGACCAGGGCAGCGGTGACGGCGTCGCGGACGGCGGCATCGGTGGGAAGCGGTGTGCCGGTCTGGTCGGCGAGTTCGCGCAGCGAGGTCATGCTGACCTCCGGCAGCCCGCAGACGGTGAACCGTTCGAACGCGTGCAGGTCGGGGTCGATGTTCAGGGCGAAGCCGTGGCTGGTGATTCCGCCGCGGATCCGCATGCCGATGGAAGCGACCTTGCGCTGGTCGGGGGTCCAGACGCCGACGAGGCTGGACGATCCCGGCGGGGTATCTCGCCGGTGGGCGCTGAAACCGAGCAGTCGCAGCGCGCTGACCAGGCCGTTCTCCAGCCAGCGCACGACGTCGGCCGCGCCTTGACCGCCGATGTCCATGACCAGGTATCCCACGAGTTGACCGGGGCCGTGGTAGGTCGCATACCCGCCGCGGTCCACCGCGACCAGCGGTATCTCATGGTCGCCGCGGTGCAGATCGGCGGGATCGGTGCGCTGCCCGTAGGTGATGACCGGGGGATGGCTGAGCAGGAAGAGCCGGTCGCCGGCGGTCCCCGCGCGCCGCTCGGCAGCCCAGCCGGTCATCGCATCGATCGCCTCGAGGTAGTCGATCTCACCGAGATCGACGCGCTGCAGCGTCCGCTCGGCCCCAGCCATGCCTACCCCGGTGTTCATCACATTCTCCCAGTTCTTTGGTAGCTAGCAGCAGCGTAGGCCGCCGAGATCCGAGGTCGGTCCGTCGCCTCCGGCCCACACGGCATCACCCGTTTGGGCAGCTGCACCGCAGACGATCTCTACTCATCGGTTGACATATGGACATAAATTAGGTGAGGCTTGCTTAAACCTTCATCCTTATGGGTGGCGCCACGCGCGCCCCCCTGCCGTACGTGTGAGGAGCTCGCCCATGATGTGGACAATCCGTGTCCGGACGATGTTGTCGGCCTGGGTTGTCCTGGCGCTGGCCGGTCTGCTCGTGGTCGCCGGCTGCGGTAGCGCGCCGTCGACTCAGGGGGCCGCCGGGCAGACGATCACGGTGTACAGCGGCCAGCATGAGCAGACCGCGCAGATGCTGGTGGCCGGGTTCACGGCCGCGACCGGGATCAAGGTGGCGCTGCGCTCGGGTGGTGAGGCGGAACTGGCGAACCAGATCCTGCAGGAAGGGTCCGCTTCCCCCGCGGATGTGTTCTACGCGGAGAACCCGCCCGCGTTGGAGGCACTGCGCGAGAAGAACCTGCTCAGCCCGGTCGATGCTGCCACGTTGAGCGCGGTACCCGCAGCGTACGACTCGCCGCAAGGCCAGTGGGTGGGCGTGTCGGCGCGCAGTGCGGCGCTGGTGTTCAACACCGCCGCGACCAGCGAGGCGCAGTTGCCGGCCAGCGTGCTGGATATGGCCGGCCCGGCGTGGAAGGGCAAGTTCGGCTACGCCCCCACCGAGACCGACTTCCAACCGGTCCTCACCGCCGTCGCCAAGCTCAAGGGCACCGACGTTGTGAAGCAGTGGCTGGCCGATCTGAAGGCCAACGCCAAGGTGTACCCGGACAACGAGACGCTGGTCGCAGCGGTCAACAGCGGGGAAATCGCCACCGGGCTGATCGACCACTACTATTGGTACCGGCTGCAACGTGAGCTCGGGCCGGATAAGACGGCCTCGGCGTTGCACTACTTCGGCCCAGGCGACCCCGGCAGCCTCGTCGACGTCTCCGGTGCCGGGGTGCTGGCGTCGAGCAAGAACAATGCGGCGGCCCAGAAGTTCCTGGCCTACCTCGTCAGCAAGCCCGCCCAGACCATCATCGGCACCTCCGACAGCTACGAGTACCCCCTCGGGTCCGGAGTCATCACCAGCCAGCCACTGCGCCCGCTGGACCAGCTCCACCCACCCGCGCTGAGCGTTGCCGATCTCGGCGACGGCCGGTCCAGCCTCGCGATGCTGCAACAGGCCGGACTGCTGTGACCCTGATCGGCCGCCGGGTTCCGCTTCCGCTGCTTGGCGCCGGACTGGTGACCGCGGCGGTGGTGGCGTTGCCGGCGGTGTTCGTGCTGGCCGAGGCCGGGGGGGTGGGCTGGGCGCAGGCCCGGACGCTGCTGCTGCGCTCGACCGTGGTGCATCTGCTGGGCAGCACCGCGGCACTGACAGGAGCCGTGACCGCGCTGTGCATCGTCGTCGGGGTGGCGGCGGCGTGGTGCACCGAACGCACCGATCTTCCGGGTGCGCGGACGTGGCGGGTACTGGTGGTGCTGCCGGTAGCGATCCCCGAGTTCGTCAGCGGCTACTCCTGGGTGTCGCTCACCCGCGCCGTGTACGGCTTCGGTGGGGCAGTGTTGATCTCCACGTTATCACTGTACCCACTTGTGTACCTGCCGGTGGCAGCGATGCTGCGGGGCCGGGATCCGACCCAGGACCAGGTCGCCCGCTCCCTGGGGCTGGGACCGGGGGCGGTGTTCCGGCGGGTCACGTTGCCACAGATTCTCCCTGCCTTGCTCGGTGGGGCGCTGATCGTGGGATTGCACCTGCTCGGGGAGTACGGGGCGTTCGCGATCGTGCGCTACCCGACGTTCGCCACCGAGATCTTCACCGAGTACAACCTCGGGTTCGACCCGGGTGCCGCGGCCCTGCTGTCGGTGGTCCTGATCGTGCTCTGTGTGGCGCTGCTGGGCGGCGAGACCCGGCTGACCGGGGCCGCGCGGCAAGCCAGGATCGGCGGCGGCGCCGCCCGGCAGGTGTCACCGGTGCGGCTGGGACGGCTCACCGTGCCGGTGCTGGCCGGGTTCGCGGGGCTGGCCACGCTCGCGTTGGGGGTCCCGATCGGTTCACTGGGCTACTGGCTGATCCGCGGTGGGTCGACCACACTGCCCCCAGCGTCGATCTGGGCGGCCGCCGGCTACACCCTCACTCTCGGCGCGGCGGCCGCGGCGGCAGCCACCTTGCTGGCGCTGCCGGTGGCGCTACTCGCGGTACGCCATCATGGCCGGCTCACCGTCATGCTCGAGCGCAGCACCTACTTAGCGCGTGCCCTACCCGGGGTGGTGGTGGCGCTGGCGCTGGTGTTCTTCGCGCTGCACTACGTGCCGATCGTCTACCAAAGCGCCCCGCTGCTGATCCTGGCCTACGCGGTGCTGTTCCTGCCGCTGGCGTTGATCGCGCTGCGCGCCACGTTGACCCAGATCCCCCCGGGACTAGCCGAGATGGGCCGCAGTCTCGGCCGGCTCCCGATCACCGTGCTGGTCCGGGTCACGCTGCCGCTGCTCGGGCCGGGGTTGGCGGCCGCGGCGGCGTTGGTGTTCCTGTCCACCACCACCGAGCTGACCGCCACCCTGTTGCTGCGCCCCACCGGCCTGCAGACCCTGGCCACCCAGTTCTGGGTGTACACCAGCGGCTTGGCCTACGGCGCCGCCGCCCCGTACGCCGCGCTCATGGTCGCGGTGTCCGCGCTGCCGACCTACCTGCTGACCCGTCGCATCGATCCTCTCTCCGCCAGCGCAACCTAGGAGTCCGGCGTCATGACCCACCCCGGCATCACCCACCTCACCCCGGACTCCGACCGGTGCCCGCAGCCTGGGCAAGCGCCGGACCCGCCGGCAGCGGTGACGCTGCGCGGAGTGCGCAAGGCCTACGGTGCCCACCCGGTACTCGGTGGGCTCGACCTGGACGTCCCTGCCGGCACCATCACCGCAGTACTCGGAGCGTCGGGTTGCGGCAAGACTACCCTGCTGCGGCTGCTTGCCGGGTTCGAGAGCACCGACGCCGGCACCATCGCCCTGCACGGCCGCACCGTCGACGACGGTCATCGCGTGCTGGCCCCCGAACACCGTCGGATCGGCTACGTGCCCCAGGAGGGTGGCCTGTTCCCGCACCTGTCGGTGGCGGCCAACATCGGCTTCGGGCTGCCCCGTGCGGCGCGGCGTCACCGGGTGGCAGAGCTGCTTGAACTGGTCGGTTTGCCGGGTCTCGGCGACCGTCCACCGCACAAGCTCTCCGGCGGCCAACAACAACGGGTCGCCCTGGCCCGCGCGCTCGCCCCCGCCCCACAGTTGGTGCTGCTCGACGAGCCGTTCTCCGCCCTCGACGCCGGGTTGCGCGCACAGCTGCGGACCGACGTCGCCGACGCGCTGTATCGCAGCGGCACGACCGCGGTGCTGGTCACCCACGACCAGGACGAAGCCCTGTCCATGGCCGAGCTCGTCGCGGTCCTGCGCGACGGACGCATCGTCCAAGCCGCCGATCCGGCCACCCTCTATGAGCAACCAGTCGACGCCGAAGTAGCCCGTTTCGTCGGCGAGGCCAACCTGCTGCCCGGCGACGTGCTGGGCAGCACCGCGCGCAGCCCGCTGGGCGAGCACCCACTGCGCTCGGATACCCCCCATCTCCCGGCCCCGGCGCTCATCATGGTGCGACCCGAACAGCTCCAGCTACGACCAGCCGCGTCTCGCGACCACGCGGATGCCGTCACCGGAAGGGTCCTGCGCCGTGAGTACCACGGCCATGACGCCACCATCACCCTCGCCGTGACGCCCACCGTGCGCACCGATGGCAACCCGGCCGAGGAGATCCACGTCGTGGCCCGGACCTTCGGAACCAACCCGTCACCCGGGAGCCTGGTCACCATCACCGTCGCTGGCCCCGTGGCCGCGCTACCACCGACGGGTTAAACGGAACGTTGCAGGGTTGACAGATGAGCCTCGTCACTGTCCGTGACGCCCAGGGTGTCGGGGTTGCAGCGCGCGAATGTGCCGCAGGTGGCAACTTTGCGGCGGAAAGTTGCCACCTGCGGCACATTCGCAAAATGTCCACCCTCCCCGGAGCTTTAGTGGCTCATGTGGTCGGTGGGACTCATGTGCTTGGCGGGAGTGTCGTTGCGTCGGCGACGGGGACGACAGGGACCAGGACGTTGATGCGGTCGCCGGGTGTGAGCGGGGTGTGCGGGTCGGCATCGGTGAGCCGGCGGTCGTGGATGATCGACACCGGCAGCTGGCCGGGGGGCCAGTGCAGCTCGTCGAGGGTGCGCCCGGCCGCGGCCGAGTCGTTGCCCAGGGTGTATTCGATGATCTGGTAGCCGGGCAGCTGGGCATGCGGGTCGTGACCGGCTTCACCGGACAGCGGATCGGCCCATTCGGCGGCGCGTTGGCCGGCGGCGATGGCGGGTTCGGCGGCGGCGACCTGCGCGGCCACGGTGCGCAGCACGTTCTGGTTGGTGATCCAGCCTTGCAACTGCTGCCCGTCTGTGGAGATCACGGGTAGCCCATCGCGGCCGAAGAGCACCAACTGCCGCAGTGCCTGGGCGAGGCTTTCGTTGGCGAACAGCAGTTGCGGTTGACGTGTGCGGGTGATCGGGCCGAGCACTGCGGTCCTGTCCTGCGGCGTGCCTGCGCCGCCGTGGGCCCTGCCGTTGTCGCTGCCGCCGTTGTTACTGCTGGCAATGGCAGGGCCGACCGTGGTGGCCAGCGGCGTAGCCAAGGGATGCATCGCGTCGGCGACGGTGAGCTCGGAGAAGGCGTGGCGGGGACTGGGCCGGTCGATGTCGGTGCCGCGGCGCAGCAGCTTGGTGGTGTAGATCGTGCCATAACTCAGCGCGCGGGAGATCAGCGTGGAGATCGCCACGGCCAGCATGATGGGCAGGGTCAGGGTGAAATCGCCGGTCATCTCCACCACGCTGGCCAGCGCGGTCAACGGTCCGCGCGCGGCGGCGGCGAACACGGCACCCATGCCGACCACCGCGTAGAGGGCGGGTGTCCCGGCGGCCGGGCCGGCCAGGTGTTCGACGATCTCGCCGAACGCCATCCCTGAGGCGGCACCGATGAACAGCGAGGGCGCGAACACCCCGCCGGAACCACCGATGCCGATGGTCAGGCTGGCGGCAACGATCTTTCCGGCCGCCAGGATGAGCAGGAACCAGATTGCGTAGTTGCCGGCGAAGGCCTGGTACATCACCGGATAGCCGACCCCGTACAGCTGGGGAATCGCCAGTAGCAGCAGGCCCAGCAGGATCCCGCCGACGGCGGGGCGGGCCCATTCCGGTCGGTTGCCCCAGATCTGGTCGCAGCGGTCCTCGATCGTATACAAGATCTTCGAGAACCCGAGCCCGATCAGCGCGGCGAGCACCGCCAGCGCCGTGACCAGCAAGTAGTCATAGGTGTGGGGCATCCCGATCCCGGGCGGCAGGCGGGTGAAGAACGGCGCGCTGCCGAGGAAGGCCTGGCTGACCACATCGGCGATCATCGACGAGAGCATCACGGTGAAGATCGCTTCGATGGAGAACTCCCGCAGGATCAGCTCCATCGCGAAGAACACCCCGGTGATCGGCGCGTTGAAGGTGGCGGAGATCCCGCCGGCGGCGCCGCAGGCCACCAGGATTCTCAGCCGGTTCTCCGGCATCCGCACCCGCTGGCCGAACGCCGAGGCCATGGCCGAGCCGATCTGCACGATCGGACCTTCCCGGCCGACCGAACCGCCGACCCCGATGCAGAGTGCGGAGGCCACCGCTTTGACGAGGCTGACCTGGGGGCGGATCCGGCCGCCGTTCTCCGCAACCGCGATCATCACCTCCGGCACCCCGTGACCGCGGGCCTCCCGGGCGAACAGGTGGATCAGCGGCCCGTACAGCAGCCCACCAAGTACCGGGACGAGCACGAAGAACCCGATTCCCAGCCACGGCAGATGGGCACTGGCGACCCGGCCGAGCTGACCGAACTCGGGGTAGCCGGTGGCCAGCCAGGTGAACCCGTAGATCAGATACCGGAACCCGACGGCCCCGAAGCCCGCGCCGACCCCGACGACGAGCGCGGCGAAGAACAATCCGAACCGGTCGCCGCGCAACCAACTCGCCGGTCGCTCCAGCGTCCCGGTGATCTGCCGCATCAACTTCGCCTCACGTCGCCGGGGTCGGCCAGTCACGGTCCGGGATCTCACCGGCCGCGCGGGAGAGTTCCCGCAACGCCGCCGCCGCGGCCTGCTGTGCCTCGATCGGCAACCTGGCCAACATCTCGGTGATCATCACTCGCCGGGACGCGGTCACCTCGTCCACCATCCGCCGGCCCTCGCCGGTCAGCGTCACGTGAACGATGCGCCGATCGGTGCGTGCCCGGTGCCGGTGGATGAGCCCTTTGCGCACCAGCCGATCACACATCCGCCCCGCGGTGGACGGATTGACCTGCAGCTGCTGGGCCAGATCCACCATCCGCTGCGGACCCCGCGATGCCAGCACCACCAGCGTCCGGTACTGCGCGGCGCTCACATCGTCGGCTAACAACCCCAGCGAGCGGGTGCTCACCGCGATCAACGCACGGGTCGCTGTCAGCACCTCATCCACGGCCTCCGGGCACACTTCCGGCGCGACAGCAGCCGGCCGCCCATCCAGATCCATGCTCACAGCAAGCATTGCACTATAAAACCATTGCTCAATGCAAGGAATCCGCTCCGCGTGGCCTGACGATGCGCGCAGCCCCGGCTGCCTTCCCGGGCCCTTATGGTGGTGGGGACAGCCCGCCGGGCAGCCAACAGGAGAGCGCTGATGACGGAGTGGGACGGTCACGGATTGCCGCCGGTGGCCGCCGAAAGGATGCGGCGCTTCGCCAGTAGCGGGCTGCGGACCTCGCTGCTGACGGTGCCGGGCGCGGCCGGGGTGAAGTCGGTCGGCTTCGACCCGGTCGGCGAGGTGATGGGCTGCATCGTTCAGCACATGGGGTGGAGCGGCTTCGGCGGCTGCGGCTACTTCGGCGGTGTCGGGGCTCTGGGCGGTTTCAGCGGGTACGGGCTCGGCGGCGGAACCGTCACGTCGTCGGGGCGGGCTGGGTTCGTCGGATTCGGGCCGTATGTCGATGCGCTGTACCACGGTTACGGCACCGCGTTGGCGCGGATGACTGAAGAGGCCACCGCGATGGGTGCCGACGGCGTCGTCGGAGTGCGGCTGTCGGTGTCAGATCTCGGCAACGACAACCGGGAGTTCGTCGCGTTGGGTTCCGCGGTCCGGTCGCAGTCCCGGCATCGTCCCGCGCGAGTGTTCACTACCGACCTGGCTGGGCAGGATGTCGCCAAGTTGCTGCAGGCCGGTTGGGTGCCCTGCGCCATCGCCTACGGAATCTCGGTGGCGGTTCGCCATGACGACTGGCGCACGCAGCGGCAGTCGTCGTGGGGCGCCGGGAACACCGAGGTATCCGGCTACACCGAGCTGGTCGCCCATGTGCGTGCCGACGCCCGCTACCGCTTCGACCAGCAAGCCCGCTCGACCGGGGCGCAGGGAGCGATTGTGTCGTCGATGGGTCTGCAGATCCGGGGGATCGAGCCATCGGAGAACCACCGCGACCATGTCGCCGAGTCGACGGTGTTCGGGACCGCGCTGGCGAGCTTTCATCGAGGGTCGACCGCCCCAACCCGATCGTTGACAATCCTGCCGCTGCGATAGCCGCCGGCCAGAATCCCGAAAGACCAAGGAGTGCGTGATGACCGCCGATCCCACCGCGTTGGGCATCCCCGAAGACGCGATGCGCCGGCTCGCCGAGATGCGGCCTGGGCAAAGTACCAGCCTGTTCACCTCCGACCTGTCGGTGAACGAGTTCCTGCTGGTCCGCGAGGCCGGGTTCCGGCCACTCGGGCTGGTGCTGGGCACCAGCATCTACCACGTCGGGTTCCAGATGGGTCGGTGGAACAGCAACCAGGAACTGACCGTCCTGTCCCAGGCGATGTACCACGCCCGTGAGCTGGCCATGACGCGAATGGAGGCCGAGGCCGACCAACTCGGTGCCGACGGCATCGTCGGGGTACGGCTGGAGATCGAGTTCAAGGAGTTCGGTTCGGACATCGCCGAGTTCATCGCGGTCGGTACCGCCGTGGCCGCTGATGACCAGCAGACACCCGACGGGCAGGGCTGGCGCAACAACCAGGGTCAGCCGTTCACGTCCGATCTGTCTGGCCAGGACTTCTGGACGCTGATCCAGGCCGGCTACGCCCCGCTGGGCATGGTGATGGGTTCCTGCGTCTACCACATCGCCCACCAGCGATTCTGGCAGGCGCTCGGCAACGTCGGTCAGAATGTCGAGCTGCCGCAGTTCACCGAGGCGCTCTACGATGCCCGGGAGCTCGCGATGAGCCGGATGCAGGCCGAAGCCGAGCAACTGGCGGCTGAGGGCATCGTGGGCGTGCAGTTGCTCTCGCTCGGACATCGTTGGGGTGGGCACACCACCGAGTTCTTCGCGATCGGCACCGCGGTGCGCCCGCTGCGCGCTGATCACGTGATCGCCAAACCGCAGCTCGTCCTGCCACTGACCGACTCGTGACCGGTGGAACCCTCATGACGATTGAACCCAGCGGCCTGGGACCGATGGGCGACGTGCAGCTCCTGGCAGCGATGCTGCGCACCGACCGGGCCGAGGTCGCCTCCTACGCCCGGGTGTTGAGCGGGGCGCTGGCTGCGGCGCTACCCGCGGGCATGGTGGAACTGGGCTATCACCGCACCGTCGGCGATCGGTTGGCGGGCCGGCCCGGGCGCGCTGTTCGAGTCGTGGTGCACGGCGAAAACCGCGATCTTGAGCTGCGAGAGGGCAGAAACGGCCAGATCGAGGCGGAGCTGCAACAGGTGGTGCGCGCAGTGGTGATCAGCCGGCGCAATATCAGCGTCGACGAATGGCTTCAAGCGCTGGCTGAGGACATCACCCGAGCGGCCGCTCGCGACACAGCCGCCCGGGAGGCGCTGGAGCGTTTGCTCCGGTCCTAACGCTCGGTTTATTCCGGTGCTGCGTGCCTTCCGGGTTCGTCCGGGGTCGCCCTGTCGTGCGAACCGGCCAGGCTTTCCGGCGTGATCTTCGCAGCCTCGATGTCGCCGGCCAGGGATGGTGATGCGGACTTGATGGCTTCGAGCGCTTCGGCCATCTCGCCCGAATCGACACTCTCGGCGCTACTCGGCTCGGAGAGTTCTTCCTGGTCTTTATCGATCATGACCTAATCGTAACCGCTCCTGACGGGCACCGCAGGAGAACAAGGTGATCGTGTCGGAGTGTGACGAATTGATGACTGTGTGTAATATGGCAGCAATGCACGATCAGAATAATGCCCTGGGTCGGCCCGGCAAACCGCTCGATCGCCGATCGCCGTTCGTCATCGGGATGAGCGCGACCGCGGGAGTCGCGGTGACCATCGGCGTCGTCGCAATGATCGTCACTGTTCGCGACGTGTTGCTGCTGATCGGGGTGGCGTTGTTCGTGGCGATCGGTTTGGAGCCTGCGGTATCAGTGCTGGCTCGGCACAGGTTTCCCCGCTGGGCGGCGGTGACCAGCGTGCTGGTGGCCGGGCTGGCGGTGGTGGGTGGGTTCCTCGCCGCGGCGATCCCACCGCTCGCGCACCAGGCTGTCCAGTTCGGCACGCAGGCTCCGAGCATGGTGTCGCGGCTACAGGATCACCACTCGCTGCTGGGTCAGCTCGACGAGCGCTTCCACGTACAGCAACGGCTGCAGCAGACGCTCAGTGGGGACGCCTCGGGCTTGTTCAACGGCCTGCTCGGCGCGGGTCAGGTCGTGTTCAGCGCCTTGGCCAGCACGCTGATCGTGGTGGTGCTCATCGTCTATTTTGTGGTCGACCTGCCCCGGATCCGCGCGACGCTCTACCGGCTCGTGCCGCATTCCCGCCGGCCGCGGGCGATCCTGCTCGGCGATGAGATCTTCGCCAAGGTCGGTGGCTACGTGCTGGGCAACCTGCTGATCTCGCTGATCGCCGGAACGCTGACCTTCACCTTCCTGGCGATCGTGGGGGTTCCTTATGCACTGCTGCTGAGCATCTTCGTGTCGATCCTGGACCTCGTCCCGGTGATCGGCTCCACTATCGCCGGTGTGGTGGTATGCCTGGTGGCGCTGAGTGTGTCGTTGCCGGTCTGCCTGTCGACCGTCGGATTTTTCGTCGTCTACCGGCTGGCCGAGGATTACCTGCTGGTTCCCCGGATTATCGGCCGCGCGGTCAAAGTGCCGGCGCTGGTGACCGTCGTGGCCGTGCTGGTCGGGGGCGCCCTGTTGGGAATCGTGGGTGCCCTGGTCGCCATCCCCGCCGCCGCGGCCATGCTCCTGTTGACCCGTGAAGTGCTCTTCCCTCGTCTCGATCATGCCTGAGACAAGAAACCGGAGGCTGTAGGTCGACCTACAGCCTCCGATTCCAACTCTTTCCCGCGGGTGGACGCGAGTGTCAGTAGTAGTGCCGTCGGCCACCGACCGCACGTCCGGCGGTACCGAGCACCAACAGGATCACGCCCACCACAATCAGGATGATTCCCAGGTACATCAGAATGGGGATCGGGATCAGGAACCCGAAGACCACGACCAGGATAATGCCGAGAACGATCACGATGCCTCCCGCGAGCTCAGTCTGAACGCCTCACAATGATCTTACATCACGCTCACCCGATTTGTCCCGACCTCAGATGGACTAACCGGACCTTTCGTTCCACCCCTGGCACCCCGCGCGAGCCGGCGCCGGCCAAGGTTGCGCCGAACGCGGCACGTCGCTGCAGGCCGCAGATGTGACACGGCTGAACACGCTGAGCTGCCAATGGGATCTGATATCAAGGCGCTAATGCGAGGTTCATTCGACGTTTGCTGGTGAGACATCTTTCGACTGCCTACCGTTACCTCCAGGTCGCCCATTGGTGAGCTGCAGGCGTCACCATTGTCTTGTGGGAAGCCGTCGACTGCCTGCTGGCAGGCGGAGGAGGAGAAATGACCGACCGGGAACTACGCGCAACAATTCGGCAGCGATTCACCGCGCTTCGAGCCGAAGTGCAGCAGCGCCGTACCGAGCTCATTACCGAAACCGAAGCGCAATTGTTCGAACGGTACCGGGCTGAGAACGAGCGCGCCGATGAACTCGACCGCGGGCTCAAGGAAATCACCGACGAGGCGAACCGGAAAGCCGTCGCCCTGCTCCGCCAGTACGAGGATCTCGCTGACGGCGGCCGGTGGAAAGGCGGGCGGCAGGCGATGTTCGAAGTTCCCCGCATCCACCGCTCCAACGCCGAGCGCACCCGGCTGCACCGGGCCCTGATGGCCGAGATCGACAACCAAACCCAGCAGGCGCTACGGGTGCTGGACCGGCAGCAAACGACGTTGTTGCGTGCGCCAGACCGGGCCCGGACGTGGATGGCCCGGGGGATTCCCGCCATCGTCGCCGATCTCATCACTCCGGCCCGGCTGCGGGAGGTGGAAGCCCGGCTCAACGCGGCAGCGATGATCTAGGGAATCTGGAGCCGTAAATCGCCGGCGATTCGCCGGACCGGGGAGTGGGGTATAACAGCGCGGATGAGCACCCCGACTTCTGAGCCGGATCTGCGGCCGCTCCCTGGTGGCGAGCCGCGGTCCGCGCCACGCACGATGCAGGCCGCCGGTCCCGTCCCGGCGGATACGACGATCGAGATCACCCTCGTGCTGCGCCGCCGGGCCGAGCTGCCGGATCCCGCTACTGCCGCGCCGATCCCCGCCACGACGCTGGCCGCCGACTACGGTGCCGACCCCGCTGATGTCGATCTGGTCACCGCGACCGTCACCGCACTCGGTGCGCGAGTGGTGTCGGTGAACGCCGCTGCCCGGCTGGTGCGCATCGCGGGCACCGCGGCGACCCTGACCCGAATGTTCGGCACCTCGCTGGATCTGGTGAAGAGCCAGAATCCGGCCGGAGTCGAGGTCACCCACCGGGTGCAGACCACCGCGCTGAGCGTTCCGGCCGTACTGGACGGCATCGTGACCGCGGTGTTGGGGCTCGACGACCGCCCGCAGGCACGCCCGCGGTTTCGCGTCGCCCAACCGCACGCGGTCTCGACCAGCTACACGCCGGTACAGCTCGGCCGGATCTACCGCTTCCCGGCCGGGACCGACGGCGCCGGCCACACCATCGCCATCATCGAGTTGGGTGGCGGGTTCACCCAAACCGATCTCGACACCTACTTCGCCGGACTGGGCATCCGCGGGCCGGTGGTGGGCGCGGTGGGCGTCGATGGTGGCGCGAACACCCCGGAGCGCAACCCCAACGGTGCCGACGGCGAAGTGCTGCTCGACATCGAGGTCGCCGGCGCGCTCGCCCCGGGCGCCGCCCTCGTCGTCTACTTCGCCCCCAACACCGACGCCGGTTTCGTCGACGCGGTGGCGGCCGCGACGCACGCCATGCCGACGCCCACCGCGATCAGCATCAGCTGGGGTCAGAGCGAGGACGCCTGGACCGGACAGGCCCGCACTGCTTTCGACCAGGCGTTGGCCGACGCGGCTGTGCTCGGCGTGACGGTCACCGTTGCCGCCGGCGACGACGGCAGCGCCGATGGCGGTACCGACGGGCGCGCCCACGTCGACTTCCCGGCGTCCAGCCCGCACGCGCTGGCCTGCGGCGGCACCCGGCTCGACGCGGACCCGACGTCCGGTCAGGTGCACACCGAGACCGTCTGGAACAACGGTGCGGGGCACGGGGCCACCGGCGGTGGGGTCAGCGACACGTTCGACCAGCCCACCTGGCAGGCCGGGGCCGGGGTGCCCACGCGTAGCGGTAAGCCCGGGCGCGGCGTCCCGGACGTCGCCGCCGTCGCCGATCCGCAGACCGGGTACCAGGTGCGTGTCGATGGCACCGACATCGTGGTCGGCGGCACCAGCGCGGTGGCCCCGCTATGGGCGGCCCTGGTGACCCGGCTGGCTCAGGCCGCGGGACGGCCGCTCGGTCTGCTCCAGCCGGCCCTGTACGACCGCATCCAGGCAGGCAGCGCGGTACCCGGATTTCGCGACATCACCACCGGCAGCAACGGCGGGTACTCCGCCGGCCCGGGCTGGGATGCCTGCACCGGGCTCGGCGTACCCGACGGCACTGCCTTGCTCACCGCGCTCAGCCGGCATCGCACTGCAGCGAAATAGAGTTGCCAGCGGAGCGGCTTACCGTGGCGCCCGCCAGGGCGTCAGTAGTAGTGGCGGCGACCCATAATCGGGCGCCCGATGGCACCGAGTAGCTCCAGGATTACTCCGACCACTATCAAGATGATCCCGAGCGTGAACAGAAGGTGGACCCCAAGCAGCAAGCCAACTACCAGCAGGATGATGCCGAGAACGATCATAATGTCCTCCTCCGGAGTATCCCCGAGGACGTTACGACACAATCACCGGGTCGGCGCGGTGTAACGGTCCATAACGGACGATACTCGGACAGTAAGCGACAATCGATGAGCCGAACGGGCTACGCCGGGTTAGCCCACCTGGGTAGCTCACGGATGAGAGACGAACGGCGCGGCGCTGCCTGAGGCCGGCGGAAGCGGTGTGACATGGTGGGATCGTGGCGCTGACCGGCCAGGGGTGGCGGCGGGCGGCGGTGGCGGTCGTCGGGCTCGCCGCCGCCGGGCTGGCCGTGCGCGTGCTGTTCGACAGCAGCGACGAGCTGCTCACCGCCGCTGACACCTTGACCTCGGTCCGGGTGTGGTGGGTGGTGGTGGCCGTCGTGGTGGAGTTGGTGTCCTACGCTGCGCGAGGGGCCGCGGGCGCGGTCGTGTTGCGCCGCGGAGGTGCCGTGGTCGGGCCGATGACCCTGGCAGCCGGCACCTTGGCAGGCGATGCCGCGGCGTACTGCCTGCCCTTCGGATTCGCCGCCTCGGGTGTGGTGATGGTGGGTGTGTTGCGGCGCCGGCAGGTGGGTCCGGTGCTGGCCGGTTGGATGTTCGCGGTGTGTTCGCTGTTCTACGTCGCTTCGATCACCGCGCTGACCATCGTCGCGGTCCAGATCCCCGGCCCCGACAACCCGATATCGGGCTTGCAAACGATCAGTATCGTGCTGCTGGGCGTGCTCGCCCTGATCGGCGCTGGGTACGCGCTGCTGCGCCGTCCCGCGGTCCGGCTCCGGCTCGCGGCAGCGCTGCCCAGCGTTCGCGTGCCGTTGGCCCGCTGGCGTCGACGCGAGTCAGACGATCGCAGCGGGTCCCATTCTTCGGCCCTGCGAGCACGCCTGAGGCCCTATGTTTTGACCGTACGAGAGGGTCTGAGGGCCTGGGCGCGCCAACTGCGGACGGTCCGGCTGACCCCAGTGGCGGGCGTTGCGGTGTTCCTTTTGATGACGGTGTCCTGGTTGACCGACGTCGCCGTGCTGGCACTGGCCTTCGTGGCATTGCACAGCACCCCACCGTGGACCGGATTGCTGCTGGCCTACTGCGCCGGGCAGATTGCGGCGAGTATGCCGGTGACTCCCGGCGGGATCGGGGTCGTGGAGGGCAGCATCACGCTGGCCTTGGTCGCCTTCGGCGGTGCCGAGACCATCACGCTGGCTGCGGTGCTGCTCTACCGGCTGATCGCCTACTGGGGCTGCATTCCCGCCGGAGGGTTGGCGTGGCTGGTCCTACGGGGGACGTCGCGTAGCCCTGTGATGCAGGCAGTCGTCAGCCACCCGGAGCCGGTGGTCACCGAGGTCGCTGAAGTGGAATCGACATCATGAGTATCCCCCCGTGGCGCCGCTGCGTTGCGGTGTTCAGTCTCGCTGTCGGATTGATCCTCGCTGTGGCCTGCTCGGGACCGCGCAGCGGGGCCTCGGTCACCGGTGGCGTCTCCGGCTGCGCGGCGGTGCTGCCGCTGGCTCGCCACGCCGTTCACGATGAGGGCACGCTCACCCTGGTCCGGCACATCAGCAGGGCTGACGCCGACACCGTGAGCCGGAAGTTGGGTGTCACGCCAACCTCATCGCTTCGACCGCCGTCAGCGCCAGTGCGCCCGCTGCATCGTCCGGTCCAGTCCAGCTGGCCCAAGGCCTGCCTCGTCGTCTACCACGGTAACTATCCGGCGGGGACGATTGCCGGGGCCAGCCCACCAGCGGTTGCCGGGCACTATGCGTTGATCGTGCTGCGGGTCCGGCACCCGTCAATCGTCCGCATCCTGGTCACCGACACGCCTCCCGCCAGCCTGAAACTCTGACGCTCGAGGGCGGTCCCGGCTGTACCGGTGAGCGCTTAGACCTCGTCTTTGGGTCGGCGGTCGACGAAGAAGCGCGGCTGCTGGTCGTCGCCGTCGCCGAGCAGCTCGACGTCGAGCTGCTGTTCGTGGAGGTCGTAGACCACTGAGGCGGCCAGAAAAACCTTGGCGCCGTCAGCGGCCTGGAGCACGGTGTCATCGTCGGCCGGGCGCGCCGCGATGGACAGTGCCATGCCTTCTGACCGGGTGGTTTGGCTCTGCGGGACGATCCGCAGGCCGGCTCCCTCCGGCATCTGGTTCTTGATGACGAGCGAGTTGATGGCGCGGGCTGCCGCCTCGGTCACTTTCAGCATGTCGTTACCGTAGGGGTCCCGTCCGACAACGCGTAAGCGGGAGGTTGTTCTCAGCGCTCGGTGGGCGCCGTTTGCGGTGTCAGCGCTTCGACGGTGTGCTCTCGCACCGGGCGCAGCTCGAACTCTCCGAACTGGCCGCGACGTACCGCCACGGCACTCATCGGCAGGGGTCGGCTCTGCCGATTGCGGGGAGTGAGGGTCATTCCGGCCCGCGGTCGGCGGTCGGAGACGGGCGCGCGCATGTGGTCCTTCTTCGTTCTGGTGTTACGGCGGACCGTCAGCCGGGACGGGAGCGCGCACTGTGCCTGCACAGCGGAATAACCCGCATGCTAGGGGCGCTCCCCGGCGATCGACGGAAGTTCTTTATCTGGACGAGCGGCCAGCACGGTCCTGCCCCCGGGCTCTCGTCCGCAGTGCAGCGTACTCCACGCGGTCAACAGGGGCATACCTGCTATCGGATGGCGTCCTTCAAGGCTGACCGGGGCTCGATCGGGGTACCGTCGAGAATAGCCGCAGACCGGCGAACCATTCGGGGCCCAGCCATGCGATCATCGGGCATGGGTAGGCTCGCGACGGTACCGGTGGCAGCCGGGCACGATTCCGCCAGTGCGAGGGAGGCTCCGGTGGATGTCGGCAGTAACTACGTTCAAGACACTCGTCAGGCTTTGCAGTGAGCGTCCCCAAAAGTGGCGAGATTGAGCGGCCCTTCACCGCGACGGCGACCCGTAGGGCGCTGCCCGTGACCAGAATGCTGACCTGGGCCGGTGTCGATTGCCTGCGGCTGGAGGGGGCGCGGGTCGTCCTCGCCGAGCGTGGCCTGCGGGCCACCGGCTCTGTGGTCAGCGCCGCGGGAGACGGCATCGAGGCCTACACCGCGTCTTACTCGCTGACTACCGATGAGGCTTGTGTGGTCCAGCGGCTGACCGTCCGGGTCGGTCGGGCCGGAGGTGAGCAACATGTCACCCTGACCCGCTCCGAGGAGGGCATCTGGTTGGTCGACCACGGCCAAGGCGCGGCGCGGACGAACTTCGGCGGGGCACTGGACGTCGATCTGGCGTTCAGCCCACTGTTCAACGCGCTGCCGATCCGCCGGTTGGGCCTGCATTGCGGCGCTGCGCTGCATGATCTGTCGGTGGTGTTCGTCGCGTTGCCCAGCCTGGAGGTGTGCCGGGTCTCCCAGACCTACCGCACGGCGTCGCTGGGCGATCCCGCCGTGGTCAGCATCAGCAGTGACTCGTGGGAAGTGGAACTCACCGTGGACGCCGACGGCCTGGTACTCGAGTACCCGGGGTTGGCCTCCCGGGCATAAAAGTGGTGGTCAACCGGCGGCGATCCGGGCACCGGCGGCGAGTATCGCCTGCTCCCCGCCGCGCACCGCGGCTACCTGGATCCCGACGGGCAACCCGGTTACCTCGGGGGCGGGTACCGACAGCGCCGGCCAGCCCAGCAGGTTGAACGGCAGCGTGAGCGACAGCAGTGCGGGCACTACCTCGACCCGAGCGCCGTCTGGGGCGTCTACGTGCCGGGCGCCGATCGGGGTGGCGCGCACCGGGGTGGTCGCCAGCAGCAGCACATCGACCCCTTCGGCGAGCATCCGGGCGGTCAGCTCGGCGGCGAGCCTGCGGCGGGTGCGGGCAGCGGTGACGTAGTCGGCTGCCGTGTACCCGGCGGCGGCCTGCAGCCGCGCCGCGGTGGCCGGCTGGTAGTCGCCGGGGCGCTGCGCCAACCAGTGCCGGTGGGTGGTGTGGGCCTCCGCGCCGACGATCACCGGGTAGGTGGCGGCGAGTTCGTCGATACCGGGCAGACGTACCTCGCGGAGCACGGCACCGGCGCGGCTCAGCGCGTCGGCGGCCCGGTCCACCGCGTCGGCGATCTCCGGGTCGTGGACCCGCCAGTACGGGTCGGTCGGGCGGCCGACCACGGTGCCGGCAACCGGGGCCGACGGGTCGATCCGGCTCCCGGTCAGCGCGGTGAAGGCGACCGCGACTGTGCCGATGTCGGCGCCGAGCAGCCCGATGTGGTCCAGGGTCTCCGATAGGGGGAACACCCCGGTGGTGGGTAACGCGCCGAACGCCGGTTTGAGCCCGACGACGCCGCACAGTGCGGCCGGGGTGCGCGTCGAGCAGCCGGTGTCGGTGCCCACCGCGAGCGGCACCAGCCCGGCGGCCACCGCCGCCGCTGATCCGCTGGAGGAGCCGCCGGTGATCCGCTGTGGATCGTGCGGGTTGCGGCACGGGCCCTCAGCGGCGACGTCCCCAGTGGGGCCGTAGGCGAACTCGTGGGTATGGGTCTTGGCCACCACCACGGCACCAGCCGCCCGCAGCCGGGCCACCAC
Source organism: Pseudonocardiaceae bacterium (assembly GCA_036266995.1). GTDB lineage: Bacteria > Actinomycetota > Actinomycetes > Mycobacteriales > Pseudonocardiaceae. The sequence goes on along the minus strand of DATAWX010000058.1, from coordinate 26,492 downwards.
CGCGGCGTCCTCCCGGGCGGGCGGAGCATCCGCTAGCACCGCGCTGCCACACCGCGTGGGCACCCCAGCCACATCAATGAGGTCCTTCACCCCCACCGCCATCCCGGTCAACGGGCCGGCTAGCGCGGGCTGCATCGCAACCAGCTGCACGATGGCGTTGTGCGGGTCGGCGGCCAGCGCAGCCAGTACTCGCTCCAGATCGTCGACGCTGGTCAGGTTAGCGTGCGGGTGACGGAAAGATCGCGGTCTATGTGTCGTGGGCGACATATTTGCCGTCTGAGGCACCCAGACCGTGATCAAGCCGTGAGTTCGAGCTGGCAGCGGGTGCCGTCCACGGCGACTACGCGGGCACCCTGGTGGGCGAGCTCGCGTAGCCGCGCGAGTGTGCCGGGAGCGGTGAGGTCGATGTGGTGGACGTCGCCGCGTGCACTGTGCCTGTCAAAAGTTTGGCGGGCGGTGTGGCCGGCCTGGATGGTGGCCGCCAGCCCGCCGGTGGAGGCCAGCGAGCCGCGGGCCGCACCCAGCCGGCCCAGCGCATCGTCGACCGCCGTCAGCAGTGCGTCGCGGTTGCCCTCGCACATCGCCCGGACCAGCTCGGGCCGCGACGCCGCTACCCGGGTGCCGTCGGCGAACGAGCCCGCGGCCAGGGCCATCGCCAGCGCTCCGCCGTCGGCGCCGACCGAGGCGAGTACCGCGGCCAGCAGATGCGGCAGGTGCGATACCCGGGCCACCGCGGAGTCGTGGTCCGCGGCGCCCGCCGGCACCACGTGCGCCCCGCAGTCCAGTGCCAGCTGGGCCACCTGCGCCCACACCTCCGGGTCGGCACCGTCGTCGCTACTCACCACCCAGGGAGCTCCGGCGAACAGTGTCGCCGACCCCGCGGCCCAGCCTGAGGCCGACGTCCCCGCCATCGGATGCCCGCCGACGTAGCGGGCCGCCGGCGCAAGGCGCGCCACCGCCGCCGCGACGGGTTGCTTGACGCTCACCACGTCGGTGAGCCGGCAGCGCGGGCTGTGCCGGGCCACCACCGGCAGCAGGTCGACCACTGCGGGCAGGGGTACCGCGAGCACCATCAGCGCGTCGTCGGCCAGCACGTCTTCGATCGAAGAGGTGACGTCGAAACCGCCTTCCCGCGCCGCGGTGACGACCGCGGCCGACCTCGCCATGCCCCGCGCCTTCCACCCGGCGCCGTCGGCGGCGCGCAGCAGCGAGCCGCCGATCAGACCCAACCCGATGACGGACAGCGTGCGCTCGCTCATGACATCCGAGCTGCTGGGATCAGGGCTTCCAGTGCGAAGCCGGCGTAGAGGGCAACACCGTGGGCCATCGCCGACTCGTCGAAGACCGCCCGGTTGGAATGGTTCGCCGGGACCGTGTCCGGATCGTGGCCGGACGGGCAGGCGCCGAGGAACGCCATCGCGCCGGGGACCTTCGCCAGCACGTAGGAGAAGTCCTCGGCGCCCATCAGCGGGTCCGGCATGGGCTCGGCGTGGCGTTCGCCGAGCACCTCGCGAGCCAGGTCGATCAGCTGCGGGGTCACCTCGTCGTCGTTGACGGTGACCGGGTAGCCGTGCTCGATCGTCACGGTGGCGGCGCAGCCGTGCGCTGCCGCGACGTGCTCGCAGACCCGGCGCACCTCCCCATGCAACCGCAGCCGGGTGTGCTCGGACAGCGCTCGAATCGTGCCCTCCAGCTCCGCGGTCTCCGGGATGATGTTGGAGCTGGTGCCTGCCGAGATCCGAGTGACGGTGAGCACCGCCGGGTCGAAGACGCTCAGCGTTCGAGTGATCATGGTCTGCAGCGCACCGACCATCGCGGCGGCGGCGGGAACCGGGTCCACCGCGTTCTGCGGCGCGCTGGCGTGCCCCCCTCGACCGGTGACGGTAACCCGCAGGACGTCTGACGACGCCATGATGGCGCCGGGTCTGGTCTGCACCACTCCGCTGTCCAGGGTGGAGGTGATGTGCAGGGCCAGCGCGCGTTCCGGACTACCGGCGACCTCCAGCAGGCCGTCGTCGAGCATGTGCCGGGCCCCGTGGAAACCCTCCTCGCCGGGCTGGAACATCAGCAGTACCCGGCCGGCCAGCTCGTCGCGCTGCTCGGCGATCAGCCGCGCGGCCGAAGCCAGCATCGCGACGTGCGTGTCGTGCCCGCACGCATGCATCGACCCGGGCAGCTCCGAGCTGAACGGCACTCCCGACTGCTCGGTGATCGGCAACGCGTCCATGTCCGCCCGCAGCAGCACGGTCGGCCCCGGCCGCCCGCCCTCGATCACCCCGACCACCGAACTGGCGGCGTGCCCGGTGTGCACCTGTACAGGGAGGTCGGCCAACGCGTGCAGCACCGCGGACTGGGTTTCGGGTAGGTGCAGGCCCTGCTCCGGGTGCCGGTGCAAGGCGCGGCGCAGTGCGATGGTGTGCGGTTGCAGTGCTCTGGCGGCGCCCACCAGGTTGCTCGCGCACCGACGATGACGGGGCTCAGGCGTGCTCACAACCGCTCATCTTCGCACGTCATCCTGGCATCGGGGGCTCGAATCGGTGATCGCGCTTCCGTGCGGAGCCAGGGAGCGCATACTTGTGCCATGTCGGTCACCGGCTTTGCCATCGCTGTGGTCCGAGAGGACGGGCGCTGGCAGTGCACGAAACTGGATGCCGCGGCTCTGAAAGACCTGGACGCGGCCATCACTGAGCTGCGCGGACAACGTTCCACCGGCGCTGTCTTCGGCCTGCTCGACGTCGATGACGAGTTCTTCGTCGTGGTGCGGCCGGTGCCTGGCGGTGTGTCGTTGCTGCTGTCCGATGCCGTCGCGGCACTGGACTATGACGTCGCGGCCGACGTGCTGGACCTGCTGCGCGTCGACGTCCCCGAAGAGGATGCAGCGGATGCCGACGATGTCTGGCCGGAGGGCGACCTCGGGTTGCTCGCCGACCTGGGATTGCCGGCGGAGGAGATGCAGGTGATCATCGATGAGGTGGACCTGTACCCGGATGAGCAGCTAGACATGATCGCCCAGCGGTGCGGGTTCCAGTCGCAGCTGTCCGCGCTGCTGGAGAAGCAACCGGGGTGACGGCTGCCGACCTGGCGCTGGTGCGGCGAGCGATCGAAGTAGCCGGCGACGCGGTGCGTACTGGTGATGTGCCGATCGGAGCCGTGCTGGTCGACGCCGATGGCATCGAGCTCGCCGCCGCCTGCAATGCCCGGGAGGCCACCGGGGACCCGACCGCGCACGCCGAGCTGCTGGCTCTGCGGGCCGGAGCGGCCCGGCTACGTGCTGCCGGGCGCGGTGACGGCTGGCGGCTGACCGGCTGCACCCTGGCGGTCACCCTGGAGCCCTGCACCATGTGCGCGGGCGCTCTGGTCGCGGCCCGGGTGGATCGTCTGGTGTTCGGTGCCTGGGAGCCCAAGACAGGTGCAGTCGGATCGCTGTGGGACGTCGTCCGGGACCGTCGATTGCACCACCGCCCGCAGGTCCTCGGGGGTGTCCTCGAGTCGGAGTGCGCTGCCCTGCTCACCGGGTTCTTCGCCGACCACCGCACGAGGATCGCGCCGGTACGTCCGGTATCGTGACCGGCGGTAGCGTGTCCGAGCGGCCGAAGGAGCGCGCCTCGAAAGCGCGTGAGGGTTCACGCCCTCCGTGGGTTCAAATCCCACCGCTACCGCCAACTACCAGCACAAACGCCGATCATCTCATCTGCAGATGACCGGCGTTTGTAATGCTGGTTGCATTTGTGGTGGCATTTACCTCGCTAGGCGGCCGGTACGGGGGGCTCTGCTGCGCTGTCGTCGCCATCCGGCACGGCTGGTACGGCTGGTTTCCAGAGGAGCCCGCCAACGCTGGTAGCCACGTCTCGTCGGATGGCCGCGATGATGTGTTGGTACCGGGCCGCCATGGCTGAGTTAGACCATCCCATGATCGACATCACTGTGCGGTCCGGGATCTGCAACAGCAGCAGAACCGTGGCGGCTGTGTGCCGAGCGTCGTGTAGGCGACGTTCTGGTACGCCGGCCCGTTCAAGCAGTCGCTTCCACTCGGTGTAGTCGGTACGTGGGTTGAGCGGTCCGCCGGTCGGGGTGGTGAATACGTAGCCCGTTTCCTGCCAGAGCTCCGCAGCCTTGAGCCGTTCGCACTCCTGCTCTGCCCTGTGGTGCTTGAGCAGCGCGACCAACTCGTCTGGTAGACCGATCCCACGCTTGCCAGCCTTGGACTTTGTACCTGCCGTTTCCGTGCGCAGCGGCACCCGTTGCGGGCAGTGTCCGCCGAACTTGCGACCGCACGGCTCGGCGCATCCGTGCTTCCACTTCGGGCGTAGTCGGCTGCGGCGGACGAGGAGTGTGTAGTCGTCTAGGTCGACGTCCGACCACTGCAATCCCAACGCTTCGCCCTGGCGCAAGCCGAGCGCCAGAGCCACAGCCCATCGGGCGCTGTTGCGCCTCTCCTGCGCGGTTTCGAGGAGGCTCTTTACCTGGGCAACGGAGTACGGCTCCACCTCTTCCTCGTCGACTTTGGGTGCCCTGGCCAGCAACGCGGGGTTCTCGGTGATCTTCTTTCGCCGTATGGCCTCATTGAGCGCAGCTCGAATGGTCCGGTGTACCTGGTGCACTCGCCCTGGCTTGGCACCAGCTCTCGACATCTTCCGGTATAGCACTTCGAGGTGCTCGGGCTCCAACTTGTCGAGCTTATGCGCGCCGATGCCGGGATTGAGATGCACCCGCACGGCGACTTCGTAGGCGATGTATGCGTTTTCGGTGATGACCGGCGGCGCAATGATGGTCTCAAGCCAACAGGTTAGCCACTGCTCGACGGTCCAAGTCTGTCCCGGCTTCCGGGTTTTGCCGTCGTCGCGCTCTCGTTCTAGCTTTCGGACCTTCTTTGTGACCTCAGTTTGGCTCTGACCGCGTACGTGTCGGCGGTCTGCTCTCCCTGTGTCCTTGACTCCAACTGTGACGTAGCCGTGCCAGCACTTGTCCTTGTCGCTGTAGTAGATACTGGATCGGCCGTTGGCGTTGCGAGTGTTCTTCTGGCGTGACATCTAGCTCTCCTACGCTGCCGATCGGAGGGAATTAGCCTGGTCAGCGGTCAGTCGTGCGGCGTAGGCGTTGACCGCATCGATATGGATGCGTCGCAAGCGACCAATCAGTATCGATTCGAGTTCGCCGGATTTGACTAGGGCGTATGTCTTGGTCTTTCCAATGTGCATGCGGTCGGCGGCTTCCTCCACTGTCAGCAGCACCCGTGCAGGCATCGGCCGGGATACCGCGACCGTGGGGGTAGGTGGCTGGTCCGACATGAGAACCGCCAGTCGCGCCAGCAGGTCGGCTATCTCAGTTGTGCGGGCGCTCACGGTCGGGGTCCTCCTAGGTGGGGGTGGCTGGATGCGGTTACTGCGGTTACTGCGGTTACTTGCCTGGTCAGGGGGGTAACCGATGGATCCGGGGTAACCGACCCAACGGTTACCGGTGCCGGTGGGGTAACCGTTGGGTCGGTTACCGGGTGGAGATCGGTTACCGCTTGACCTGCGGGGTAACCGGAGTAACCGCAGTAACCGATGGGTGCGGGGTGCTCGGGGAGGTAGCGGCCCCAGGCGTCGGCCAGGCCGTGTTCCCCGGCAGTTTGGTAGCCCTTCATGGGCTCGCCGTTGACCTTGAACAGGCCTGGTTTGACTCCGAAACGCTCCAGTAGCCGGGCCAGTCGGCGGGCGTCGAGGGGTTTGCCGTCGAGGTCGCCCCAAGGGGATTCTTCGAGGTCGCACAGAGCGGGGAGAATGTCGGTGGTGCGCATTCTGCCCGTGCCAGCGCGGGCGAAGAGTTCCCGCAGGTCGGCCAGCAGTCGGACACCGCGTGAGGTGATCTGCGGTCCGGTGTCGAGGACGAAGTGTCGGCAGGCGCTGCGGGCGGTGTCGGGCCAGTGCCCGCCAGCGGTGTCAGCGATGGCTAGGAGTGGTTCCCAGATTTCGGCTGATCGGTCGGTGACGCCGTCGGGCATGTCGGGTTGGGCGTCGCCGAGCTGGGTGCCGGTGGAGTCGATCCAGGCGGCGAGTTGCTCTCGCAGGGGTTGGGCTTGGCTGGCTACTTGGCGTTCTCGGAATGGTTCGACGGGTTCGTCGGTGCGGCGTCGGCGCATGTGGATGGTGATGGCGCGGGTGGTGATGGTGGTGGGCATGGCTCCGGCGATTCCGGCGAGTGCGGCGGGGGCGTAGACGGCGAAGCGTTCGACTTTGATGTTTTTGGCGTCTCCGACGCAGCGGGCGATGGTGGCCGACCGCTTGTACCCGGCGTTGAGCAGTCCCCGGAGGTCTTCGTTGTTACCACCGTTTTTGGGGTTGAATATCACGTCGACCTCATCGAACAGGATCGTGATAGGCCCCATCGACACCAACCGAAACAACGCCGCCGGAGTGGCCGAGATTGTCATCTCGGGTGCCCGTACGAGGTATTGGGCGACTTCTAAGACCCGGGTTTTCCCGGACCCGGGTTCGGCGGAGTCCAGGACCAGCCGGGGGGTGACGTAGAACTGCTCGGTGGCGTGGGTGTGGGCGTACCAAAGTGCGAGTGTTGGTGCGCAGTGTTCGGAGGGGAACACCGAGAACCGGGCGACGAACGCGGCGACGTCATCGAGTACGTCGTGCCCGGGTCGCACGACCGGCTCGGGTGGCTGGCCTAACCAGCCCAACGGTGGGGTTGGCGCGCTAGCTCCGGTCTGCTGTTCGTGCCAGGTCTGTTGGCAGTGCTCGGAGCAGAAATCCGGCGAGGGTGACCCGGTGACGGGTTGGCTGCACCGGCGGCATCCAGGGTCGCCGATGGCGGCATCAATCGCGCTCATCGCAGTGTCTACCTCGATTGTCATGCAGCCCTCCGGTGGTTGCTGGTACGGGGGGTGGTGCGGCGGGGGTTGCGTGTCCCGGCGGCCAGACCGGCGGTGATGACCCGGGCGACCTCGGTCGGGGTGCAGTCGCAGTCGGCGCCGATCAGCGCGTCAGCGGCGGCGGTGAGTTCGGCCCTGGCGGCGCCGTGGTCGAGGAGCCGGGCGCCGACGAGTTGACCCAGGGCGTAGGCGGCGCGGCAGAGCACGGCGTTGTGCTGACCTGGCGGGGCCGTGCGCACCCGCTGGACCTCACCCCGCACAGCGGCGGAGGTGTAGCCGTCGGGGTTGGCAGCGGCGGGCACAGCAGGCGCTGAGAACGCCGTCGGCGGCCGGGGAGTGAGGGCCTGGTGTAACCAGCCCGGCAATTCGACCGGATCTCGGTCGTCAATCAGCTCGTATCCGCTCGGGGGGACCGGGCTGCCGGGTGCGACGACGTACCCGCCCTGGGCGCGGGTGTCGATCTTGAAGCCGATCACGTCGTGGGTGTTGCGCAGCGCTACCCTGGTCGGGGCGGTGTAGTAGAGGTGCCACCCGCCGGAGGGGGTCGTCACGGCGTAGGTCGGGGTGACCGTGGCGCCGTGCTGACGGGCCAGGACCCTCAGCACCCCGACGCCGGAACTGATGCCCAGGGTGGCCCAACGGTCCGGGGTGTGTTGGCCGGGTTTGCGGGTGTCGAGGTCGATCACGACCAGCCCAGACGGGCCGGTAGCGATACCGATCGAGTAAGCGGTGCGGCGCCACCAGCGGTGGATTTGGTCGGGGTCGGTGCTGGCCCGAGTCTCCCACCGATCGATGACGGGTGGTTTTTTGGCGCCGGGGGTGATTGGGAAGACGTGCCAGCCGCGAGCGGCGATATGCAAGGCCCAGGCGCGCAGGTTGGAGGTGATGGTGTCCACAGCGGGTGATCTCCCTAAATCTCGAACGAGTAACTCTCGTATCACTCTGAGTAGCCAGGTGTGGGCGTGCGAGGTCCAGGCCGAGGCAGGGAGGGAGGCGGGTGCGGCCCTCCCTGCCCCCGGATCTGGGGGTTTAGCGGGCTGTTAGCGCGGCAGGGATACGGGTCCCTGCCGGGGATACGGCCTGATCAAGGCGGGGAGTTGCGGTGAGGGAGGCGACAGGGAGAACTCCCCAGCCTCCCTGACCTCCTCCCTGGTCAACTCCCTGTCTCCTCATCACCCGCACCACCGGCGTCCTCGTCACGATCAGTTAGCGCGGTGGTGATGTCTTCGGCCCGGATCACCATCACTCCGGCGGACTTGACCGGCTCAATCCCGTACACGCTCAGGGCGGCTTTGAGGTCGGTGAAGGTCCAGCCCTCGTACTCAGTCGGGTTGAGCTCGGCCAGCCGGGTGAGCACCACCCGAGTAAGCACCCGGCGGGTATCGCCGAGCACTGTGGCGATGTCGGCCAGCGGGTCGGCCGGTGCCGGGCCGTCGCCGGTGCTGTCGGGGGTGGGCCCGGTGTGGCGTAGGTCGGTGATCTCGGCCATTGCCCGGTTGATCACTGGGGTGACCATGTCGATACCGTCTTCCAGCGGCACGTAGAAGGTGTTGACCAGCTCGAAGGTGGCATCGGTGACCCCGACCGCGACGCAGGTGCCCCGGTCGGTTTTCATCCGCAGATCCGTCGCCCTAATCCCGGCCCGGTACTTGCCCCCACCGAGCAGACCGTCGTTGGCGACGTGGTCGGCCACCGAGAACGCCAACCCGCAGGAGACGTTGCGGGTGACCTCCTTGGGCAGGGAGTCCCTTGTCGGGGACTGGGTGTCCAGCAGCAGCGAGATGCCGTACTTGCGGCCGCGTTTGATCAACCGCACGGCCCACTCGGCGGCTTGCTTGCCGTAGTCCTTGTGTTGGAACAGCTCGTGGCACTCACTGATCAAGCACCCCAACCAATGCAAACCTAGGCCGGGCTTGTCGGCCAGTTTCCGGGAGGTTTTGGGTGGCGACCCGGGCTGGCGTTCCAAGATCTTGCCTCGGCGTTCCATCTCGGTCAGGAGGTCGGCCAGGGCCTGCATGGCGGCCTCAGCAACGCTGTCATCCATGCCCATCGCATATCGAGACAACCGGGGTGCGAACGGGGCGAAGTCTGGAGACTGGCCCATCACGAATACCCACAACTCCGCCGTCGGGTCCAGCGAGGCGCCGAGCAGTAGCGTTCGGGCTGCTGCGGTCTTGCCCTGCCCTGGGCGGCCACCGATCAAATAGTTGGCCTCGGGCAAGGGGGCGTAGATCACCGCCCCGCGTTGGGATTTGCCCAGCGGGACGCCCTCGAAGACATCCACGCTACCGTCGTGCAGCAGCGGCCACGGCCCTGCCCCGGCTCCGAGCTTGCCCTTATCGGCCACCCACAGATCCAGGACACCCGCTTCCTCGCCTTGGGTGGGCCAGGTTTCCAACGCAGCCCGACCCAGGTTCGCGGCCAGGGTGGTCCGTTTGGCGGCCACCATATCGGCGGTCACGCCCATGGGCAGCCGGATTTGGGCGTACGTGCCGTCGCCGTCGACTCGGGCGGGCACGGTGTAGACCAGCTCCCCGGCGGCCTTGAAAAACCGGTCCAGCGGCCCGATCCCCAGGTGGGCGAGGGCTTGGGAGATCATCCGCTCATCGATCCAGGAGTCGGCGTCGGCCCGGTTCGGGCGGTGTAGCCAGCCCGCGCCGGGGGTGCGGTCGCGGCCCTCCCACATCGCGGCGATCAGCCAGCCGAGCGGCGCCGCTTTGAGCACCCACAGCCCGACCACACTGGCTACGCCGAGCACCGTGTAGACGGTGGCCAGCCACGGCCACATGTCCGCCCGGCTGACCTGGGAATTAATCAGCGCCAGCACCCCGGCGAGGAACGTGACCAGCAACCCGCCACCGAGCCCCCGGCGCAGCGCCAGACCGACCTTGGCCCACCGCGCCCGGCTATCGGCACGGATGGTTTCCTGCGCGGTCCGGCGGGCCTCCTGATCGCCAGCCAAGCGGGCGGCCCTAGCGTCGGCGCGGAGGTCGCCGTGGGTGGTGTAGGTCCAGGCCTTGGTGATCCACCGGCCGTGCCCGCGTAGCGCGAACCAGCACAACCGGGTCACATCCCGGGGGGCCTTGCGCACCCGGTAGGCGGCCACCGCCTTGACCTGAGCGGCCCGTGGGGACGCGGCCACCCCCCGTACCAGCACCAGCACGCGCGGCGGCAACCACTCCACACCCCGCCCCAAGCAGCGGCGGGCGACCGCCGCGTTGTCTTCATCGGACAACACCTCTCCGTCGAGCACCTCGGGTGTCGATTCGTTCTGTTCACCGGGTGGGGTGGGGAATGGGATCAAGGTCGCATCCCGCGCCGGGTGCTGGCTGTCGTTGTTTTCGGGTTGTTGGGTGTTCATCACGCGGCCCTCCCCTGCGCTTCGGTGTTGGTGGTGTGGTGGCGGCCGGTAGGTAGCTCGGCGCTCAGGGCGGCGGCGACCTTGGGAGACAACCCCCGGGAGCACCCGGTGACTTGGCGCACCCACGCTGGGCTCACCACCACCCCCGCCGTCCACGCAGTCCGGGCCTCGGCGAGGTAGTCGGCGAACAATTTGCGCCGTACCGGCCCAGCGGCCCGCTTACCCGGTGCACGGCGGGGTTCACCAACCCGGCCCGCTGGCCGACCAGCAACTACCGTGACCGGGTTCACCGAGTGCACCTGCGCCCGTTCACCAGCAGCGCCGGTGAACCGGTCACCGACACCACCTGCCGGGTGTTCACCAACGCCGCCCGCGACGACGGGACGAACCGGTGTGCTGGCGTTCACCGCGACCGGTTCCGGCTGCGTGTGTGCGGCGCGGTCGGCGGCGGTGGTGTGGGCGCGCTGGACGCACTCGCTCAGGGCGTATTGCAGGTCGGTGACGGCCTCGGCGGCGATGACCACCACCAGCGGGGCCACCGTGTGCAAGACGACGCCGGATGCTGATCCGGCGCCCCAGGACACCCAGGTGTTCATCACATAGGTCGCCGACAGCAACGCCCACTTCGCCACCCGGGGCCACACCCCGGTAGTGACCTGGTAGCGGGTGGTGACCTGCTCCGCGCGCAGCACCGCCAACAACACCAGCGACACCATCGGGTCCAGCAGCCACGCCGACCACCACACCAGCGACCCGACCGGCGCCCCCGCAGCGGCGAAGGTCTGGACGTTGGTCATGGTGAAACACAGGCCCAGCACGATCCCGGCCCACATCAAGCGGTCCACCTGGGTGCGGATGTGCTCCACTCGCAGTGCGACGACGTCGGGGTCGGTGCGGTAGGTCCGCAGTTCCGCAGCGGCCGCCGCCTCGGCCGCCAGCCGTTGGGCCTGGCTCACCGGCGGGTGCGTAGTCGCGGTGCTCATCGCCGTCCCCCCTTTCGTGAGGGTTGGGTGTGGGCGAGTTCGGTGACCGAGAACATCCGGGCGATCGCGGTGCCGGCGAACAGCGCTGGTACGCCCAGGGCCACCCCCCAGGCGCGGGGGTCGGTGCTCAGCGCGACCACGGCCCACTGAATGGCGACGATTACCGCGCCGGTGCCCAGCGCGCGGGTGAGGTTGCCGCTCATCCGGGTCACCTGTTCGGTTTGCTTGGCGACCTTGTAGGCGCCGCGCGCGCCGCTGCGAAACGCCACGATCGAACCCAGCCCCGCCAGCACGATCAGGACGATCAGCGCTGCGGTGTTGGCGGTGGGGGTCATTGGTACTCACCTCCGGCGGGGTCCAGGTGGCTAGCGCGGGTCCGCAGCTCGGCGGCGACCCGGCGGAGCTCGGCGGCCACCACCAGCGGGGCCGATGCCCGCACGGTTTCGGCGACCAGGTCATCGGGGTAGGCCCGGTGCAACAAACCTCCGGCCCGGTCCACCACTGCCAGAAATGCGACCCCGCCAGCGGTCAGCGCCTCCATCGGAATCGCCAACACCTCCGGCATGGCCGCCGCCCGATCAGCGCAGTCCCCGACGCAAGCGAAAACCTGCGACCCGGTGTGCGAGCGACCCACCGGCACCCACGACCGCCCCCGGCCCCGCAGGCCCCGGCCGCAGATCACACACGCCAACCCATCCGCAGCCGCGGCGGGCAGCCCGGTCCAAATCCGCTCCGCCATCACGCCACCTCCCCCGCCACGTCGGCCGTGGTCAGAGCCAGCGCGCGAGACTCAAACAGGCAACACCGACGGCAATACCGGTACTCGCTACCGACGAATAACCCCCGACCCGGTTGCGGTCCACGCCAATCGATGAACTCGTGACCCTCGGCCTCACAGCCCAGCACCGGCCCGCACGCCGAACACCACAACCGCCCACCTAGGCCAACCACCCAGCCCTGCTCGGCAGCGGCGTCGAGCGCGGCGTCCTCGGTGGGGTAATGCGCCTCGAACCCGAACCCGGCGGGACTCGCTCCGCACTGACCACAATGGACACTTACACAGGCATGGACCTGTACCATTCCGATCTCCTCGATTGCTTTCGCGGGTGATTCAGGAGCCCCGACCCGGCGAGTTGCTGGCAGGCATCGGCCGCCGGGTCGGGTGATACCAACATCAATCCGAGGCACACGCGGTCGTGGTTTCACCAGCAACACCCCCCGTGAGGCGGCAGTCCAGCGTTACCGGCCCCGGTCAGCGCCCGCAGAAACACCAGGCCTGTGACCACCACCGCAGCCAGTCCGACGCCCACCGCCACCGCATGCGCGGTCACCCACGCCACCAACGCCAACAACGCGATCACCAGACACGCCACCAACGTCGCGACGACAACGACCGCCACGACCAGGCCGCCGAGCGCATAGGGATTCCGCGTCCACTGCCCGTAGCGGCCCGCCGCCCGATACGACTCAGCGGGGATAAGCCGATCCGGGTGCACCCACGTCCTCACCGGCACAAGCCGCCCCGGCACCCGCATCGCATCCGGCGGCTGCACCGAGCGAAACGGGTTGACCCCATAACGGGAGCCGACGGCCGCGTCGGGGACCTCCCACCCCCGCATCCGAGCCATCACGCCGCCCACCCACCAGGGCCACCGGCGGTACCGTGCACCGGCAACGCCCGCACCACCGCACCCACCGAGCGCCGCGCCCGACGCCGATACCGGCGCTGTACCGACGTCTCATCCATCAACGCCGAACTCGGACGCGGCCACACCGCCCCCGCCACGTCCACTTCCCGGAGCAACACATCGATCAACTGCTCAGTCAGCCCATCCGGGCTGAACCTCACCGGATACTCGTTGCCGTTCAACCTGACTCCCTGTCCTGTCTGACGTACCTGTCCTGACAGGCATGACTGTTTCACAGAGAGTGCAGACAAGTCAAGATGTTGTCGGTACTGTCATGTTAGGTAGGTCTGGCATGGCAGGTGCGGCCTCAGTGGGCTGCCGCTCGAAAGGAAGCGATGGCTGACGACACGCTGCATGGACAGATGACCTCTGACCTGCGGAAATTAATCACATCGGGGGAGCTGGCGCCTGGCTCGCCGTTACCCTCAGAGTCTCAGCTCGGGGAGCAGTACCAAGTCAGCCGACCCACGGTGCGGCGAGCCCTGCAGACCCTTGAGCAGGAAGGCCTCATCAGCGCGCACGCCGGCAGGGGTCGGATCGTCCGCGATAGGCGAGCGATGGTGTACCGGCCGCAGCAGGAGTTCGAACCCCGCCGCTCATCCAACATGGACCGGTTCACCACCGCGCTATCGGAGGAGGGCCGCCAGCCGTCCCAATCGATCGAGGTTGCTATAGAGGGCGCGAGCGGGATTATCGCTGAGCGGCTAGGAGTTCCGGAAGGAACGTCAGTTGTCGTCCGAAAGCGGGTTCGATTCATCGACGGCGAGCCGTTTAACATCAACGATACCTACCACACGCTGGAGGTCGCCAGGAATACTGCGGTCATGAATCCATCGGACATCCCCGAAGGCTCTAACGCCGTAATTGAGAAAGTGACCGGCCCGGAAGTGCGGGCAGTAGACGAGATTTACGTACGGATGCCCAACCCTGACGAGGCCGGTCGCCTCAAACTGGGTACAGGAACACCGGTTGCGGTGCACTACTCCACCGGGTACACAAAAGATGACCGGGTTGTACGAGTTGAATATTTTGTCATCCCTGGAGATCGGCATGTTATCGTGTACGACCGGGTGCATCCCGGTAGAACAGCGAGTTGAACGGTGACCGAACTCGTGCACGTCAGGCAGGCACTGACTGAGGATGACATCGTTGAAGTAGCCGCGCTATGGAATCGGTCCGCCGCGTGGCTACGCAGCAAGGGTTTAGACCAATGGCAGTACCCGGTCAAATGGGAGAACATCCGCAGGACCGCCGCCAACGGGACCTGTTGGTTAGTTACTGCTGGCGATGGCGGAACTGTCGGCACTATAACAGTCGAGTCCAAAGCGGACCCGTACTGGTTTCCCTCCGACGACCCAGACGACGCGCTATACATCCACCGTATGGTCGTTGATAACGGGGCGCGGGGGAGTGAGCTGGGCTCCGCGTTATTGGACTGGGCGGCACGGAGAGCTAGACAAGCAGGAAGATCCTGGCTCAGGCTCGACGCGTGGAAATCGAACCCAGCGCTGCATAAATACTATCTCGATCGAGGATTCAGCCTCGTCCGAATTGACGACAACCCATCAGACCCATCTGGGGCATGTTTCCAACGGCCCGCCTCAATAGAGCTACACCTCGGACCTGATGTGATCGAGAATAGTGCGGTTGAGGTCTCTGGCACGGAGTAGCCGTCTCTGAAATCGGACGTGCCAAACCATGCCCGATGATCAAGCCCAGAGCCCCCTGGATGCTGCCGCCGGAACCTGGAGGATCGCCGCCGTGCGAGGACCGGTTCCGCAGACGATCGGTGGACATGGGCCCGCGCGGATCGATCCGCTTGGCAGAAGGAGACGCCGTTGAGGCAAGCTTCATGGAAGGTGCGCGTGTCGACGCAGACTCTGGCCGCAGCGCCGAACCGCCAGTCACTAGTGTGTGGCGACGTCTACACGCTAGCTCCGCGTGTCGGTGATCGCCTAGCGACAGCCCGACGGCGTGGAGCGCCACGTCGGAAGGTCAAGGAACCTGTGCCTAATGAGCGGAAGACCGAGGCCCTGGTTCGGCGCCACTTTGCTAGCGACCGTCGTGCCGAATTGATCTTCGAAGAACAGATGTCCGACGATGCCCGAGTTCTGCGGGCCTTGTCTTCGGCAAGCAAGAGCGGTACCGGACCGGGCCGGCCAGAGTTCATTATTAGACACCCAGACTGCCCGAATCTCCTTGTAATTGTGGAATGCAAGGCTAAGCGTGAGTATCATGAAAGCGTCACCCGTGACCGGTGGGCTACGTATGCCGTCGATGGAGTGTTGCACTACAGTGAGCACCTGTCTCGTTACTTCGATGTTGTCTCCGTAGCCGTTAGCGGTGATACACAGGAGTCACTCAAGATTTCAACGTTTCGACAGCTGCGGGGCGCCCAAACCGCTGAATCGCTTTTGTCGGGTGCGACACCACTAACCGACCTGGTTTCGTTCGACGAATATCGCAGGTTACTGCTGTTCGATCCGCTTGTGCGGAAGCGCACTCTCAATGAACTTATGGCGTATAGCCGCGAGCTTCATGTGTTTATGCGTGACTATGCAAAAGTGTCAGAAGCTGAGAAGCCTCTCCTCGTTTCCGGCATACTCCTTGCTTTACGCGATGATGCATTCAGGAGGACTTACGCTAGTTATAGACCAATCGACCTCGCCGTCCAACTCTATTCGGCTATCGAACGAATGTTGAGCTCGGACCTCGCCGGCGCACGTCTCTCGATCACTCTACAGCCGTACTACTTTATCAAGACACACCCGGAGCTAGTGCGGACCGTCAGCATAAAGCGAGTGGGTCGGCTTGTACCACTTGAGCATCTCGTGGCAGAGATTGATGAAAACGTGCGCCCGTTCGTCGACACCTACGATGATGTTGACATAATCGGGCAGTTCTACGGAGAATTCTTGCGCTACAGCGGTGGTGACAAGAAGAGCCTGGGGATCGTCCTCACGCCACGCCATATCACCGACTTGGCCGCAGCGCTCGTCGACGTGAAACCTACGGACACAGTTGTAGATACATGTGCCGGTAGTGGCGGCTTTCTCATCTCAGCGATGGCACGAATGGACGTCCGGGTCCCAAACCATGACACTGAGACAAGGAAAAAGATCCGCGAGCAGCAGCTCATCGGGATCGAACAACAACCGTCCATGTTCGCACTCGCCATCTCAAACATGATGTTGCGAGGCGACGGCAAGAGTAATCTGTATCGGGGAAGTTGCTTTGATGAGGAGATCAGAGGGCAAATTCGCCGGGGTGTGCCGGGGCGGCACGCAAGACCTACGGTGGGTTTGATCAACCCTCCATTTTCACAAAAAGGCGAGGGCCTCCAAGAGCTTTACTTCGTGCAGGCGCTTCTTGACCTTCTCGTGGTAGGTGGCCGCGCGTTCTGTATTCTTCCGATGTCGTGCGTAATATCCCGATCGACAGTTCGAAGCGATCTGTTAAAAGAGCATACGCTTGACGCCGTAGTGTCGCTCCCAGATGAGCTATTCTACCCCGTTGGAACTATCACGTGCGCAACACTCTGGCGTGCTCATGAGCCACATGAGCACGCCGTCCGGCCGACATGGTTTGGTTATTGGAAGAACGACGGTTTTGTGAAGGCGAAGGATCGCGGTCGGGTAGACGATAAGTCCCGCTGGGAAAACATCCGGCATCAGTGGGTTGATCACTATTTTGGCAGGGTGGTAGCGGCTGGAAGGAGCGCATCGTGGGTTGTCGGCCCGGATGATGAATGGTGCGCCGAGGCCTACATGAGACCGATTACTCCACCATTAACCAGGCAACTTACGCCGAGACTGCAGCCAGATATGCGCTATTTTGCGCCCAGGGGTTGAAAGTGTCTGATGTCGACGTGAACGGCGGTGAATAACTCATGCCTCTTGTGCGGGATCTGTTCATTGCGACCTACGGTCAGAATCTCGAACTCAACCGCCTGGAAATTTCCATGACGTCTGATGCGGTAAATTTTGTCTCTAGGACCGCTCGTAATAATGGGGTATCTGCCCGAGTTGAGCGGATTCCAAGTGTTACGCCCGGGTCTGTAGGAGCGTTAACTGTCGCCTGTGGTGGAAGCGTCCTCGAGACATTCGTGCAACCAGCTCCTTTCTACTGCGGCCGGGATGTGTACGTCTTGGAGCCTAGGGTTGAAATGAGCACGCTAGAGCGTCTTTGGTGGGCTACCTGCATTCGAGCAAATAAGTACAGGTACAACTACGGCCGTCAGGCCAACAGGACGTTCCAGGATCTTAAGCTTCCTGATGTCCCGCCGCCCTGGATACAGGAGGTGGCCCATCGGGCTGTGACCGGTTTGGCAGCGAGACTCAGCGGTCTCGCGGAGGCTCTTGTGGAGGCTGATAGCTGAGGACACGGCGGCGGGGGCCGGGACCGAAGCAACGCACCAGTGACCCACGGGGACATACCGTAAGCCCCGATGGACGATGGGGTCGGCCTCGCGGTGCACCGACGAAAAGTCACACGATCATTGTTCGCCGGGGGGCGCCGGGGGCAATTCTGGTGGCATTCGCCCACGATCGCTGGTGGTCACCGGGGACCGCCCCGGTTGGTTGACCTGCTGGGACACCTTGGACGATCGGTGCTGAAGCGTCGGTCGCAGACCTCTAAAGCGCGTGAGGGTTCACGCCCTGGCGTGGGTTCAAATCCCACCGCTACCGCCATCTAGCAGGACAGACGTGGGGGACTTCTCTGCCGAAGTGACCAGCGTTCCGCTCGGGGAAATGACGATGAGCGGGCGGTAGTAGCCGGGGCCTTGCGGCTCACCAACCGGCTGGCCATCGGCTTCCACCCAAGCGTGGGCGACGAAGGGAGCGGTGCGCACACCAGTGCACCAGGTGGGCCAGACACCATGGATACGGCACAGCAGTGTGGTGGCCAAGGAGCGCTGAAGGCAGTACCGGCCGCCGTAAAGCCCGCTGACAGCCAGAACCGCGTCGTGGGCGTCTTCGACTTGGAGATAGGTGGCCGGTGCGGCGCGGCGGCGCAGCAGAGTGAGCACGGCGCGAATGCGTCGGGGTGGCAGATGGGCGAGCACGCGGGCGGTGCCGACGGCGACCAGGGCCGCAGGCCGCTGCCGAATCGGGAGCCTCCCGCCGCGTTCCACGGTCTGGGGCTGGGTCATGAACGCCCCCTCCCGTGGTCGGTCAGTCCGGCGGTGCACAGTCGCTCCAGGAGGGCGGCGACGTCGGCGGCTGCCTGTTCGGTGCTCACCGGCTGTCGGTCGGCGAGGGTCTGGGCGACCTGCTGGGGGGCAGCGCCGTCGAGCAGCAGCTGAAGGACGAGTGCACCGGTGGGGTTGAGCTGCCAGTAGCGGCCGGCGCGCTCGTCAAGCAAGACAACGCCGTCATCGGTGGCTGCGGTGGACACGTCAGCCCGCAACTGCAAGGTCATCGTGACGCTCCTATCGCGGTGGCAGGCGGCGCTGGGATCAGAGTGCGCAGCCATGCTTCGCACGCCAGGGTCCGGTCGAGTGCCACCAGATCCAGGGAGTAGGGATAAAGCCCGAGGCAGACCTTGCGCAATGCGTCGGCATCGATCAGGCCGAGCCGGGCCAGCACCGGTTCGTCGAGCAGAGCGGCGAGGTGGACACGCGCCTTGCGCAGCCCGGCGTGCCCGTCGGCGCCGAAATCGCCCTTGGTGGTACGTCTCAGAGCCGCGGAAGGCACCAGGTCGCGCATCGCCTCGACGATCAGCGGCTTGAACCGCCACGGGGTGGCGCGCTCGTGTAGGCGAACGGCTAGGCAGGCTTGGACCACTCGGTCATCGAGAAAGGGAGCGGCCAGTGGCAGCCCGGCACGGGCATGGATTCCAGCGATGTGGCGGGTGAAGTAGCTGACGCCGCGGAGCTGCTCCAAGGTGGCGTGCTGGCCGCGGGTGGGCGCCAGGGGCTGTGCGCTGGCTGCTGCCTCGTGGAGCAGGGTTCGCGCGGCGTCGGCCGCTAGTGGAGTGGCCCATGGCGGAAGTCGCAAGGCGGGGCCCCAGCCTAGTTTGGGTAACCTGCGGGCGGGTGGGGGAGCGGTGAGGTCGTCGACGGTGGCGGTCAACCATGCTTTGTAGCTCCGGCGATCGGCCAGCCCGCGCAGCGTGGCCCCCATCGGCCAGGCGCCCATTGCGCGGCGGCCTCGCAGATGGTCGGCCGCGACGCCGGGATGAGTCCAGGCGGTGGTGTGCAGGTAGGCCGTCGGGGCCTGTAAGACCTGGTCGCCGCCCATCCCACCAAGGTGCAGTCGGCTACCGCGCTCGACGAGCCGGCGGGCGATACAGGTGGTGGAGGCATAGTCACGGATGACGATGTGCGGCTCATCGGCTCCCACACCGGCCTCGCCAATATCCGCATACATCAGGGGCAGCTCCTGCATATCGAGCATAAGATGTTCGGTGCTGTCCAGCTGGTCAGCCGCGCGCTGCGCCCAGCGCGCATCGTCGTGGCCCGAGTCGGTCGAGACCAAGGTCACCGCGATCACCCGGCTATTTCCGCGTGCGGCCAGAAAGCAGATCGGGGTGGAGTCCAGGCCACCGGACAAATCGCAGCTGATCGTTCCGCCCGCCTGGGTGCGGGCCTCAACCGCAGCTAACAGTGCCTGCGCCACGGTGGGTGCTGCCTCGGCCAGCGCCACGACCGGCTCCGGCGGGCGCCACCACCGCATCACCCGAGCCGGCTGGTCGGCGTCGATGAGCAGGTAGCAGTCGTCGGAAAGCACCTGCATCCCTTGCCACGGGCACCCGTCGGCCACCGGGTGTGGCAGGTAGGGATAGACCAGGCGGGCCGCCAGCCACTGTTCGTCCACCGCGAGTCCGCCCAGGCCGGCCAACACATCCGCCCGGTCCGCAGCTACCGTCAGCTGCCCTCGCTCGGTGTAGAAAACCCGCCGCAGCCCGGAGACGCTGCCTTGTACACGCACTCCGCCGTGGATGGCAGCCACCAGGTGGAAACTGCCGGACAGTCCGGCCCTCAGCCGATCGAGGTCAGCTAACGTACGCACCTGGCGGGTCAAGGCCGACAGCTCCGCGGCGGTGACCGGGCAGCACCCGATCACCGCCACCCGCGTCTCTCCAGCTTCCGCAGTCACCAGCTCTTCAGCAGCCCAATGGCCCATCAGCCACGTCCGCCCCGAGGGATGCGGCAACGTCTGTAGCGCGTGCGGACCCAAGGCCGCGGCTACGCCAAGCGCGGTATCGCAGTCGGGAAGGGCCACAAACCAGGCTTGGCCGAGGTCAGGCGGACGAAGAGAGGAGCGCACGACACCTCACTCAGGGTAGTAACCCGACCGGTCAACGTGCGATCCTGCGGCATCGGCGCGGGTCAATGCGGTGAAGCCACCGATCTCGTCAAGCATCGGAGGCTCGTACACCTCTGGACGTTCCGGACGCATTTCGGTGTCACGTTCTGGGCGAATGTCCATGTTGCACCTCTACTTTTCGAACTCCAGGTCGTCGATTAGGTCTTAGCGGTTAGTCCCCGCCCATTCCACTGCTTCCCGGATCGCACGGTCACGATCAGTGCACGCAGGGCAGTGGAACTGGGCAACGGTCGTGTCGTCACTTGCGGAAATCAGACGGGAGCGATCACCGTGCAGAAATATCACGTTGTTTACCGAGGCGCTGTGGTGACGGTCAAGCATGACCGTCACGCCAGAGCTCACATCCCAGACCTCCACCAGCCCTTCGGCCGTACCCACAGCAAGCAACCCATCGTCTTCGCTGAAGGACGGGCTGCTGGACAGGCGACCGTGAGCGACCAGCGGTTCACCGTCGGGCTGGCCATCACGGGTCCAGATATGCACCGTGCCATCCCCGTCTCTACTGGCGAGGTGCTTGCCGGAATGATCGAAGATCACGCTGGTCGCGTGGGGGTGTGGTAGCAGCGTGGGTGGGTCGACGGTGCCCAATCTCCAGAGGCGGACCCCGCCGCTATCAGTCGCGGCGATCAGCCGGCCGGTAGGGTCGAACGCAACGCTGTCGGCGGGCTGTCCGGTACCGGGGAACTCGCGGTCAGTGCGCAGCGCCCCGGTCATGGCATCCCACAGGTGGATGGTGCCGCCGGTGTCTCCGCCTGCGACCGTTCTGCCATCGGGACTGATGGCGAGGCTCAGCAGGTACCCGAATGTCGGCAGCGGGGGCACCATGTACTTCTGGAGACGCTCGGGCTCGCCGTTGCCGCCCCAGCGCCACAGCGTCGGGACTTCATCGGATTGCCCAAGGGTGAGGATGCGATGCGGTTCGGTCGGATCGAAGAGCACTACCCGCAGTGGAGTGTCGGCGGGCAAGGTGACCACCGGTGGCTTCAACAGGAAGTGAGGGTCGATGATGAAGGCATGACCATCTTGGCTCGCCGTCGCAAGCCAGGACCCATCGCGACTCAGGTCCATATGGACCACCCAGTTGTCGTGCTTTTCAAAGCGCGGCACTGGGGGTAGTTCCCAGCGCCGAACCGTGCCATCAATACCAAGAGACATCACTACCTTGCCCTCACGCAGATAGGTCACCTGGGTGACCTCTCCACGGTGAGCGAGAAGCTCGTACGTGGGGGCGGTTGGGGACTGCCGATGCCGCAGGAACCAGACAAGGATACGCCCGTCGGCGCTGGCGGTTGTGATCCACCGGCCATCGGGGGTGGTGGCGATGTCCCTTACGAAGTCCGCCTGTTGGGGAAGCGATCTTAGCAATGATCCGTCGACCAGGCTGTACGTTCGTACCTCCTTTTCCTGGGAGATTATGACGGTTTGAGCCTGCTCATTTACGGCAACCCGTTGAACGCCGTTGAGGTCGTCGACCGGATACCGAACGGGGTCAGGTCCAGCTCGCCAGTTCCACACGACGAGCGAGGGCTTTACGCCTGATGTGAGGCTGACGATGGACTGTGTGTAAGGTTTGAGCGTATACACGGCAGAACTCAGCGTGGACGACTCCGCAATCTTAGTGCCGGTCCGCGCCTCCCACACTCGCATTTTCCTGTCAGGTCCGGACGTCACAATGTGTTGCTCGTCAGTCAGGGCCAAGGCCTCGCTAACGACACCTGGGAAGCGCGCGACCTGCCTTCCGGTTTCGGGACTGTAGGTTGTGGCGACCCCTGAAGGCTTAGAGACGACGAGGACGAGGCCACTTGTGGCGGACCCGATCCACCTGACGATGGGCGTTGAGCGTCCGCCGCTCTGGATGTCAATGTGGCGTC
Source organism: Pseudonocardiaceae bacterium (assembly GCA_036266995.1). Lineage (GTDB taxonomy): Bacteria > Actinomycetota > Actinomycetes > Mycobacteriales > Pseudonocardiaceae. Next base: position 4,396 of record DATAWX010000058.1, on the reverse strand, counting down.
CGGTCGCGGTATCGATAACTGCCACCGCGCCCTGGTCGGTCCCGAACGCGACGCGGGACGCGTCAGGACTGATGGCCGCCGCCCACGTGCCAGGGATGACGGTGCCGGGTAGGCCAGACACCTTCGTCTCGCGTTCCACCGCGCCGTTATCATCGATAACCCGGATGCTGCCGTGCGCGTCATAGGCGACGACGTGTCGAGAGTCCGGCGTGCTCGTCATGCCGATCATCATCGGGTTCGGCCCGGCCACCACTCGACTGCGCGGGCTCGACGCTGCGGCCAGCACCGCCGAAAGGGTCTGCTTGTTGGCGTTGCGACACCACGGGATAATGGTGCGACACCCTGGGATGATGTCCACCTGGTAGGCATCGATCGCGCGGTTCAGACTCTGTACGGGATTGTCGCCGAGAGCGGTAGCTGCCTGCGCTAGATAGTTCTGTTGTCGCGCATTGCTGAAGCTCTGGTAGGTGAAAGCGGCAATGACCAGCAGTATGACGGCCAAACCCACCGCGAGCAATTTCTGGTGCAGTCGGCGGCGGGCAGTCCGGGCCGCTGCTAGGGCTTTTTGCCGCTCGGCGATAAGGTGACGAGCCGACTCGGCCTGTTGTTGTTGAGCCACATAGCGGCGACGCCAGTCGAGCACGGCGGAGCCCATGACATCGTGGAAAATCTCGTAGCGGGGCGACCCCTCAATGCCGGCGGCCGGCGGCACCGGCCGCAGGATGCGTTGCGGTCCCGCGGACAGCGTGTCGAGAAGGTCCTGCACCGCGCTCACTGGGAGCTCGGACCAGCCGGCGAGGTCCTCGGCGGTCAGCGCGATTTTTGTCCCGGACGTTGTGACCAGGTGGTGGAACACCGCGGCGGCGACGTCGACCTGCGCGGGTGAGAGGTCGACCATGACGTTGTCGAGGTGGGTCTGGACTATGGTTTGGGCCCCGCCCAGGTCGTCTAGCGTGCTCTGCCGAAGCGACGACGATCCTGCGGCACGCTCCTGGTTCCACAGGCGGGTCAGCACGAGTTGGAGGTAGGGCGTCTCGATCTCCCCGCGGTCGTCTGATGCGGGCGCGTCCGTGGCGAACCCACTGGATACCGTTTCCTCCGGCGCCACCCGCACGTGGCCGGTGCGAACCTGGTCCAAGAGGGTCCCGATAAGGCCGGGTTCGATGGACATCGTTCGCTCAGGTGACACGACGCTGTTGTAGCGATCGAGGGGGCCTTCGATGGCGGCTTGGGCTGCATCGCGGCTCATATGCGCCAGCCGAAGATAATTGCCGAAAAGGTGCGGCACTCGACCCTTGAAACGATCAAGGCTGGCAAGTGCGTCCTCACGGATCGACAACAGAACATGCACTGGCAGGTCTCGAGCGCTCAGGATCCTGCCCAGTTCGGCGATCAGTCCTTCTTCACTGCGATCCAGGGGGTGGTAGAGGAAGTATTCCTCGAACTGGTCGAGGATCAGGTAGACCGTCGAGACCCTGGATTGGTGCAGCACCTCGCGAAGCCAGGGAATGCTGAGTTTAGGTGCGACGACGGCTTCTTCTTCCGCTGCGCCTTTATCCACTGGGCCGGCGACAACCACTTGCGACACCGCATCACTGACCGCCGCCGCGACACTCTCAAGCGGAGCGTCGCGCCAGGCGCTCACGTACGCCACTGCCGCGCCGGAGACGCCCAGGTCGTCGTAGCAGTCGTCATCAATGTAGCGGAACTGAGGCAGCACGCCTGCACGCAGCACTGAGCTCTTGCCGACCCCACTCGGGGCATACAGCAGAGTCAGCCGCGATGCGGTGAGGTTGGCGACGATGAGGTCGGATTCGCGCTCCCTGCCGAAAAAGTACGCCGCATCCTTCTCATCGAAGGGCACTAGTCCGACGTAGGGACACTCCGGTACGGCCCGGTCGGGCGCGTCCGGGGACCGAGGGGAGGGATTGGTGGCAGTGGTCACGGTGTCACCACGTATTAAGCGGGAAGTTGTTGTTCGCCGTGTGGGGCGTGCAGTCGTTGTTCGACGGCGGCGACAAAATCCTCCACTCCGACGTGCAGGATGTCGACGCCGCGCTCGTCCCACGCAGCGAGGTCGATGGGGTTTGGGTCATTCTGGATCGCCCAGGACTTGAACTTCTTGCCCTCCTGCTCATCCCACAACCGATACAGCATCGCTCGGACGTTCCAGTCGCGCAAGCTGTAGCCCAGAAACAGGAAGTGGCTGGTCCGGAGCTTCGCCGCAAGCTTCACCGGAAATAGACCGGCGACATCGGCGCGAGTGATGTAGTCGATGTAGTGGTCTTCGGTGATCACAAAGCTGTCCGCTCGGTGGATCCGGTCTACTGCGCCGTGAACCTTAGCGATGACGGTGCGTCGGTCGAGCCCGAGACCGATATACTCGTTCGGGACTCGAATCACGGTCGGTTCGCCATCGGCAGTGATGTGGCGGAACAACCCGCGATCTCTGCCTTCGGCAATGTAGGTGACCAGGTCGTACGGCTCATCGTTGTCCGCGAACGCGCGCTCAAGGGAGTCATCATAATTCGTGGTCACGATGAGCATGCATTCGCGGACGTCCTCGGCCTCACGTATGCGGCGGGATAACCGGGCGAGGAAGCGGTGAAAATCTGTAGGCGGATAATCTGCGTCAAAGACGTCGTGAAGTTCATCATAGAGCGATCCCTCACCCTCCAACGCCGCCACGTACTGCGACACCCGGGCCAGGTCGCCGTCGAACTTCACGTTGCCTATGTACCGGGCCAGCTCGGCGGCGAGCTCCTGTCCGCTGGGCAGGTACCGCCCCCGCTCCCAGGAGACGTGCGGAGGCCGCTCAGACAGGTTGACTCCGGCGCCGAGCACCGGGACTACCTTGCCTCGCAACAGACGTCGGACGATCAGGTCGTACACATGTCCCAGCTCATCGGGCATCGAGCTCACCCCGGTTCGTCTCCATCGCCCCAAACGAGCAACCACAAGAAGGAGGATGAGCAACGCCCGTTTAGTACGTCATACTCAACCTCGTTCGAGTGAACTCGCCGCGGCCACACCGCGCCGTCCCAGCGCCGCCCAGACTCGTGGTCCCCACCGACCTGGGAAATCCGCCGCTGCCGACCTGCTCACGCTACGGACGACAACCAACACATGATGTGACCCCCCAACGCTCTCAGCGCATTGCGCCAGGGCGAAAATTTCACCCGTCGACTCAAGATGACGGTGCTTCAAGACGCTTCCGTAGATGCGAAGGCACTCTGCGTGCATGTGGATCCAGGATATCGATGATGTCCATCACCTGTCGCTGGACCCGTCTGAGTCGCCCGTCACGGTTCGTCGGGTGCTCAGAGAACTCCGCGATACCCTCTCTCAGACGGTTGAACCATCTCGCTATATTTTCGTCTTCCAGTGCATGCACAAATGCTGCGTATCCCATACACTCCCACCTTGGCGCCCCAGACTTCGGTACGGCGACCGGAACCAGCATCACTTCACCGAGCGCTCGCTGCTCTCCTCGAAAAAGTCGGAAGCACTTCTCCTGGATATCGATACTGTCGGCGAAGGTGTTGCTAACAGCCTCGAGCCCAGCGGCGTGGGCACGGTTCCTTCGATCATTTCGGGGATCGAGGAACTGGGATTCTCGCCGCACGATTTCCACCCAGCAGAAATATTGCGCGAAGACATGCATCGTATTAAGGACAGCGTACTCCTTATCCGAATCCGTGCTATCCGTACCGAGAAAACGACCAAAAAAGTCGAGTTCAACTATATTGTAGATCCTCGTTTCCAGGTTGAATGCTGCCTGCAGTAAAGGCTCTCGGAATCGGGTTGCGAGTTCCTCTGCAGCATGGAGACGCTCTACGCGAGCTGCCCGCCGGCTGATCAACACGCTGGCTACAGCACCGCTCGTTGAGATCAGTACTGAGAGGATAGCGATGAACGACTGCGGCACTGTTCCACCTCGCATGACCGTACGGGCGCGCATCCAGATCGCGCGGTTGGCCGGGACGTGACCACTGTGCCGTATGGCGCACGGATCGGATCCCTCAGTGCCAAAGCGCATGGGTGACTGGTTTAGCGCGACTTTGGGGAGAGCTTGGACGCGGGGGCGAAGAAGTGGGCCGGACGGCCGGGCGCGGTGCAGCTGTCGCGGGTGCGCTCGTTCCCGCAGTCGCCCCTGGTCACGCGCCGGGCGGCTGGCGCGAGGCACGATGGCCCGGCCATGGCGAACAGCGCATCACCGAGCACTGCACGCAACAGGAGGAGTTCTGGTGCCGTGGGAGTCACCAGCCATCAGGTGCGCCTGGCTTAGCAGGGGAATCAGTCTGTGGTGCCGGAGTTGCCGGGTGCGCTGCGGCCGCCGGGGGCGGTGCTGGAACCGAATTCACTCGCCGATGGAGCACTGTTTTCCGTTTGAGGG
>DATAWX010000057.1:0-1946 GCA_036266995.1 Pseudonocardiaceae bacterium | reverse complement strand
CTCGACCAGCTCGATCCTGAGACCACGCCTGCTGAGGACCCGGTTGACCTTCGCCGCGTCAGCGACGCCGCTGACGCAATTGAGACAGCCCAGGGCGAGCTCGTCGCTGCCGTGGCTGCCGCCCGCGAGAACGGACGTAGTTGGGGGGCCATTGGCATGGTGCTCGGGATCAGCAAGCAGGCCGCCCGGGAACGGTTCACCGCACGTATGGTCCCCCATCAGCGGGCGGGTCGGGACGCGAGCGCGGGCGAGGCGCCATCGCCTACATGATGGAGCGATCGCCGGATGTCAATCTGCTGGTTGGTGAGGCCTGCGCCGCTCAGAAAGTCATCGCTGCAGCTCAAGCGGTGTATCGGTATTTGTTGATCAGTCCACCGAGGATGCGGGTGCGGTGCACTCGGCGGGCGTCTAGACGATATGGAGGTCTGGGCTGGGGCCTCACCGCATGTGAACGTGGGTTGCCGGACAGGAGCGGGTCCTGGCCGGTAGAGCCACAAGATGTGGGAGGCCCCAGTGTTTGGTCAGCGTACGAGTGTCGGGTTGGATGTGCACGCGCGATCGGTGGTGGGCTGCGGGCTGGATGGTCAGACCGGGCGGTTGTTCGAGCGCCGACTGACTCCAGATCGTGCCGAGATCGCGGGATGGTTGCGTTCGCTGCCCGGTCCGGTCGCGGCCACGTATGAGGCCGGTCCAACCGGTTTCGGATTGGCTCGGTTTCTGGCTGCGGAAGGTCTTGCGTGCCAGGTCGCCGCTCCGTCGAAACTGCAGCGTCCATCCGGGGATCGGGTCAAGACCGACAAACGCGACGCTCGTCATTTAGCCCGGTTGCTGCACCTGGGCGAGGTCGTCGCGGTGGTGGTGCCCAGTGTCGAGCAGGAAGCGGCGCGAGATCTGGTCCGGGCTCGTGAGGACGTGCGCGGTGATTTGATGTCGGTGCGCCACCGGTTGTCGAAGTTGTTGTTGCGGCAGGGGATCGTCTACTACGGCGGCAAGTCGTGGACGGCCAATCACGATCGGTGGCTGCAGGCTCAGCGTCGCAACCCGGTGTTCGCTCACCTCGGGTTAGGGCTGGCCTTTGACAGCGCCTATGACGCGCTGCTGGCCACCCTGGCCCGTCGGGCTCGGTTGGATGCCGCGATCACCGAGATGGCTGGGGCCAGTGTGTTTACTCCGGTGGTGACTCGGTTGGGGTGTTTGCGTGGGGTGTCGACGTTGACCGGGTTCGGGCTGGCGGTGGAGATCGGTGACTGGCGGCGGCTGACCGGGCGCTCCATCGGCGCCTACCTCGGGCTGGTGCCCACCGAGTCGTCCTCGGGTACATCTCGGTCTCTGGGGTCGATCACCAAGACTGGTAACGCGCACGCGCGCCGGCTGCTGATCGAAGCGGCTTGGCACCACCGCCGCCCCTACCGGGCCCCGGTTGACCTGCGTCGCCGCCAGGACCGCGCCACCCCAGCGGCCCGTGACCGCGGCGAACACGCCAACCGGCGCCTGCACGCCCGCTGGGCCAACTTCGACGCCCGACACAAAATGCCGGTGGTCGCCAACACCGCGATCGCCCGCGAGCTGGCCGGCTGGTGCTGGTCACTCGCGGTTCTCGAGGACTAACCCGAAGAACCCTCACACGTTCGGATCAACCCAACCCAGTGGTGACGGCCGCGCCTGTGAGCGGACCCGCGAACGACCTATGAGCAGCCATTCCTGCCACCACACCCGGGGTGGCCGCGACGGCCACGCTCGCTTCTAGACCGCGGACACCGCTCAAGCCGAACAGCCCGTCCTGCGGTAACCAATCCGCGCATATCAGAACTGACAACGCGTCGATGCACGACACGCTCGTCACCACTCTGTGCTGGTGATATCCGGACACGAAGTGGTGCCCACGGCGACGGCCATGGGCACCACTTCACCCTGCCTCTTGACGGACCGGACCTCCATATCAGGTC
>DATAWX010000056.1:0-18892 GCA_036266995.1 Pseudonocardiaceae bacterium | reverse complement strand
CCAGGAAACGTGTTTGCGCAGGTCACGCAGGCCCTTGTCGGTCCCGAGGTGCTCAGCGAGCAGCCCGGCGTGGCGACGAAGGGTGGCCGCGACTTGCCCGAGATTCGGCGGCGTCGGGGCTCGGGTGCCGCTGAAGGCGGCTGCCAGCTCGGCGAACAGCCACGGCCGTCCCAGGCAGCCGCGGCCCACGACGACCCCGTCGCAGCCGGTGTACTCGACCATCCGGATCGCGTCGGCGGCGGCGAAGATATCCCCGTTGCCCAGCACCGGGATCGACGTGACGGCCTGCTTGAGCGCGGCGATGGCATCCCAGTCGGCGGTGCCCGAGTAGCGCTGCGCGGCGGTGCGCGCGTGCAGCGCCACGGCGGCGACCCCGGCATCCTGCGCGATGCGGCCTGCGTCGAGGCACGTGCGGTGCTCGTCGTCGATGCCGATCCGGAACTTCACCGTGACGGGGATGTGCTCGGCGGCCTCGACGGCGCAGCGGACGATCTCGCCGAACAGGGCCCGCTTGTACGGCAGCGCGGCGCCGCCGCCCCGCCGGGTGACCTTCGGGACCGGGCAGCCGAAGTTGAGGTCGACGTGATCAGCGAGGTCCTCGCCGCGGATCAGCTCCACGGCCTTGCGGACCGTCGCTGGATCGACTCCGTAGAGCTGCATCGAGCGGGGCCGCTCGGCGGCGTCGAACCTGATCATCCGAAGGGTCCCGGGGTGTCGTTCGACCAGAGCCCGGCTGGTGACCATCTCACAGACGTACAGCCCGGCACCGTGCTCGCGGCACAGCCGTCGAAACGCCACGTTGGTGATCCCGGCCATCGGCGCTAGGACAACCGGCGGGTCGACCCGGTAGGGACCGATCCGCAGCGGCGTTCGCAGTGCGGGCATGCCCCACATCATCCCTCCCCGCATCGGAGCATCGTCGGCGTACCTCAGGTCGTGCAGGGCCACTACATCAGCTGAGGTAGCCTGCGGGTTTTCTACATCTGTGGGTTGGCCACTACGAGGGGTTGCCTACGCGCAGACCAAGAGTAACATTCACGACGAATTGATTGGGAAACTGCGGCATGCGGTGCCACTGAAGATGGAGGCCATGATGATCGCCTTTGAGGCGCCGCTGGCAGGCGAGACCCCACAAAATGCTCGTGTGCAATCATTGAACCGGCGCATGATGATAGCTGTCATGGCACTTCTCATGGCCATCGGCGCTGTTGCGTTGGTCTCTACGAACAACCAGATCGCCGCCCCGGCGAATCGCTCTGTCCTCGCCTGTGGTAGCACGCCCGGCTTCTGCCCTAATCCGCCCAGCTCCCGCAGCGCCAACCACACCACTGCACCCAAGCTCACCAGTACTGCTGAGACATCACCGTAAGCCGATGAGGATCTCGGGCTGGCTACCATCGACTATCCACGTGCCACCGTCGGTGAAGCAAGACAAGCTGCTGATCCTGGCGCTCTTCACGTGTAACTGTCTCATTTATTCGGCCTGGACTGAGTTGGGACAGGTGCTGACCAAGCCGTGGTTGCTCCTCGTGTGGCTCTATGGGTTGATTTCGCTCGTACCCCTGGTCTGGCGAGACCGGTGGCCGTTGCCTGTTTTCGCCACTCAATGGCTGTTCACTGTGGTCGCCTGGCCGATCCTGCCCCATTACATCCCTGCGTTAGGCATGCCGGTCGCCCTGTACGCGGTCTCCGTCCATTGTGGGCGGAAAGTCTCGGTGCTGGCCCTGCTGGCCACCCTGATCCCCACCGGCCTCAACGCTGCCGCAGAATACAAGCTTGACGGGGTCAATTCGTTGGTAACCAATGGACTGTTCTTCGTCGCCGCGGCCGGCTGGGCGTGGGGTTTGGGTCGGATGACCCAGGCCGGCCGCCGGCATGTCGAAGACTTGGAGCACGAGCGGGAGTCGGCCCGGGAAGCGGAGGTATTGGCCGCGGAGCGGCGGAGAATCGCCCGAGAACTGCACGACATCGTCTCGCATGCGGTGACCGTGATCGTATTGCAGGCCGCCGGCGCGGCCCGCGTCGCGGAAACCGACTTCTCTCAGGTCACCCGGTCGCTGGCGCACATCGAGACCGCGGGTAAACAGGCGATGGCCGAGTTGCGACGCCTACTCGGGGTCTTGGCGGACAGCGACCCGGCTAGCGACGCTGCGGGCGTCGACGGACTCAAGCCGCAGCCCGGACTGGCGGATCTGACCGAGCTTCTCGACTCACTACGCGCCGCCGGGATGCCGGTCGCCTTGCAGGTTGCCGGACTACGACGGGAGCTGGACTCGAGCCTGGATCTGACCGCATACCGGATCGTGCAGGAAGGCTTGGTCAACGTTCTTAAACACGCCGGCAAGGACTCCAACCCGCGCCTGGGGCTCGTCTGGAAGCCCCAAAGCCTGCTCATCCAGATCGAGAACGACACCAATTTTCCGACGGTGCACCACGCGCAGCCGTTCTCTGGCGGCCGCGGCTTGGTGGGCCTGCGCGAACGAGCCCACGCGGCCGGTGGTGACCTCGACGCGGGGCCCTACCAAGGTGGGTACCGGCTGACGGCCACCATCCCGTTCGCGACGCCGGGAGTCTCGTCGGCCGCGCGTGGCTCCACCCAGAGTCGCGGGGAGCAAGGGAAAGTGTCAGTGTGATCAGAGTCGTGGTAGCCGATGACCAGCCGCTCGTCCGAGCGGGCATCACCATGTTGGTCAACGCGGAACGAGACATCGACGTCGTCGCCGAAGCCGTCGACGGCCAGGATGCGCTTGCCCAGATCCGCTCCCTGCGCCCGGACGTAGTCCTCATGGACGTGCGCATGCCGGGCACCGACGGTGTCGCGGCGACCCGCGCGGTGGGCGAGGAGGGTCTGACCGCGCAGAGCGGCCAGCCCGTCCGGGTGATCATCCTTACGACGTTTCACCTCGACGACTATGTCCACGCCGCGCTGCGTGCCGGAGCGTCGGGTTTCCTGCTCAAAGATGCCGCTCCCACCGAGATCGCGACCGCGATCCGTGCGGTCGTCGCCGGCGAGGCTTGGTTGGATCCCGCAGTCACCCGCCGGCTCATCGACGACTTCGCCGCCCGGCCTGAGCAGGACACCCCTACCCCCGCGGCGATGGCTCAGCTGACCCGCCGCGAACGGGAGGTTCTCACCCACCTGGCCCGGGGACTGTCCAACGCCGATGTCGCCGAGCAACTGTTCATCAGCGAAGCGACCGTGAAAACACACCTTGCCCGGGTGATGGCAAAACTCAACGTCCGGGAGAAAGCCCAAGCGGTGGCCGCCGCCTACCAAACCGGGCTCATCACGCCCTCGGCCCCCCGGCCCCGCTCGACACAGTAACGTTGCACCGCGTGGCTCCATAACGTCGGCGCACTCCTCGGCCGCGCCGTCCGGGCGGTCGCCTCGGATATCACGCCGCTGCGTGAGTCCGTCGCGTTTCGGCGGCTGTTCGCCGGCCAGGCAGTCTCGCTGGTCGGCACCCAGGTAACGCGGGTCGCGGTGCCCCTGCAGGTATACGCGATCACGCGCTCATCGCTGGACGTCGGTCTGATCGGGCTTGCCGCTCTGGTCCCGCTGGTCGTCTTCGGGCTCTACGGCGGCTCGATCGCCGACGCGGTCGATCGCCGCAAACTGGTGTTGCTCACCTCCACGGCAACGATGCTGGTCAGCGCGGTCCTACTGGTACAAGCCGTGCTGGCGATCAACCGGGTCACTGTGCTGTTCGCGTGTGTGGCCGTGCAGTCGGCGTTCGCGGCGATCGATTCGCCCACTCGGCGGGCGATCATCCCGCAGCTGGTGCGGACCGAGAAGCTGCCGGCGGCCAACACGCTGTCTTACGGCAGCACCCAGCTTGCGATCATTGCCGGGCCGCTCTTGGCCGGGGTGGCGGTGAGTGCTGGCGGTTTCGGCTGGGCGTACGCGATCGACGTCGGGTCGTTCGCCGCCGCCTTCTACGCCGCGGTTCGGCTGCCGTCGCTGTCGCCTGGTGACGGTGCCCGACGGGCCGGGCTGGCGTCCGTCGTCGAGGGGCTGCGGTTCGTCGCGGGACGTCCGGTAGTGCTGATGACGTTCGTCGCCGACCTCATCGCGATGATCTTCGGGACGCCGGCGGCGTTGTTCCCAGCGCTGGCCTACGGCCTCTACGGCGGTGGCGCCGGGACCGCCGGCCTGCTCTACGCGGCGCCCGGGGTCGGGGCGGTCGTCGTGACGTTGCTGGGCGGGGCCATCGGGCGGGTGCACCGTCACGGGCTCGGGGTGGTGGTTTCGATCGCGGTGTGGGGTCTGGCGATCACACTGTTTGGGCTGACCTCGACGTTGTGGCTGGGACTGGTCCTGCTCGCGGTCGCCGGCGCGGCCGACACCGTCAGTGCGGTCTACCGCTCGACGATCCTGCAGGTCGCGACGCCACCCGGGATGCAGGGCCGGCTGCAAGCCGTGTTCATCGTGGTGGTCGTGGGCGGGCCGCGTCTCGGGGACCTCGAATCAGGCGCGGTGGCGACCGCGTTCACCCCCCGGTTGTCGGTCGTCTCCGGTGGGTTGGCCTGCCTTGCCGGTATCGGGTTGCTTGCCTTAGCCGTACCGGCGTTTCTGCGTTACGACGCCCGAACTGTCGCCTGTCCGGGAGTCGATGCCGAAAGCGACGACGACGGCCCTGCCGACTGCCGGCGATGATCGCGTCGACAATCTCCCAAGCTCCCCGCTCGCCAGCGGCTGGATCTCGACCGGCTGTAGCGGTGATCATTGTTTGTGTGTCTCCGGCGACATCCCGTGTCGCCGGAGACACACAAACAATGATCTTGCACAGCCGAGCTGTCGTTGCGGCATCGGGTCACGTCCCTGGACGAGCTGATCGACAGGTGCGAAGTTACGCGGCGCGTGAGCCAAGCGTGCGCGGCAGTCGCGCCACCAGCTCGACTGGCATGTCGATCAGCAGCGCTGTACCGCAGGTCAGGCACAGCCATTCGGGGCAGTCCGCGCCGTGCCCATCGACGCATGGCGGCTGTTCAAACAGCTCGAGCTTGGCGCAGTCTGGGCAGTACGCCTCGATCAACCCTGTTGAGAACACTGGGCTCACCTCCACCTCACGACGGTGTCACCTGCGGCGGCTGATGCGGTGGAGGTGACGCGGCGTGTCCGGCGCCCAGGCGTCCAGAACTTCCTGATCACCAGATCTTGACCCGCTGGTCCGGCGGGCGGAACAGTTTGTCGCCTTGCTTGACGCCGAAGGCCGCGTAGTACTCGGGCAGGTTGCTGACCACACCATTGGCGCGAAACTCATCCGGGCTGTGTGGGTCGCTGAGCAGCTCCGCCCGCAGCTCCTTGTCCCGGATCTTGCCGCGCCACACTTGCGCCCACCCCAGGAAGAACCGTTGGTCGCCGGTGAATCCGTCCATCACCCCCGCCGGCCGGCCGCCCAACGACAGGTGGTATGCCCGCATCGCAACGGTGAGACCGGACAGGTCGGCGATGTTCTCACCCAGGGTCAGTTCGCCGTTGATGTGCTCGCCGGGCAACGGCTGGTAAGCCGAGTACTGCGCGGCCAGGGCGGTGGTCCGGGCGGTGAAGCGTTGTACGTCCTGCGGGGTCCACCAGTCACGAAGATTCCCTGTTCCGTCGTACTTGCGGCCCTGGTCGTCGAACGCGTGGCTGATCTCGTGACCGATCACCGCACCGATTCCGCCGTAGTTGACTGCGTCATCAGCCTTCGGGTCGAAGAACGGCGGTTGCAGGATTGCGGCTGGGAACGTGATGTCGTTGCGGGTTGGATCGTAGTAGGCGTTGACGGTCTGCGGCGTGCTGAGCCATTCCGCGCGGTCCACCGGTTTGCCGAGCTTGTCGACGTTGCGCTGGTATTCGACCTGCGCCGAGCGGATCACGTTGCCCACCAGATCGTCGCGGACGACCCGCAGCTTCGAATAGTCCTTCCACTTGCTCGGATAGCCGATCTTCACGGCGAGCTTGCTGAGCTTGTCCTTGGCCTGCTGTTTGGTCGCGTCGCTCATCCAGTCCAGGCCGTCGATGGACGTGCGGTAGGCGTCGATAAGCTTGCCGACCAGGACATCGATCCGCGCTTTGGCCTCCGGCGGAAAGTACCGCTGCACGTATCGCTGGCCGAGTAGATCGCCCATCGCGCCGTCGACCGCCGCGACCCCCCGCTTCCAGCGTGGTCGATTTTCCTGCTGCCCAGTCAGATCGCGGCTGTGGAATTCGAAGCGCGCCGTGGCGAAGGGATCGCTCAGGTCAGCGGAGAGGTCGTCGATGACCTTGAACTTCAGGTACGACTTCCAGGCCGCCAGCGGCACGGTGGTCAGGGCGGCGCCCAGGGAAGTGAAGAAGCTGGGCTCGCCTACGACGAAGTCGCCGACGTGCACGCCGGCCGCGTCGAGGTAGGTCTTCCAGTCCAGGCCCGGTGTGCGCGTGGTGGCATCGGGGACCGTGAACTTGTTGTAGGTCGCGGTCGCGTCCCGGTCCTGCACGGCGCTCCACTGGACCTGGGCCAGGCGGTTTTCCACATCGAGTGCCTGGCCGGCAGCGGTGGCCGAATCGGCGACGCCGGCCAGACCCAGCACGCGTGCGGCGTAGGCCTGGAGCTGGTCACGGACCGTCACGAACTGCGGGTCTGTCTTGAGGTAGTAGTCGCGGTTGGGCAGCGTGAGGCCGCTCTGCGAGACGTAGGTGATGTACGCGGATGCGTTGCGGGCGTCCTGGTCGACGGTCAGCGAGATGGGGCTGGACAGGCCGTCCAGCGCACTCGCGCCGAGGTAGCGGACGACGTCCGCGGGACTGGCCAGGGCATCGATGCGATCCAGCGACGCCTTCAGCGGCGCGGCCCCGAGCGCGTCGAGCCGCGCGGTGTCCATGAAGCTCGCGTAGAAGTCGCCGATCTGCTGGTCTGGCGAGCCGGCGGCGCCGTGCCGGGCAGCGCTGTCCTCGACGATCGTGCGCAGCTGCCCTTCGGCCTGGTCGGTCACCATGTCGAACGCGCCGTAGCGGGTCCGGTCGGCCGGGATCTGGGTGGTGCGCAGCCACTGACCGTTGGCGAAGGTGAACAGGTCATCCTGGGGCCGCACCTGACGGTCGTACCCGGGCAGCAGCAGCCCGGATCCCAGCGGCGCCGGCGGGGTGCCCGCGCAGGCTGCCAGAGCCCACACCAGTGTCCCCACGAGAGTCAAGGCCAGCGCTTCGAAGCGCCACCGAGATCGAGCCACCAAGATTCCCCCCAGGAAAGACGCCGTGATCGACGCGACCATAGAACCAGAGGGGTGAGAACGGCATGATGTCGCGGGGCCCCGGCGTCGCTGCCGCGTCGTTCGACACGGCCTGCACCTACCTCAAGCGCGCCCGGTACCGGTCCGGGCTGGCCCGCGCCGAGCTGGTGGCAGGACCTCTATGCCACCAACTCGGCGCATTCAGCAGCGGCTGCGGGGTATCATCACAAGAACGTCCGCGTCGACACCGCAGGCGTCCCCGTCAATGTTCGCATTCCCATCCACAGTGCCGACGTCATGGATCTGCGCCTATGGCGCGAAGAAGAGGTCCGGCCCGCCATCGCCGCTTACATCCGGCACGCCCCTCGGCTGCTGCATGCCAGTGACGAGCCCCGCTACCAAGTCCAACAACGCCTACCGGCGCTGGGCGCTCACCGATCGGGTGGACGCCGCCACTGTCGAAGCAGGACTCCGCGAGTGGGCGCAACGCCGATCCGCTCAGTAGTCCGCGCCGATCACCGGCGGCGCGGTGGGTGGCAGCGCTCCGATGATCGCGTTCGAATCCTCCTGGATGAGGTATTTGCTGCGATGTTCGCGGTCCCGTTCGCTTTGCTGATTGCCTGCGCCTCCGAAGGGTTGACCGTAACCGGCCTCGCCGCTGTTGCGGGTGGCGGCGGCTGGGCCGGCGCTGCCGCGGGCGGTGCTCATCTCGTCGTGCGCGGGGTGGGCGCTGGCGGTGGGGCGGGGGCCGAACCCCGTGCTGGGCCGGGGACCGAATCCGGTGTGGCCACCGGTGTCTCTGGATCGCTGTCCGGCTACCGATCCGCGCGCGGATACTGAATGTGCTCGTCCGGTGGTGCTCTCGAGCCCAGTGCTGATGGGCAAGCCGCCCGACGTCATGCCCTCGTCGCCGGCCACTTGATTCGACGGTGGCGCGAGGTTGCCCGCGGTGGTGGCGGGCGCGGTCTGGGCGAATTGGGAGACCGTGGGCGCCGGTTTGTAGGCGACCCCTTGGTGTGCCGGCGGTGGGGTTGCCGGTTGATGAGCGGCGATCAGGTGGGCCGGCGTGCCACCACCGGCGATGGCTATGGCTGGCGGGGCGCTAGCAGCGTCGATGCGGGGGCTGGTCAGCGGTAGTGACCTGACGCTGCCATCCAAGGCCTGCGGCTCGGTAAAGGTGGGGATAGAGCTAACGTTGTCGTTGGAGCTGGACTGATAAACCCGCATCGCTTGACGGGCTTGTTCGGCGGCGTCTTGTTGACGCAACTGGGCCTTCTCCTCGTCGGATGTGATCCCCGGAAACCAGTCCATCTTCTCGGCGGCCCACTCGCCGGGATCGCTGGCGAAACCAGCCGATTTCGGCATCGGGGGCACCGGCGGGACGCTGTTCTTCGCGGCGACCCAGTGCTCGGCTTGGCCCTGTGTTCGCTGCGCCACTGCAGCGGTGGTCTGCTGGAGGGTGTCCATCCACGGCAGCATCGCGCCGGTGGCCGCAGCCGCCTCGTCCGCCGCGGCCCCCTGCCGGGCGGCCAGCATGACACCGATCGCCTTCTGCACGAAGGACTTGCAGGTGGTTCCGACGCCGTCACCAAGGCGCTGCCAGGACCGGCTGGTTTCCTGTAGTGCGTCCGAGCCCGCACCGCCGTTGATGTGGTCGAAGATGACCTGATGGCTGGTGTCGTCGTAGTTGAAGTTCGTCCCCATCACCTTATGGCCCTCAATTTTTCGGCGGCAGATTCATCAGCACCGCTGCGGCGATCTGCTTGCCTACCTCACACGACTGCTGCGGGTTGTTCTTCAGCGCTTTTTCTTCCGATTCGTAGATCACCGTCACGCTCTGGCGCTCCGCGGCTTTGATGTCGATGTCGCAAACGGCGATGTCAGCGTTAGTCCTGGTGATGATGGCGGGGTAGCCGGCGACTTCGGTCAGCTCGAAGAACGGCAGGCCACGATGGTCCTTGCTGTAGCCGACTTCCAAGGTCGGGTTGTTCGTGAACATCGTGAGATCCAGCGTTCGAACCAATTCTTGTTCCCGAGTGGTTTTCGTCCATTTGCAACGCAGCGTACCGAGGAGACCGGTCAGTTGCTCCGGGGGGAGATCGAACCCGAACCCGGTCGCCTGCTGCGCGGTCAGCAAGTCACACGGCCGCCGGGCCATCGCTGCGACATCGCGCGGATTCTTCACCGGCGGGATCGGGCTCGCCGCCGGTGCGGAGCTCGGTTGCGCCGGGGTCGGGGCCGCGCCTGTACCGCTACCGCACCCCGCCGCCACGATCACCGTGCCGGCCGCGACCACGCTCGCCAGCGCTCGGCTTCTCACAGCGACTGCCCCGCGCTGGGTAACGGTAGTCCCGGGCTGGGGGTCGTCGGAATGTTGAGTTCCTCGACCTGCAGGTAGGTCTTGAGGTCCTCGCGCAATTTCTGCGCCAGGTCCCGGAGCTGTCTCGCACCGGCGCGAAGATTCGCCTCCAGGTTGTTGGCACCACTGTCCGAGGCCCACTTGCCGATCTGGGCTACCGCGTTCAGGCTGACCCCGTCCAGCCCGGGAGCCGGGATGCCTGCCAGGCCCTGAGCTACGGCTGCCTGGTCCTGGAGGTACATGGCGGCGTGCTCGAGGTCGGCGATGGACTGGGGGACGCGCTCGTAGTTGATCGAGAAACCAGCCACCGCGCCGTTGCCGATGAGTAGTGCACCAAGCGCCGTGCCGTCCAGCACGTTGCCGGTATCGCCGGCGGCGCCGGACCACGGGTTCTCGCTACTCATCGTGTCCCCTTGGCCCAGGTGTGCGCATAAGTTCGCAAATTCTGCCACACCAACCAGCGCGCCGAGGCGAGGCGCCCGCCGCCGGGGTTGGCTGTCGTCAGAGACCTCCTGGCCCGCGGTTGGTAGCCCTTGAAGGGCCACCATCAGCGGCGGAGCAGGCTGGCGGCGCGAGTGAGGACCACTTGGAGTTCTGCGACGCGCAGGACGCGCAGCGCGACGAGCAGGACGGCGCCGCCCAGGACGGTGGCGGCGGCGAGTTCGGCGGCGGCGCGCACGGGGGGCAGCGCGTGCGCCATGGTGTGGCGACCCAGGCTCAGCACAACCAACCCGACGACGGCGGCGACGCCCGCAGCCAGTGCGATCCGGGCCACCGCGCCCGCCACCCGCCGGGTGTGCAGGCTGCCGAGCCGGTGCCACAGCCAGACTTGGCCGGCGGCGGCGCCGATGACGAAGGATGCCGAGTTGGCCGCTGCGAGCCCGATGACGACCTGCTGGGGACCCAGCACGACGGGCGCGAGCAGAGACAGGCCGATCTTCCCGACGATCATCAACGCCATGATCACTGTCGGAGTCCGGGCGTCACCCAATGCGTAGAAGACCCGCAGTTGAAGCAGCACCACGGCGTAGGGCAGCAGGCCGAACGCTGACGCGGCCAGGGTGTGGCCCAGCCGGTCGGCCTGGGCGAGGTCGGAATGGCCGTAGGAGAACAGCACGATGGCGATCTGGGCGCCAGCCACGGTGAGCAGTGCCGAAATCGGCAGCAGGAGCAGCGCCGACATCCGGGTACCCAGCGACAGGTCGGCGACCACCGCGTCGATCTTCCCGTCGGCGGCGCCCCGGCTGATCCGGGGCATCAGCGCGGTCAGCACGGAGTTGCCCAGGACCCCGTAGGGCACGATCAGCAATGTCCAGGCGTAGGCGTAGGTCGACACGCCGCCGCCGGCGGTGGCGCTTGCTATCCGGTACGTGATGACCAGCCCTAGCTGGCCGGCCAGCACATAGAGGGCCACCCAGCCGGCCAGGCCACCGAACGACGACAACCGGGGATCCCAGCCCCACCGCCAGTGCCACCGGAATCCCGATCGGCGCAGCGCCGGCAGCAGCACCGCCGCCTGCACGACGATCCCGAGCGTGGTGCCCACCCCGAGCACCCAGAGTTTGGCGTCGCCCATCAGGCTGGGATGCAGGCTGATCCGGCCGGGGGTGATCGCGTAAGCCCCGATCACCCCGATGACGACCAGGTTGTTCGCCACCGGCGCCCAGGCCGGTGGACCGAACACGCCGCGACTGTTGAGCACCGCCCCCACCAGCGCGGCCAGCCCGTAGAACAGGATCTCCGGCAGCAGCAGGTAGGCGAACGCGGTCGCCAACGCGGGACTGGCATGCGGACCGCTGGTCACCGACAGCCGGATGAGCAGTGGCGCCGCGGCCACCGCACCGATGGTGCCCACCAGCAGGGCGAGCGTGCTCATCGTGAGCAGCCGTTGGGTGTACTCACTCCCACCGTCGGCGTCCGTGCGCTGGGCGCGGACCAGAACCGGGATCGCCACGCTGGACAGCACGCCGCCCAGCAGCAGCTCGTAGACCATGTTCGGCAACTCGTTGGCGATGTTGTAGGAGTCGTTGAGCACTCCGAAGCCCAGCGCCGCGGCCAGCAACAGCCTGGCCACCAGCCCCGTCACCCGGCTGACCACAGTGGCCACCGCCATCGACCCCGACGCGCTGGCCAGCGACGGTCCGGACGGTGCGGCTGGTGCCTGGGCCGTCGCCGGTGCGGACGACAGGTCTGGCGCGCGCGGCGGTTGGTTCATCGCCGACAGCACACCACCTTGCCTCCCGATCGCCCAAGGCGGGGCGCGGCGATTCGGCGATCACGGCTGTTGCGGAGCCTGTCGGTGGTTGGTGCTTGCATGACCCCATGACCTACTCGTCGAGCCAACCGATCATCGGCACCGCTGCGGGCGTTCCCTTCACCGCCCTGCGCGGGCGTCCTGCCCGTGTCGGCCGCTGCGCTGGTCAACACCTTGGTGCGGGTGCCGGGAGCGGTCGCTGCCAGCGAGCGCGTCTATAGATTTCCGATACGAGTGGACCGATGCCTCTCGCACCATCGCCGACCGATTCGACTTTCTCCGTAGGGACACCGAGATCGCCGCTGCTGAGCCGGCGTTGCTCCTGGTCAGCGGCGACGACGACCATCCCGAGTTCCGGGCCGACGCTGAGGCGCTGGCGGGTGAGTTGGCATCCCGCTACCGGGACCCGTCCTGCGTGCGGTTGCAGCGCGTGCCCGGCATGCCGCACCACCTGGCGGAGCCGCCTGGGGTCGAGCCGGCGCCGCAGAACGCGCACGCGGTCGCCGTCGACGCCGCATTCACCTCGTGGTTCACCGAACACCTGACCAGCGCAGCCCACTGATCAGCCAATGGTGGGCTCGACCACCGTGAGGTCGGGGAAGTAACTGCGATAGAAGCGCGGTCGCGAGTCAGCAGGCTGTCGGCTCAGCGGACTCCGGACATCAGCCGGCGGATCATCGGGCTGAGTAGCACCACGATCAGGCCGACGACGATGGCGACCGCTCCGAGGATGCCGAAGTAAGGTGCTTCGTGTTGCGGGCTGTAGTACCCGGCGAGTGATCCGGACATCGCCGTGCCCAGGGCGACGGACAGGAAGTACAGCGCCACCGTCTGGCTGCGGAACACCTTTGGGGAGATCTTGGTGGCCAGCGATAACCCGACCGGCGAGATCAGCAGCTCACCAATCGCGAAGACGAGCAGAATGACAGCGACGGCAAGCAGCGGAGTGGTCGCCCCGGTGCCGCCGGCCCAGGGCAGGAACAGCAGGAAAGCCAGGCCCATGATGACGGTGCCGAGCGCGAATTTGATCGGCGTGGGGGGCTGACGGGGCCCGAGTTTGATCCACAGCAGCGCGAACACGGGGGCCAGCAGGATGATGAACACCGGGTTGAACGAGGTGACCCACTCGGTGGGCATCTGCCAGCCGAACAGGTTCCGGTCCGTCCGCCCGTCGGCGTAGATCTCCACCACCGTGAACTGCTGCTGATACAGCGACCAGAACACCGCGTTGACGACGAACAGCGGGATGAAAGACAGTACCCGGCTACGCTCCACCGCCGTGATGTTCGAGCTGGTCAGGATCACCGAGAAGTAGACCACCGCTGCGACCGCGCACACCGCGACGACAGCGGTCGACAGGTTGGCGGCTGTGATCACTCGGATCAGTATCAGGAATGCCACCGTGGCCACGGCGAGCGCAGCGAGGCCGGCGACCATGGTCCACCGGGATCGGGGTAGCGGGTTGGGGACAGTGCTCGCCTCGGTACCGAGGTTGCCGCGCCCGATGGTGTACTGGATCAGGCCAATGGCCATGCCGATGGCGGCCACACCGAACGCGTAGTGGAAACCGAGCGTGCTCCGGGTAAGTCCGGTCAGCAGCGGACCGATCAGTGCCCCGGTGTTGATTCCCATATAGAACAGGGAAAAGCCGGCGTCGCGGCGGTCGTCGTTTTCTGCATACAGGGTACCGACCACTGCGGTTGCGTTGCCCTTGACTCCGCCGCTGCCCAGGGCGACACACGCCAGACCCACGCCGACCCCGGCAAAGCCCGGCAGGACCGCTAGCGCGATGTGCCCGAGCATCACCAGAACCGCGCTGCAGAACAACGTCCGCTCGGCGCCGAGCACCCGGTCGGCGACCCAGGCCCCGGCGATGGTCGAGACATAGACCAACCCGCCGTAGGCGCCGACGAGGCTGGTGGCCGTCGACTTCGGCAGCCCGAGTCCGGGGTTGCTGCCCGCCACCTCGTAGTACAGGTACAGGGTCAGCGAGGCGAGCATCCCGTAGTAGGAGAAGCGTTCCCACATCTCGACGCCGAACAGGTTGGCCAGCCCGCGCGGATGCCCGAAGAAGGCCCGGTCGGCGCGGGGGTCGGCGACGGTGCTGCTCATCCGCGCAACTCTGCACCAGAGCACCTTCCAGTGCCAGCACCTGGGGTTCAGACAGTGACGAGCGGCGTTCTGGCGCCGCGTCCCGGTGTTAGCAGCGGAGTGGGTTGTGAAGTGGGGTGCGGGTCGGGTCGACGATGGTGGGTGGGATGAATTCGACGTGGCCGGGGTGGATGAGGATTTCCCAGCCGGTGTGATGCACGTGCCGATGGTGGGCGTCGCAGAGCAGTACGCGTGGATACGCACAGCCGCGGTCTCGGGCGACCAGGGCTCGGCGGATGGATAGGGGCACGGTGCGCAGGGCCCGGCCGACGTCGAGGGGTTCGGATTTCCCACCCAGTACCACGGGAATGATTTTCGCGTCGCACGCCTATCGTCTCGCCTGCGCGGCGCTGATCTGCGTCCCGTAGTCCAGGGTCGCGACCCCGAGCCTGGTGCGTAGCGCGTCCCGGTCGATGGTCCCGGTCAACTGTGGGGGCTCGCCAGCGGTGCTGGGGCAGTCTTGGGCGGCGCGGGCCAGCCCGCGGACTTCGGGCAGGGCGTCGGCGTTGCGTTGCCCGGCGGTGCGCGGGTCGGGGATGCCGGCACTTGCGGGGCGGGTGCGGCGAGTTGTTCGATCAACGATCGGACCGCGGCACGGTGTTCGGGTTCGAGGTAGCCCTCCAATCCACGTCGCCCGTCGCGGCGGTCCCATGACCGCAGTTCTCCGGCCCCCGGGTCGGGTTGGGGCTCGTCGCGGGGTTGCGGATCGTCCGGGTCGAGACACCCGAGAATCCGCTGACCGATCTTGCACTAGCGACGTGGGGTTGATGGATCGGGCGTGGCGGGCCAGGTCGGCTTCAGCGGCGTCGCGTTCGGTGGTGCTGATGTAGGCGGGGATCGCGGTCATCGCCTCAGTCAAGCGTCTTTGATGTACCACGCGGTGACCTGGTAAGAGGCGCGCAGACAGCAATCCTCGTGGCCAGCACTGCACTGTGTCGTGGCCAACCGCTCTCCCGTGTACGTAGAGTGGTACTCGGCTTGCTGGCAACAATCGGGGGTCCCCGGACGCGGGGGCGCTACCCGACCCGGCTCGGTAGAGGGGGGCCGCTACCCGGGTAGACCCCCGGGTAGCGGGCCCTGACCTGCACGGTAGCGGGGGTAGACCCCTTGGTCGGCGCTGCCCTCCGACCCCTCTACCGCGCTCTGAGGACGAGGTGCCCGGTGCTGTCAACCGCGACGGAACGAGGTCCGGCGCTGAGCGGATGCGCTCCGCGACGAACCATTCCGGCCGGCTCACGGTCACAGAAAGTCACAGGGACCCAGCCAGGGAGGCAGGGAGTTCTCCCTGTCTGGGTCCCTGCCTTGCCTCCCCGCCCTGATCTGCACAAACAACCGTCAGGGAGGCAGTTCCGTTCGCTTCTCTATGCCCCGGAAACCCCCGATTTCCGATCGAGACGACACCACGGCGCGCCTCCCTCCCTCACCGTTTGACCGTCTGGTCGATCACCTTGAGTAACTGATGGCTGATCGACGGTGGCGAGAAGCGACGTTCCGCCGACGTGCTCCAGCAGTTCGACAGCGGAGTCGAGGTCACGAGACGGGCCCTCAACGGGCACCATGCGCGCCGCTCGCGACATGCACCCCGCCCCAGAATCCGACGATTACCGGCCGATCCGGGGCGAGGCAGACGGTGAGGCACTAGCACCCTGGGTGAAGCGCATGCCTCACCCCCCAGTCGGCCACCTGCCCTAGCCCTGAGCTGCCCGAGGCAGACAACCTCGGCAAGGCAGACCCGGCATATACCAACCAAATCCGGTCGGTCTCAGAGGGTCGGGCAGGGTGCTCGCACCTGCCTCGGTCTGCCCCTATGATCGATATCGGCCGTTTGTCCCTGGTGCGGCTCGCAACATCCTGCACGTAACAGCGGTCCCAGCATACGGTGAACATGTGGACATCGTGGGGGGTCTCCCCCCGATCGCGCACGTTCCCTGTGCGCACTCCGTACCCCACGCTTGTGTAACCGCTGTGCTGCCGAATTTGGCTCTATGAGATCAAGGCGCCGCCTGCGGCGGCGCTAACGTAGCTGAATTTTATAGCTTGCCCGCTCGGGCCGATCCCGCTTGCTGCGCGCGGCCTGGCGGCCGTGCTCGCGCGGGCCGTCCCGGGCGGGCGGCTGGTCATTCTGCCATGGTGCGGGTTCGCGCGCTTTTCCACACCCCCGTGATCTCCGGTCGGTGGTACCAGTGACTCGTCGTCGACACGCTAAATACGAATACCTGACCGATGCAGGGGACACGAGCACGGTTAGATACCACCCGCTCTGCGTGCGGGTGACCTACACGTCGACTGGCCTAGCACACGGCACTGGAACGCCACTAACCGGGACAGACGCTGCTCCTGTCCCGGCCGGGGCCAAGGGGATCGTAGCTCGAACAATCAGACGCGTCGCATTACGTGGCAGCGTCGAGCGACGCGGGTCATTGGTGGACAAGTCCCTCTCAGACACGTGGGGGTTAGTGCTCCTGGAGATGCGAGTGGCCGAGTCCGGTAAGGAATGCGCGCATCTCCTTGACTGCGGGCCCGTTCTCGCCGTCGTGCTGGATCAGTTTGGGAAGGATCGCGTCGAACTCGGCGACCGTCTCGTCGTTGGTGGAAGCCTTCAGTCGGAATCGTACCTCGGCGATCCGTCTGCGGGACATCAGGACGTCCCGGTGATCGCCGCCGAGAGCGGCAAGTTGGGCGGCCAGGCAGGTCTCGAACTCCGGCAACGCGTCGAACAACCGGTCGTTTTCGAACAGAGTCATGGCGTGGCACCAGGTCGCCTTGCGGGCGCGCTCGTCCTCCGCGCCCATTAGGTTGCGGAAGGTTGCCGCGACCTCGCCTAGCTCTGCCTCAGCCTCGACGGTGCGACCCAATTTCTCCAGAGAGTGGGCGCGGCAGTGCCGCTCCTGCAGGGCGACGGAATCGTTCGCGCCGACAGTGCGGGCGCGGATGTCGAGGACGGCGGACATCTCCGACTCTGCCTCTGCGTACCTCCCGACTTTGCCCAATCCCTCGGCATACTCGTGCCGCAGTGACAGCAAGAACGGATCGTCGTCGGCGAGGTCGTCGCAGGAGGCAATCAAGTCGGCGAAGTGGGCTACCGACTCGTTCCGTCGGGACTGTGAGCGCAGATTGCGGCCCAGCCAGCGGGACAGGTGCCGGTAATCATCGCGGTGCGCGCCACGGTGGTCGGCGAGGACGGCTCGGTACTCGACCTCAGCATCGGCGAACCGGCCTTGCTTGTCGAGGATGTGGGCCATTTGATGGCGGGCGAAGGTCGGCAGATACGAGCTGTCCATCGGCTCGCCGGTGCCGCAATGGTCGGTGAGATAGCGGAATTCCGCCTGCGCCTCATCGCTGTGGCCGCGCCGGTTCATCAGAGTGGCTAGATGCGCGCGCTGGAGCAGGGTGTAGTGATCGAGCTCGCCGCGGTCACGGCGGCAGTCCTCCACCATGACCCGCCACTCGGCCTCTGCCTCCGCATCACGATCGAGCGTGGCGAGCAGATCCGCCCACTCGCCCCGGGAAATGAGGGTGTACGGATCAGCAGGGCCGAACAACCGCGAGCGTTCTTGCGCGACCCGCCGGATCTCTGGCTCGGCTTCGGCAGGCCCTTGCGTGTGGATCAGCGCGACGGCCCATTGGTGGTCAGTGATCAGGGTGTCACGGTGGTCGGGGCCGAGCACTCGGGTTTGACGGTCGAGAATGTCGCGGTACTCAACCTCGTCCTCGGCGTACGACGCGGTGCCGATGAAGGTACGGCGGTGGCGGGTCGCCAGCCGGACCGGATGGTCCGAATCGAGCACAGCCGCGCGGGCGAATAACACGTCGACGAACGCGCTTGCATCCTCGAAGCGCTTCGAGAAGGCCAGATAGGAGAAGCAGCGCAAGCCGCAGTCGAGCACGCGGACCAGGGTGTCTTCATCGTGGTCGGGCACTACGGCCACGGCCACCTGTATGTGGGGAGCCACCAGCCGCCACCAGTCCCAGTTCCGTGGCTCCTCGGGCACAGGGCCTGCGGCAACCTTCACTAGGTCGGCGGCGGCGCGCCACACTGCGTTGCGCTCGGCGAGGGGCAGCGCGTGCAGCCTGGCCGCAGTCGCCTCCAGGACCAACCGGTGCCCGATCAGACACATCAGGGGCGGGTCGGCCACCCCGTCAGGCACGGTGGTGAGTTCGTCGCTCTCCGTGACGTCCAGGAGGTTGAGGTTGACCAAGGCCTCTAGCGCGCGGTCGACCTCGTCCGCTACCGAGGATTCGGGCAGCGCCCCGCTGGCGGCCAGGGCGTTCACATTGATCAGGTCCACGGGCAGCGCGGACGAAGCGAAGCAAGACATCAACCGCATGAGTCCGCGCGCGTGCGAGATGCCCTGTGCCGCGAGCAAGTCCAGGCTCATCTCCCAGGTCCGCCCGACCAGGCGGCGGTGCAGCCGCTCCAGGCGCTCGGTATCGACGGGCTGGTCTAGACCCTGGTCGAGCAGGTCGGTACCGAGGTCGCCGAGCGCGCGTTGGTAGGCGTCGAAGGTGGTGATGCGCGCCGAACGGCCGCCCGTTCGGCGTAACAGGCCACCGCCGCGGGCAGTCCGGCCCAGGTAGGTGCCCGCGGACACCAGTGCCAGCGGCAGACCGCCGAGCCGGTCGGCCAGGGTGCGCGCATCCCCCCGGTTCCCCGCGTGGCCCGCCAGGTCGATCAGCACGTCCGCCGCGTCCTCGGCGTCGAGCACGCCGATCTGGTGCCGTTCGGCCTGACTGCCCCACACCTCAGGGCTGCCGACGCGGGTGGTGATCACGGTGACCCCGGCAGCGCTGGGGCGTACCCATCCGGCGCCGTCCCCGGGCCCTCCTCCCGCGGCGGCGAGCAGGCCGGGTTCGTCGGCGTTGTCGATCACCAGCAGCCACGGTTTAACCGCAGCGTCAAGGTGTCGCCAGAGCAGGTCTGAGGCGCTGCCGCG
>DATAWX010000055.1:0-1716 GCA_036266995.1 Pseudonocardiaceae bacterium | reverse complement strand
GTGAGACCCTGTATCTGTTGCCCGCACGCATGGGTGTGCGGATCACATAGTGCCCACCCTGGTCACTCAGTGTGGAGGACCTTTCACCATGTCTAAGGCTCTATTTGGCCACGTCGGCGGTCCCGACCCGCGTATGGTCTCCGAAATGCGTCGCCTCCAGCAGCGTGTTCGCGACCTGGAAGCCGAGCTTGCCCGGCTTCAGGACGAGAACGACGCGCTTGCCTCGGGGCTGTCGCACGACGAGGACATGCTCATTCTGGACCGTGAGCCCGCGCTTACCTGACGATCTCAGGCTGGCGCCGACTCAACCCGCGACATCGCGGGCCCGGTGAGCCACAACCACAAAAAACGAACCAGGGGCGCCCAACGGCGTCCCTCTTCGTTGTCCCCGGGTCCTCACCGTCCCGGGGTTTTTGTTTCTCCATTCCGCCTTATTGGCCTTATCGGGTGTTGTTCCCGGTCGTATTAACCGCAAACAACACTCAATCCGCCAACAACGCCCAATGCGGACGCCGCCCCTCGCGATCCAACGCGGGTTCGGCCCTCCCCGCGACCAAAAAGGCGCGTTCAGCTGCACCGCGCGTCCGCCGAGCCTGTCAACTACGCCACCAACAGGTTTCCCGACCTGTCGCCTACGCCATCGACAGCCCCTATCAGTGTCGATGGCGTAGCCGACAGGTTCTGTTTCGGGTCGATGGCGTAGCCGACAGGTTCCGCACCTGGGGCCCGGTGCCGTTGTGCGTTTTCCGCCGCGACGCCGGCCCGGTCGGCCGGGTTATCCCTTGATGGTGGGGGTCTTGGTGAACCCGGCCGGAATGGGCGGCGTCAGGTTCGTCATGTTCGCCGACGTGGGCAGCAGGAACTCGTAGTCAGTTTGCAGCTTGGCGGTCGAACTGTCGTCGAGCGTGCGGACCGGCAGGTACGTAGTGGGGTTGACCCATACGGTCTGCTCGCCGCCCTGGTAGTGATCGATGAGCTCAAGCGCGGGCTGGCCGTCGATGGTGGTCGTGCCCACCTTGGTGAAGTCGCCGGTGGCGATCGTCTGGTGCAGCTCTTCCAGGCTGGCCGCCGCTGACTGGGTGGCGATGGGGGCGTAGGTATCGGACCAGGTGCGGTTGCCGTACTGGACGTAGATCATCTCGGTCTTGGTCGGAAGCGCGGCCTTAGCCCCAGCGGGCTCGGTGTAGATGTATTCGATGTCCATTTTGTCGGCGGGGTTGGCGGGCACGGTCACCGAGCGCATGCGAACCGATTGGCCGGCCTGGGGCCGGATGGGATAGCTCCAGTTCTCGGTGACGTTGTCATATTTCGCCATCGTGCCGGTATAGGTCTCCGTCATCTTGGCGCAGAAGATGTCCCCCCAGACGCCGTCGACCGCGGTGAGAATCGCGTGCTTGATCCCCCCCGAACCAGCCACGGCCTTGCCAGCGTGGGCGGCCGTGGGTTGCTGACGAGGTGCCGGCGTCCCGGTACTGCTCAGGGCCACGACCGCCCCGGCGGTGCCCGCGAGTGCGGCGATGCCGGTTCCGATCGCGATGATGCGGACCGGACGGGCTGGCCGCCTAAACCCAGCAAGGCGGTCGGCTCCGGCAGGAACGGTGGCCGTGCCGGCGCGCGGCGTGGCCATCGCCGTCGCCAGATCGCTGGCCCGCCGGTCGGCGTCGGGTCCCGGGTCCAGGCTGTCCGGCTTGGCCTGAGCGAGCAGCTTCATTACGT
>DATAWX010000054.1:0-4963 GCA_036266995.1 Pseudonocardiaceae bacterium | reverse complement strand
GTTGACAACATCGTCTTCTGCAAGTTTGTGCTCGACGACGACAAGCGACCCAAGATCCGGGTCGCCGAGATCGAACCCGAAGCCTAGCGGCAGTGTTGCCGTGGTGGAGGACAAGGTAGGGCAGCCCTGCAGGATCTGTCGTCTCAGTTGCAGGCGAAGTCCTCGATGACCTGGTCGACTGCTCGAAGGGCTTGGTACAGGAAATCCACTGGCGTGAACACGCCCTGATCTTCGCCGATCATTGATCTAGTCGTTCGCGCTTGCCCTGGCCCGCTAATTCGCAGGGCTTGCGCGGCGTCACGCAGCTTGTCATCCCGCTGTTCGACGAGCAGCCCGTCCATCTCGTACCTATCGACGAGATTGGCTCCCCATCCTGCCCCAGGTACCCCCCTGCCGCCATCACGAGCCTCGCCGACCGATGCCTCTGCCGCGCGACGGGCACCGTCTTCCAACCTGAAGTCGACGTCTGATCATCATCAACAGGCGGTGTCCAGAGCGAGGCGGGTGGTTTGTGCGCAAGTCCCCCTCGGACTTGAACCCCCAGGTTGCGGCTCTCACCCGTCTGCAGCTTGGAAGCGCGACGAAGTGATGGCCGTAGGCATGGATGATGCGGACAATACGGGCATCCCAGTCGGCGGGAGGCCAAACGCGTGGTGAGTGCTGCCATGACACGGTTTGTGACGCGAACCAGGGTCGTCCAGGGTTGCGTGACGCGACTAAGACGAACCTTTGATACATCAAAGTCGCAGGTAGACGCCATAGTAGGTGCTGTCGAGGCTCTTCCTAAACCGTGTGTCGCAGGTTCGAATCCTGCCGGGGGCGCCCAACAGAACTGCGACCCACTGACCAGCGGATACACGCTTCCGTGTTGAGCGTATCGGCGTGTTTGACCCTGTAGCAGGGCCAGATGCGCCTTTCGAGATGCCCGTACCCGTCACCGCTGATCGTGCTGCAGCGGTGTGGTCAGCGGCATGCGCGCACATACACGCGCTTCGCGGAAGAGGACGTTGCATCCGGCGACTCACCCTGCATGACTATGCGCTGGTTTGCAGCTGCTGACGGCACCCTGACCTAGCGCGTTGCGATCGCCAGACTCCGCCGACGACTCCCAGCGGCAGCCCGGTACGTCTTGGATGCCGATCGCCGTGTGCCAGTAGAGGATCCTTGGGTTCTCGCGGTGGTTGCAACGCCCATGTCGGTGAGGCTGACGGCAGAGATCACCCTTCCTCGATCCTGGCCGTCCGTTGCCGTTGTTGAGGAGTGGGTCCAGGTGGAGCGCCCGGAGCGCAGCGAGGACGAACGACCCGGAGGCGCTCGTCAACAACGGTGAGAATTGAGGCCGAGGAATGCCGGTAGGTGAGTGCTCAGGGTGACCGCAGGGTGATCTTTATCGGGTGGCCGCGGCAGCGAGGAGAGGGGTGCGAAGTGACGGCGTTCTCAGATCGGATGGTCTCGGAGATCGTGCAGACGTTCTGGGCGGCGATGCAACAGGGCGAGTTCATCACCGACGCTGCCGAGCTGGCTGGGACGTGCCGGAAGGAGGGCACCCGGTGGCTGGCGGCCGCCGGCGGGGTGCGCTCGCGACGGGGCCGCAACCTGAAGGGCCGTTGCCTGTCGTTCGCCGAGCGAGAGGAGATCGCTGTGGGCCGGGCTGGCGGCGAGTCGTTGCGGTCGATCGCCGTGCGGTTGGGCCGTAGCCCCTCGACCATCAGCCGGGAGCTGGTGCTCAACGCCGACCGGCACGGTTGCTACCGGGCGAGGACCGCCCATGCCCTGGCCTACAACCGGGCCAGCCGCCCCAAACCGGCCAAGTTAGCCACGAACTTGCTGCTACGTGGCAAGGTCGAGCAGGACCTGGAGAAGAAGTACTCACGCCGAACAGATCGCCGGCCGGCTGCGAGTGGAGTTCCCCGACGACCCGGAGATGTGGGTGTCGACCGAGACCATCTACCAGTCGTTGTACGTGCAGTCCCGCGGTGCGCTACGCCGAGAACTCACGAGGTGCCTGCGCACCGGTCGGGCGCTGCGCCGACCCAGCCGCAAACCCGGGCAAACGCACGAACCGGATCCCCGACATGATCAATATCAGTGAACGCCCACCCGAAGTCGCCGACCGCGCCGTGCCCGGTCACTGGGAGGGCGAGCTGATCATCGGTAAGCGCAACGCCACCGCGATCGGCACCCTGGTCGAGCGCACCACCGGATACACGATGCTGCTGCACCTACCCGAGGGCTACAAACCCGAGCAGGTCCGCGACGTCCTCGCCGCGAAGATCAAAACTCTGCCCGAAGTCCTGCGCCACTCACTGACCTGGGACCAGGGCCCAGAGATGCGCGACTGGAAGCAGGTCAGCATCGCCACTGACATCGACATCTACTTCTGCGACCCACACGCACCCTGGCAACGCGGCACCAACGAAAACGGCGGCCTGCTACGACAGTACTTCCCGAAAGGCAGCGACCTCAGCATCCACACCTCTGCCGACCTCGACTGGGTCGCCCAGGAGCTCAACGACCGACCACGCAAGCGGCTAGGTTTCCGCAAACCAATCGAACAGATCGGACCACTACTGTTGCGATAACCGCCAGAATCCGCCCATCCTCTATCGGACACCCATCGGGTTAGCCAAGGGCGTCAGCGCCAGCTGCACCAGTTGGGGACCCGCGCAGTCCGCCGCCGCGCGGGTCAATGACCAGGGTGCGGCGGGTTGGGCCCGTCCGGGTGGACGGCACTAGTGGAGGGCGGGGCCTG
This sequence comes from Pseudonocardiaceae bacterium, assembly GCA_036266995.1. GTDB lineage: Bacteria > Actinomycetota > Actinomycetes > Mycobacteriales > Pseudonocardiaceae. Next base: position 2,211 of record DATAWX010000054.1, on the reverse strand, counting down.
GTACTGGCCGGGGGACCCGCCCTGCGGGACCGGGCTGTGACCAGCCGGGCCCTGGTTGCCCGGGGCGCCGGGGTTCCCGGCCTGGCCGGGGTGCTGGTCGGGCTGGTTGTGGCCGCCCTTGTCCTGCCCGGCCCCGGTCCGCTGCTCGTTGCCAGGCTGCTCGCGGTTGGAGGGATTGGAGGGTTGCTGGTCGCCGTTCGGGTGTTGGTCGCCGTTCGGGTGTTGGTCGGCGGACCAGTTCCAGTCGTGTTTGGAGGTGATCGGCGCGGGGTGCTGGTCGCGGGGTAGCGGGCGAGGAGCCCAGTTGTTGCCTCGGTCGACGGTGAAGTAGTCGGCGTTGCGTGGGTCGCCCCGGTAGTGCGCGTCGCACATCACGAAGTGGGCTATCACGGCGGGGGCCGCTTCGATCACCCACAGGGCGCTGGGGCTAAACCCGGTCCACTGGTGGCCCTCAAAGGAGGGTGCGGCGTCCCAGTGCGGCGGCGGTCCCAGCGGGTCACCGCTGAGGCAGCGGGCGGCCGGTAGGCCGTGGTCGTCCACCAGGATCGCGGCGCCGGCCTGCAGCACGATCGCGTGCGGGGCTGCTCGGGTGTTCTCGTAGCGGTAGTCGGTGAGGAAGGTGTCCGCCCGCAGGATGGCCGGGGTGAGCGAGTTGATGTGGCTGGCGATCGCGGCGGCCTGGACACCCCGCGCCGCGGCCCAGGCCGACTCCCGGCCGCCGTCGGCGTGCAGCCTGTTGATCAGGGCGTTCCGGTCGCACGGCGCCGGGCCGCTGGGTGCTGCGTACAAGCCGGCGGTGTCGCCGGGCACGCCGCCCTGGTCGGTGGCGATCGACGCCACATCGGTGACGTCGGTGCCGACCGAATCGGTGAACGACCCCTCGAGTGGGCTTCCGACCGCGTCGAGCTCGACCGATGAGCTGGCCGGGACCGGGCTCGCGCTCTGGCTCGGGCTACTCGCCTGGGGGCTCTGCTGCTGACCGCAGCCCGCGAGCCCAAGCACGGCGACCGCGATGATCGCCGAGGCGGTTCCGCCCGACAGCCGACCGGACCGCGCCAGCTGGACTCTTCGCACAACGTCTCCCTTCGTGCCGCTGACGCCACGTGTGGCGACGTCAGGGCGGGTGTGGACAACTGAGACCACGCTCAGCCACCTCGGCGCCCGAACCAGCCGCACTGGCGCGCACCCGCGCGGTGAGACGGGATCCGCTGAGAGGCTCTCACTACGGGCATTCCCGCGAGCCGGGGGGTGGGTCAGGCGGCGCCGAATAGGGTGGGATTCATAATCTTGCTGGAGATGCCGCGAATGACGACGATCGGGGCGGCCGGCCGGGTCGATATCGGCGGCTGGATACAAATACGGCTGTGATGCGGTACCAACAGACCGCCCCGTACCCGATGGTGGTGTCGTGGTGACACCACGCCGCGCCGGTAGAGGGTGGTAGGTCAGCGCGTACGCGGAGGATCCCTATCCGGACACGCCTGGCCCACCATCTGGCGTCGGACCAGCCAGTCTTCGGGGGCTTGGGCGGCCGGGGGTGAAATTGTGGTGCCCCCGACGCAGTCAGGCGTGCAGCTGGGTCGGGGGTACCACCGCCTTGTCTAGAAGGTGAACGTCACGGTGTTCGAGGTCGAAAGCTTGAACTTGGTCGGGTTGGTCGGGGTGAACAGTGCGGTCAGCGAGTGCGGACCCGTGCTCAGGATTCTGATGGGCCCGAGGGCAACGCCGCCAGCAACGGGGACTGGGCTGCCTAGGTTGGTGGTGCCGTCTTTGAACTGGACGGTTCCCACGGCGTTAGGCGGCGCCACGTGCGCGGTAGGGATCGCGATACCACCCAACCCCAAGGGTAAGGGCACCTGGATCACGCTGAGCGTGGTCGTGGTGGCCGTCACCGGTGCCGGCGTCGGCGACGAGGTCGGTGTGGGCGTAGGTCTTGGCGTTTGTGTCGGGGTCGGCGTCGGCCTCGGTGTTTGTGTCGGGGTCGGCGTAGGTCTTGGCGTCGGCGACGGGACCGGCGTCGGGCTGGGTGTCGGTGGCACCGGGGTTGGGGTTGGCGTCACCACCGGCGTGGGGATCGGTGTCGGCGGGACTGGGGTCGGAGTCGGCGTTGGTGGCACCGGTGTTGGCGTTGGTGGGACGGGGGTTGGGGTTGGTGTCGGGGGGACCGGCGTTGCGGTTGGTGCCGGGGTTGGGGTTGGGGTTGGGGTTGGG
>DATAWX010000053.1:0-45353 GCA_036266995.1 Pseudonocardiaceae bacterium | reverse complement strand
ATCCATCATGGACTTAACTACTGTAATCAGCACTTTTCTCACTTCCGTGGGTACCGATATCACGACTTTTCTTGGAGGTGTCTCCGCCCTTCTTAGCGACCGCCGGCTGAAGTCGGATGTCGTGATGGTGGATTGGAGCCGATGACCGGCCACATCCGGAATTGGTGGGCCGGGCGGCGTGCTTCTCGGCCGCATAGTCTGACCGATCCGATCGACGCCGAATCGATCAACACTGAGCCGGTCAACGGCTTTGAAGTCTTGACCAAGCTGAGTGCGTTGCCGGTGGCGACATGGCGTTACCGATGGGAGCCTGTAGGTGTGCGCCACTTGGGCCCAATGGCCCAGGATTGGCATGCAGCCTTCGGGCTGGGGAAAGGCGATACCACTATCCCGATAGTGGATGCTCACGGCGTACTGCTTGTCGCGATCCAGGCGCTCCGCCGCGAGTTGGGTGAGCTGCGGGCCGAGGTTGACCAGTTACACCAGCAGTTGGCTGACCGCTAACCAGCCCATGAACGAGACTGTTGCGTTGCCGGCAGTGGGCCGGGTTTGGCCGCGATCGCGCTACGGACAGATGGCAAGAGCGAGGGGTCTGCTGCGTTGACGGAGGCCCGGGCCAGCGACGAGCAGCTATGCGCTATCGCAGCCGATCATCACGCTTTCGAAGCCCTCCCCGTGGCCTGACCACTCCGCCCCTGCCGCAGCACCCCGCCTCCCGTGGTTGGTTTGCGCCAGCCTCAGACCGGGTGGTCCACACAGACCATCGACGGGCGGGTGGGCGTCCCAGATCTACGCGTCGTCGACGGGCTCATGCCGATGTGAGCCGCGCGGTCACCATCGCTGTCCGCAAAGACGACACGCTGCATCCAATCCGTAGGACGCAATGCACGGCTGCGGCCGGATCCTATCCCCAGACCGGGGAGGACTCGCCGGGAGACCGCCCCACCCCGAGAACGAGGCCCGTCAGCAGTGACCGAGCACGACTGCGGTACCGACGCTCAGCGGCACTGTTGCATTAAGCGATCGGCTCACCTGACCTGGTCCACCTGCTCGCCCAGAAGCCTCGCAGCAGGTCGCGAATGCCCGGTTTGTTGCATTCTCCAAGATGCCGGTGGAGCGTACTTGGTCGAGGCAGTCCGACGCTGTGGACGCCCGGTACCCGCAGTGGAGACGGACCGCAGGTTGCTGGTGGGCTAACCGTTCTGACCGCGGAGTAACCAGATTATGAGTAGGGGTATGGCGTGGGGACCAAGGTTCCCCGGGCGCCTACCGAAACGCCAGGCAGAGCTCATTCCAACACGTTGGCTGGGTGTCCTGGAGATCGCAGACGGCAGTGGTCGGCGGCGGCCTCATCGCCGGGCGACTGGTGGTGGGCGAGTTGAGGGGCTTCGAGCATCTGTCGGAGCTGGTGCAGGGCCCGGTTGCGGGTCGGGCCGATGCTGCCCAGGGGTATTCCGGTGGCGCGGGAGAGCTCGGCGTAGGAGGGGGGGTGATCGGTGAACAGTGCCCGCAGCAGTTTTCGTCGGCGAGGTGGTAGCTCGGCGACCAGCATGTGCAGTGTCTGGGTTGTTTCTGCGTCGACGACGTGCTGCTCGGGGCCCGGCGCTGGGTCGGCGAGGTTGTCGACCACGGCGTCAGTAAGCGTCGGGGTGCGCTGACGCTGGTGCAGGATGCGCAGGCATTCCCGGGCGGCGGTAGTGGCCAGCCATCCACTGAGGCGCTCCGGGTGCTGTATCCGGTGGATGTTTTCGGCAAGCCGCAGCCAGGTCATCTGCACCGCATCGCGCGCGTCGGCCTCCTGTAGCCCGAACGTGCGGACCTTCCCGGACACCACGCCGGTGTAGCGGCGCAGGATGTCCTTCCACGCCCCCGGGTCACCCTTGCTGGCCCGCAGTAGCAGCTCGGTGTTTTCCGGTGTGGTGGCCTCGAGCGGGGTGGCGGGGGATTCGCTGGGAGCCAGCCGGTGTTGCGGACGGCTTTGACCGTGCATTTGTTGGCGTCGAGTTCGGTGTGGGCGCCCGGCGGGGTCGGGTGCCTGGATGGGGTCAGGGCAGGCCACCGCCGGTGGTGATGGGGAGCTCCTCGGCGCCGGGACCGTCTCCGCGGGGGGCATCGCACACGGTGGGGCTGACCGGGTTTGTGTCGTGCAGCACGCTGACATGACCACTCCACAGCTCGGTGTACAACGGTAACTTGATATACACTGTATGCTAGGGCGTACGGCGTCAACCTATTTAAGGCGGTCTGCTGTCACTCACTGGTGGGTGAGGTATCTCCGCTGCTCTGGATGGGTGGCGCAGCGAGAAAGGATCAACTGTGATCGATCAGCCGAGTACCTCTCAAACCCGCCGCGACCGGCCCCCCTGCTGGGTGGGAATCGACCCGAGCCACGACGAGATGCCGCGACCACCCCTGACCCGCCCCCGGGTGGTGCGCACCGCCCTGCGCCTCGTCGATGAACACGGCCTACCGGCATTGACCATGCGAGCCCTGGCCACCGAACTGCAGGTCACCCCGATGGCCCTCTATCACCACGTCCGCGACAAAGACGAGCTCATCGACCTCATGGTCGATCTCATGCTCGGCGAGGTCGACCTGGGTGCCCTCACCGGCGACTGGGCCACCCAGCTCCGCGCGCTGGGATGCGCCATCCACCACGTGCTCACCGCACACCCCACCCTGGCCCGGGTCTACAGCACCCACGTCAGGATCGGCCCCCACAGCCTGAAGATCATGGAACGGGGTCTCGCGCTCCTCCTCCACGCCGGATTCTTCCCACCCGAAGCCGCCAACGCGTTCTTCGCCCTGTTCACCTACATCGCCGGCTACCACCAAATGGGCCGTGTCGACGCCCGAGACTTCTCCGCGCTGCCACCCGAACAGATCCGCTCCATCACCACCGTCACCGCCCACCTCAGCGGCGTACACCAGCACGGACGGTTCGAATACGGCCTCGACGTCCTCCTCGCCAGCCTCCACACCATCCACAACCCCCCACACCGACACCGGCCCCAGCTGAGCTTGACCTCATAACAAGGGGACCGGGACCCCCAGCGGTGGCCGCGGTGTTTGTCAAGCTGTCGGCGGCGGTGTCGTAGAGTCGCGGCCGGTGAGTCCGGGAAGTGACTTGTCCGAAGAACTGGCGCTCGGGGTTGAGCCAGCCGCGCTGGATCGCAGAGCCGCCCCCGATTGTCCTCCCGGGCTCGCCGCTAATCGCCGTTCGTCGGCGATCATGATCCGCCAGACGCGATCGACCAGGCGTCGTTTCAGGCAGTGCGTGGCTTCGTTGGAGGTCTCGCCCTCGGCGATTTCGTGTCGCAGTAGGCGCGGCCCCAGCTTGCTGGCATCCGCACTTGGGTGAGCGCGATGAGGTGCAGCGCGAGGTTGAGCTGGCGGTCACCGCCGCGGGGCAGGCGGTGGCATGCGCGGTCGCCACTGGCGGCAGAAGCAGGTCAGCTCAGAAGCACGCAACCGCCATCCCCGTGCCAGGATCAGAGAGGCTTCGCCTGTTCCTCTTTTTCGTGTAGAGCGTTGATTTGGGTGCGTACCGCCATCTCTTACACACTGATCAGCCAGGCCTGCCCCAAGCTCCATCAGTTCAGCCAGGGGACGGCGGGTGGCGATCAGGGAAGTGGCGAGGCGGGTTGCGGTAGGGGTCGCCTAGCCGGATCTCTGGGGCGCTCATCACGTCGCTGCATTCCCGGTCCGTATCCGCTGCGCCATCGCGGCCTGGTTGGTAGCAATGCCCCGGAGCAGGTCGACGTAGTAGCCAGGGCCCAGGGCCAGCTCCTCCTGGATCGCCCGGTAGCGGTAGTAAGCGGCCTCGGCGTCCAGGTCGTCCGCGCGGCGGCGGGCGGAATCGTCGTTGGTGACCGTATCGAGGACCACCACAGCCTCAGCGCCGGAGGAAGCACGGACGCTGATGGGTGACGCGACGCTGGAGTCAGCTCTGCGCTGTGCGCGGTCATGACTAGACGCCATCTGAACTCCCCGGGCCGACACCAGCACTTCTCCTTCGGTCATAGCCCGTGCAGTCGACGCTGTCTGGCCGATGCTGCGCGGCGCCACTTACAAAAGAGACGGGCAACGCCCACGTAGATACACCAGCCTCCGACCGTTCGTCCCGCCACTGGGCCGTGCAGCTCAGGATGGGGAGGGACGCCTTCACCGGCACGATCCAGCACGAAGCGGTGCCACTGCCAGTGAATCCGCTACTCCCAGCGCACAGTATTGCGGCACTCGCCGCTGAGGCAGGTGCCCTACTGGTACTGCCTCGGCAAATCAGATCCATGCGCTAGCCGATCTGGGTGCGCAGCCACCGGTACTGATCGAGGAACCACAGGGTCCTTGGGCAGCCGCGCTGCGACTGTGCCAAGCGGGAGAGTCCGCCGGCCGCTAACTCCCAGACGTGGTTCGACAGTATGGGCACCGTTGTGGAACCGGCCGGGATCTCGGGGAGACCCGCGCACTGTGGGATTCATCCGATCCATTCCCCGAGGGCGACGAACAATTCGCTGGCGGCTTTCTCGTCGAGGATGATCACGTACCCGCCGGTGACGTGTGGGTCAAGCTCAATGAGGTCATCACGTTTGGTAGCAACCAGGTTCGCGAAACCTCTCGGACCGCCGTGCGTCGAGCAGTGGACGTCAATGACCCGACGATTTGGGTCGCGCTTGCCGCGGACCGGCTTGCCACCCTCACCGCCGGTGCTCACCGCCTCGCGCTTTCGGGTGGTGAAACCTTTGGGGGTTTGGGACCGACCGGCCGCCGGGGAACACCGTGGAAGCGGATTTGACGGGGGCAGCTTCCGCTCAGCCCGGCGGCCGGTCGGAGTCTCTTACGGTTGCGAAGCCGTGCCGGTGATTGCGGTCACACACGCCTCGCATTGTTTTCCGCACGATGTGTCCCGCAGCGGGGTGACCATCATCAGCGAATGGCCGCACCGGGCTCTGTAGACGCCGGTCGTCGTGGTGATCGTTAATGGCGTGGTCGTGCCAGTCCAGCACCGACAGCCCCATTTAATGCTCATCCGAGCCACTCACCGAGGACATCGAACAGCGCATTAGCGGCCTTCTCGACCAGCAAGATCACGAACTGATCGGTCGGATTCAACTCAATGTCACCGTCGCGTTTGGTTCACACCAACGGGGTGAAACCCCGCGCACCGCCGTGCGCCGTTCAAGTGCAGTCGATTACCCAGCGGTTTGGGTCGCGACGGGTCGGCTTACCCGAACCGGCGTCCATGGTCATCGCGTACCCCTCGCTCTCTGCGTGGGGATCGGGGCACACAATCGGCAAAAGCGCGCCGCGCGAGCGACCAGCGCAGCGGGCAGCACGTAACCGCCGCAGACGGTGGCATACCGACCCCGTGGTAGGCCGTCAACGGCAGCGTCGACCGTGACTCGGTGCGCTGTGCCGGTGACGTCGACCAGCTCCACCGTCGCGATCGTGCGCCGCTGCGCCGTGCGGCGTCCCTGCTGCTTACTGTGCCCTCCCATCACAGCCCCCCAGGCAGCGTCAAATCCGCTGGCGGGTCACCGGGTCCGGCCCGCCGGCACGTCGCCCCGAATCGAGGTGCACCGGGCGTTCGCCACCGTGGCTCTGGGTTCCACTGGCGCAGTCGGGTAAGGACGCGCGCCAGCACGGCCGGATCGGTCACCCAGTCGTTGGGGAGCGCGCCTACGTCGGTGGTCACGCCCGATTGCGTCGCTGGTACGTCAGTGGCGCCGTTGGTCACGGTTGATGAGAGTGAACGCAGCCAAAACGGCGGTGTCTCTCGGTGGGGACACCTCTAACCAGTCGCTGTCCCTCAGTGGAGACACTTCTAACAGGTGGGCTATACCGGCAGGCCAGCTCGGTAGGCCATCCCGCGCAGCTCCCGGCCGACCGCATCGCGGCGTGAGCGGACTAGCAGCTCGCCGAGCACCTCACGGACGAAGGGATCACGCTGCACACGAAGAGGATAGATCGTTTCGGCGCGATGCAGCGCCCGCACCGCGTCGTCGTGGCGTCCCCGCAGTCGGGCCAGCCCACGCCCGTACCCCACCCAGTGGTAGACGCGATTGCACGGAAAGGGGTTCTGATCGGGGTGCAGCCTTTCGGCGATGCTCACCGCACGGTCCGGTTCGCCTGCCTCCAAGGCCAGACGTACCTGACGGAATCCGACGTTGGTCGGTCCGAACTCGAACCCCATCGGATCGGTCTTACCGAGCTCACCGAACCGGATGGCCATGTCAGCAGACGCACCCATCGCTGCGGCCGCATCGCTCGGACGGCCGTTCAACTCGGCGGCCGCAGCCTGAGATGTGGTGAGCACGCCTACCAGCCCAGCAGTGGCGGCTGTCGTCGGCGGCAGGGCTAGCGAGTCGAGTGCGGTCTTCCCCAGCTCGAACTCCCCACCGGCTAGCAGCGTATCGGCCACGGCGAACCCGGCCATGCCTAGCGTAGTGACTTCACCGTCCTCCTGGGCCAGGCGTCGCGTCAGGAAGACGACCCGGCGCAGGAGGTCGTCGGGTGCGGCCGCGTGGATGAGCCACTGCCGGGTGACGTGGACATGCAGGTACACGGCCAGCTTGAACAACTCGCCGTGGTCGATGCCGGTAGCCAGCGTGGTGTGCAGATCACGAATCAGGCCGGGCAACGCGGCAGCTACGTCGGTGAACCGGCATGCTCGCTTCTGTTGATGAAACCGGGTCACCTGATCACGCAGTACCGCAACGGGGAGCACCAACCCGCCGGGGTGCTCGACCTCAATCGCGTCCAGCGCGAGCCCTATCGCATTTGTGGTGCTGTCGGTATGCCCGTTGGCCGGTGCGGGCACCGGCAGCCTCATCACCTCGCTTGGGGCGATCTGGAGCGCATTGGCCAAGGCCACGATCTCCGAGATGTTGTCCAGGGCGCGCTCCCCGCGCTCGATCCGGTCCAAGTGCGACTTGCTAATCCCGGCCAAGCCAGCGACCACCCGCAGCGACTTACGCCGTGCGCGGCGGATCCGCCGCAGCCGAGCGCCGACCGTGCGCGTGTCCGCAACATCCACCGAAAAACTTTCTCCTCACCGGTTCACCCCACCGATGCCCCGGAGCCGTCGCCCCGGGGGCGAAAACCTCGGCGAGTGAGGTGATTCCAGGCTACTGCTGGCCCTACCAGGTCGCCGGACGCGGGTGATCACTGCGAGTCGCGCAACATCCACCCGGCCGGCGCTGGCGATCTCGGTGGGGGGTCGAGGTGCTGGACTCGCGGCGCCTCGGCGCGGCGTGGACGCTGGACCGGGTCTGGGAACGCCTTGGTGTCGACGCGGCGATCAGCTGGGTCGCCGCCACGCGGCGCCTGGCCGGTGAGGTGGTCGAGCGGGTGGTGTTCGCACTGGTCGCACAGCGGGCGTGTGAGCCCGGGTCGAAGCTGGCCGCGACCGGCTGGGTAGCCGAACGGGTCGCGATCGAAGGCTGCCCGGGGTTTAGCAGCGCCCCGCGACCACCCCGGCCAACAAAGGGTGCTGCGAGCCCTCGACCTGCCCGAACCACCCCGGTTCTTCGACTTCACCCTCCCCGACAGCCGCTGAAGCCCGCCCGCGAGCCAACCCGCGTAGTAACACGACCCCAACGGGCCTACTCGACGTGTCTCCTCCGTGAAACCGGTGTTGCGGGGAGGAGACATGGTGACTGCTCCGCGTATGCAGGGATCACTCAACTGCTGCCTGCTCTGCCCGGCCCATCATCAACAAGTGCACCTCCAAGGCTGGGACATCACCATCCACGGCGGCCGCGTCCAATTTCGCCCACCCATGATCATCGACCCAGACCGCCGACCCCTCACCAACCCATTGCGCCACTAAACGGGCGCCTTGGCGGCGGCGAAGTGCGCGACGATGGCCCGGCAGAACGCGGGGAGATCGTCCGGCTTACGGCTGGAGACGAGGTTGCCGTCGGTGACGACCTCCTGGTCAACCGGGTTGCCGCCGGCGTTGCGAATGTCGGTGCGCAGGCTCGGCCAACTGGTCAGAGTGCGGCCGCGGACCACATCAGCCTCCACCAGCGTCCACGGACCGTGGCAGATCACGCCCACCGGTTTGCCGGCCCGGACGAAGTCGCGCACGAAGGCCACCGCAGCGCCGTTGCGCCGCAGTGTGTCGGGATTGACCGTCCCGCCAGGCAAGATCAGTGCGTCGTAGTCGTCGATGGAGACGTCCGAGACCACCCGGTCGACGTCGAACTGGTCGGCCGGCTCGAGGTCGTGGTTAGTGGCTTGGACAGTGCCCGGCTCGACGGAAAGCAGCTCAGCGGTCGCGCCCGCGTCGGTGACCGCCTGCCGCGGTTGGACCAGCTCGACCTGTTCCACGCCCCGGGCTGCCAGGATGGCCACCCGCAGGCCGGTCAACGTTCCCGCCATGTCCGGTCTCCTTCCCGCTCGGTCGGCGAACGCCCGGCTAGCTGTGGTCGCCGACCGAGCGGGCATACCCGCAGGTGAAGTGCGGCAAACCAGAAAGCCTGGTCACCAGTCGCCGCCGCCTGACGAATCGCCGCCTGACGAGTCCGAGCCCTGGTCGCCACCGAAGTCGCCGTCCTGGCCGACCACCCAGTTGCCCTGATCGGGCGAGTCGTACTGGCCGCCTCGGTCCATCATCTCGTCCTGGCGGAACTGCTGCTGCTCTCCCTGCATTTTGCCCAGCTCGTAGCCCAGCAGGCCGCCACCCACCGCACCACCTACCGCACCCATAGCGCCCGCCGCGCCTGGGCTCATACCTGAGCCGGAGGACGGGCCATAGCCTGGGTAGGAACCCATCGGTGGCGGTCCGGAACCCATCATGGGCGGTGCCATCCGGGTGGACCGGCGACGACGCCGACCGACGAAGATGACGGCGAGGACGATCGCGCCGATCACTAGCAGGATCAAGACCAGGCCACCGCCCGAGCCGGAGTTGTGAACCGGAACCCGCCGCCCAGAGAAGCTTCCCTGGTTCGCCCCGGCGAGGCCGGTGCGCAGCTGGCCCAACGCGGCCGTGACCGCCGTGGTGTAGTCGTGGCTGCTCTGCATGCTGGCGAGGAACGCGTTGCTCGCGCTGGATTCCGCGGCTAACGCGGCGTTTCGGGCGATCCGAGCTTGTGAACCGATCTGGATCGACTCGTGCCGAGACTGGGTGTTGATGCCGATCGCGATCGGGAAGGTCGCGTTGACCTTGTTCCGAACGTCGGTGTCGAAGGTCGACTTGCTGGCCGCGTCCTGGGTGGTGGTCCAGATGTATACCCCGACGGGCAGGGTGGCGGCCTCGTTCTGGACCACTGTGGTGTTCAAGACGTGGGCGTCGTCCTGGATCTGCACCGTGCTCGCCCATGCCGGTCCCGCCAGGGCCAACACCGCGACCAGGGCCGCGATCGGTGCTGCCAGGCGCACCATGCGCCGGTGAACCCTCACCTCGGGCACTGTCACCCTGGACCCTGTCACCCTTGACCCCTTGCTGCCTGGAAGCTGCTGAACTGGGGCTATGACTCCAGTCCTGGACTGCTGCCGCCGATGATGCCCGCTGCCTCACTTCGATCGTCGACCGCCCCCGGTGAGGCGCGAGTGACGTCCGGCACCCTGATCGCCGGCGCATCACTAACTCATCGCATACATCCACTCACACACAGTTGCATTACAGTAGAATAACGTAAGTAATTTAGGTTGCGGGGCGTGAGAGTCGGTAGTAAGCCTGAAGTGTGGAAGTTCGTTGCGCGACCGCCTTGGGGGCCGTTGCGACCGGTCAAAATGAACTTCAGAGGGGTTGATGATCTTCTGAGGGGCCGGTTCGATGTTACTTCGACGCGAGCAGGGGAGCGCAACTGCGTCGCCCTGAAGAGAGGTATCCTGGGGAATTTGATTCCTCCCGGGGAAAGAACGATTGAGGAGGGGCATAATGAGGGTCTCACAGATCTTCTCCACTGGTGGTGGCGGTGGCTGTGGCCACGGCGGCGGCGACTGGCATGGCGGCCACTACGGGCATGACAGCGGCTGGTACGGCGGCGGTTACGGGGGCCATGGCTGGCACGAGAGTAGCTACCACCACGGCTACCACGACCGTGATCACGGGCTGCTAGATCTCGACATCGATCTCTAAACCTGGCAAGGCATCGGTGGTGGCCCCCCACCCGACACCAGTCGGGTGGGGGGCCACCACTTTCTATCGCTTGAAAAAGAGCAGCACCGTCGCAGCGAGAACGGCGACGGCTTCGGCTATCGCACTGTAGGTCTTTTCTGGATACCAACTGGGTTCGTACATATCCGGTAGCGGGCCAAGGACCCCCAGGTCGACATAGCGATAGAGCAGCACGGCGCCCAGCGCACTCCCGGCGATCACCAGTGCGAAGATCGCCGCCGCCTGGTGGCGAACCAGGAGGACCAGCAGCGCAGCGAGTACGGCGGCCGCCGCCGCCACGCGGAACAAGAAGCCCTGGCTGATCAGAGCACGATTCGCGGCGAAATTAGCGGCGAGATCGAGGTGGGCATAGGCGTCGAAACCGAGTCCGGCCGCGACCACGACGCGAGTGACTACCTCACCTGCCGAGCGGTATCGAATCTGCCCGGATGGCGACGACTGCACGCTCACTGCACGATCAGCGTGCCCTTCATGTACTGGTGGATGGTGCAGATGTAGGGGTAGCTGCCCGGCTTGGTGGGAGCGGTGAACTCACCACGTTGTCCACCGGAGATGGTGCCGCTGTCGAATGACTTGTCGTCGGCAGTCACGGTATGCGGCGCCTGATCCTGATTGATGACCGTAATCTTCGTTCCCGGAGCGACGGTCAACGGGGTCGGCATGAACGTGAAATTCTTCATCACAATCGTGCTGGGCGAGCTCGGGGCGGTGGCCGGGCCACCGCCCCCGCCCGCAGGGCTACCCGCACCACCGCCGCAACCCAGCACAAGTCCCAGTACGGCGACCAGCATCGTGAGCACAATCGCGGTGGGGCGCAACCGGATCGCGGCGGTGGGCGGGGTCATCATGAGATCACTTTAGCGTCAACATGTCGGGCTTGAGCGAGTTACTGATACCGATGAACGAGTCCGGGATCGGGTACTGGCCCAGGATGAAGTTCAGGATCGCGGCGTGCATGGTCTCCACCGGTTGGATGGTGGCCGCAGTCACGATCCCGCCGGCATCCGACACGTTCGCGGTAGCGAAGGTGTAGGTCTGCGCAGCGAGGTTCTCCAGGTTCAACGCCAGCTTGGCCACGTCGGGCACCGACGTCGCCGCGTTGAGCATGTTCACCTGATCTTGGGTGATCGACAACGGCGCGTCGTTGATAGTCGGCTTCCCCGCCTTGGACAGCACCGCATTCCAGGCCTGCGCGTGGTCGGAGTGCTGCTTCATCGCGGTTTGGACGAAAGTGGCCACCGCCGGTGGCACCGTGCCCAACTGCCCGGCGCCGGCCTTCTGCAGTGCCCCGCTGTAAGCGGTGACAGCCAGATTCTCCAGCGCCGTCGCCAGCGCCACCACTTTCAGATCTCCGGTGTAGGTCTCCGGCGGCGCAGCGGGCGGCTTCGGTGCCGCCGAACTCGTGGAGCTCGGTGCTCCCGAGGACCCGCCGGAGCAGGCCGTGGCCGCGCCGAGGGCGACGGCGCCGGCAGCGCCGAGGAAGAAGCCGCGCCGAGTCGACGGCTTGCCCACCACGTGCCCAAGGTTCGCGGTCAGCTCGTCGAGGGCCTTGCGGACCTGGGGGAATGTCGACTCGTGCAGGTCGTCGAGCTCGCGAGTCATCGCAGACAACTCGCGCTCGCTGATCGCCATCTCCGCGCTGCGGGCGCGGCGGGGGAAGATGCTCATCGGATGGCTCCTTCCTCGACCGGAGCGGCCATGGTGGTCGGGTAGAACGTGTCGGGGAAGCCCACACTCCCCGCGGCGGCGGGCAACTTCGTCAGGTCCGGGGGCAGTGCGATCAGCTGCGCCGCGTTCGCTTTGACCAATGCCTGGACCGCCAGCAGGATCGCCTTGTGCTGGGATTCCACTCCGGCCACGCTGGCGAACAGCTGCCGCAGCTCCGCGGTGGTGACCAGCCCGACATTCTTGACGTAGGTCTGAGCGGCCACGTCCTCCAGGGTGATCGCCAGGCCGACGACGTCAGCCGGGCCCTTGAGCTTGGGCACCGCTGCCTTCACCACTTCGGCGTACTTCGGATCCGAGCCGGTCTGCGGCTTGCCACCCAGCCGCTGCGCTGCGGCGTTGAACGCCATCGCATGCTCGCTGTGCTGGCTCATCGTCTTCGTCGCGAACGCCTTGACTACTGGGTTCGCCGAACTCCCGCCGATGAACGGCAACGTCAAAGCGGTCTGGTAGGTCAACACCGCGAGGTTCTCCACGCCGGCTGCGGTCTGCAACGCCGCTACGTCATCGCCAGGCGCCGCCCACGCCGTCCCGCTCGTCAGCAGCATCCCACCTCCGACGACACCAGCCGCGACTGCGGCTGGCCCCCAGCGCGAGGCGTCCCGTCCGGCGGACACGCAGGCCTCCCGAGCCGCCTCGACGTAGTCATTCAGACCCGTCCGAGCAGTACGCATCGCGTCGGACTGCAGATCGTCGGACTCTTCCAGGAGCTCTCGGAACCTGCCTTCATCGATCTTGTTCTGCATAAAGCCTCCAAAGCGACTGGTGGAATTCAATCTCACGCGCTGTAACCGGTCGCGTGGGAGGGAGCAGCCTAGCTTTCGGCAGCACACTCACACCAGTTCACCCCGTTTCATCACGATCAGGTCACATTCCGCCCGGTCGGGACGCCTCAGAGGTGTCGGAGTCTGGTCAGAACCACCTCTCGAGGATGATCGCGAGACCGTCCTCGGAGTTACCCGCTGTGATCTCGTCGGCGGCCTTGAGCACCGCGGGATGGGCGTTGGCCATCGCCACCCCATGCCCCGCCCAGTGCAGCATCGACAGGTCGTTGGGCATGTCACCCAGGGCCAGCACGTCGGCCGGCGCGATTCCCAGCTCGCCGGCCAGCCGGGCCAGTCCGGTGCCCTTGGTGACGCCGGGCGCGGAGACCTCGATCAGGCCGTAGCCGGTGGAGTATGTGACGTCGAGCCGGACCCCCGATGCGGCACCGAGTAGCTCGCGGACCGCGGCGGCCATCAGCTCGCTGCTGGCATTGGGCTGGCGGACGAGTAGCTTGATCGCGGGCCGGCCGAGCAGCACATCGCGTGGCGCGTCGGCGGAGTCGGCGCCCGGCCAGGGGTGGGTGTAGCCCGGTTCGGCGAGGAACTGATCAGCGCCGTTCATCGCCGCGCTCGCGGTGGGCAGCTCGACGGCGATCTTCGCGCCCGGCAGCGCGGTGGCGATCACCTCCGCCGCATCCCGCAGCTGTACCGGATCGAGCGTCACCGTGTAGCTGACCTGGTCGGTCGCGGCGTCGTAGAGCACCGCGCCGTTGGCGCACACCGTCGGCCCGGCGTGGCCGAGTTGCTCGACGATCGGCGGGATCCACCGCGGCGGGCGCCCGGTGACCAGCACGAACGGCACTCCGGCCGCCACCACCCGATGCACCGCCGCGCGGGTGCGCGCGGAAACCTGGTCGGCCGGGTCCAGCAAGGTGCCGTCAACGTCGGTTGCGACCAGCCGCGGCCTCTGCATGCCTCGACCCTACGTTCCCCGATGCCTGCGATCAGCCAGTGAGAGCGTTCAGGGCCATGTCGACGTCGTTTTCAGTGGAGTAGATGTGGAATGAGACCCGCAGGTCACCGGCTCGGGTCGCTGCTCGGATACCGGCTGCGGCGAGTTTGCGGTCAGCGTCGGGGATGGCAGCGGACACGATCGCGCTGTCCCCCTCGGCCAGGCCCAGACCGGCCCGAAACCGGTTAGCCAACGCCAGGTTATGGGCGTGAATCGCCTCGACGCCGATCTGTTCGACGAGCTCCAGGGCGGGCGCGGTGCCGATCCAGCTGAACCAGGCGGGTGAGGTGTCGAACCGGCGGGCCGAGCGGGCCAACCGTAACGGGAGTCCGTAATAGGAGGTGTGCACGTTCTCGCCGGCATACCAGCCGGCATTCAGTGGGCGTAGGCGATCCCGCAGCCGGTCGCTGAGTGCGAGAAACGCACTCCCCCGAGGCGACATCAACCACTTGTAGCCGCCGCACGCCAGCGCATCGATCCCAGTGGCGGTGACCGGCAGCCAGCCGCAGGCCTGGGTAGCGTCGACGATGACGAGCGCGTCGTGGGTCCGCGCGGCTTGGAGGATGGCATCGAGATCGGCGATCTGCCCGGTCGCGGACTGCACCAGGCTGAACGCGACCACTGTGGTGGAGGGGTCCACCGCCGCGGCGAGCCCGGCCACCGGGACCGAACGCACGTCGACTCCTCGATCGGCGTGGACCAGCCACGGGAACAGCAGTGAGGTGAAGTCTCCCTCGGCTGTGACCACCCGGGCCCGGTCTGGTACGCCCGCCGCCACCAACCCGATCAGCTCCGAGACTGCTGCACCGACCGCGACCTGGTCGGTGCGGACACCAACCAGACGCGCGAACGATTCCCGCGAACGGTCAGTCGACTCGCCCCACGCCTCCCAGCTGGTCTGTCCCGACCGCCAATCGGCCAATACTGACTGCAATGCATCCCACGCCGGTGTTGGCGGCAATCCGTAGGTCGCGGTGTTCAGCCAACCTGGCGCAGCACACCACAGCCGTTGCGCGTCGAGGATCTTCATCCCTGGAGGCTAACCAGGGCCGCCGCCGACAAGGACCACCGCAGCGTCCACCAGACGGTCGTGCACGCCATCGAGACCTATCTAGCGCTGCGTGAAACCGCTGAGATCAAGTCTGATCCGCTACCTTGCGCGAGCTCGCCGAGACGCGAGAGGGCGTACGCCAAGGCGACGTCGTCTATGGCACCGAGGCCACACGGGCCCTCCTCGCCGGGGCACCGCGTCTCGTGACCGAAGAGGCGCTTGCCTATTCGCCTTGCTCGTGGCTCTCGAGATCGCCGATAGTGAGCCGTAGCCGTGCAAAATCGCACTGCCATCACTCACTTTCAGCGATCATGGCATGTGGCCAAACCTCGGCCCGCAGGACGCCGCGCACCCGATGACACTCGCGGAAACCCGGCAGATAGGGAATGTGATCCTGCTTCGCTATCTCGCCAATTCCACCACATGGCGAGTGTGATCAGTCTCTTCTGGAGAGCACGGCGGCGGCTTCGAGCAGCATCCAGCCTGACAGCTGCACCGACAGGTCCCGCTCGGCTCGGCCCGGGGTGGGCGGCTGCGCCGCAACCGTCCACTGAGGACCGAATACCGGACCACCGTCGGCGACGCCCCGGTTGCGCCAGGCCGCCTCGGCAGAATCCAGCACCAGGTGCGCTGCAATCTCGCTGGCCGGGCCTTCTGGGCGGGAGACCGCGGCCACGGTGAGATAGCGGGCCAGGATGCCGCTGAACAATCCGCCGTCGCCGCCGCCGTGCCCGCGCAACACGCCCCCGTCGGTGAGGTGCTCGGCGACCGCGTGCACCGTTGCGTCGACCTGTTTCCACCAGCGCGGCTCGCCGGTGGCGGTACCCAGCTCGACGCAGGCGCCCAGCAGCACGCCCTGGCAGTAGCTGTAGAGGGCTCGCTCGACGGTGCGCACCGACCCGTCAGGGTTCACCCGCGCCCCGTCGAAGACCAGGGCGGTGCTCGGGTCGATCAGGTGCTCGAGGATCCAGTCGACCAAGGACGTGGCGATGCCCAGGTTTCCTCGGCGGGCGTAGAAGATCGCAGCCGGCCCGGTGGCCGAGACGTTGACGAAATCGTCGCCGACCCGCCACCGCATCCCGCCGCTTGGGCCCCGGCCGAAGCGCAACCGGCGCATGATGGCCTGCTCGGCGCCCGGCTTGCGGAGCCCGGCCAGCGTCGCGCTGCGCTGCAACGCCAGGCCGAGCCACGCGATGTCGTCGTAGTAGCTGTTGACCCAGCCGGTGACGTTGCGCACCCGCACCCCGCGGACCAGTGCCGCGGTGGTGTCCCGCCGCCACTGCGTCGGGGCGCGCTGGTAGGCGTCGAGCGTGCAGTCCAGCAGGTGCGCCTGCCACCAGTAGTGCCACTGCGTCGAGGGCCCAGGCGGCCAGCTGATCCCGCCTAGCCGGGTGCTTGGCAGGCTCCACAGCCAGCGCAGGTGCCGGGTGTGCACCGCGCGTTCCGCGGCGGCCGCCCGGGGCGCCCACACAGTCACCAGGCCGTCCCGAGATCGGCGTGCTGGCGGATCCAGGCGTGCATGGCGATGCCGGCGGCCACCCCGGCGTTGATCGACCGGGTGGAGCCGAACTGCGCGATCGAGACGGTCAACGCGGCCCCTTTACGAGCTTCGGCGGTCAGGCCAGGACCTTCCTGGCCGAACAGCAACAGGCAGCGCCGTGGCAGGCTGGCGGTCTCCAATCGCAGCGCTCCCGGAGAGTTGTCCACCGCCACCACGGTCAGCTCCGCCGTGGCGGCGTAGGCGAGCAGCTCAGCGATGTCATCGTGGTGGCGCAGATGCTGGTAGCGGTCGGTGACCATGGCACCTCGGCGATTCCACCGGCGGCGGCCCACGATGTGCACCTCGGCCACCGCGAAGGCGTTCGCGGTGCGCACCACGGTGCCGATGTTGTGGTCGTGGCCGAAATTCTCGATTGCCACGTGCACCGGGTGACGGCGGGTATCAAGATCCGCGACAACCGCGTCGCGCCGCCAGTACCGGTAGGCGTCGACGACATTGCGGCGGTCCCCGTCGCGCAGCAGCTCCGGGTCGTGGCGGGGGTCGTCGGGACAGGGCCCGACCCATGGCCCGACACCCACCGTCTGGCCCCACTCCGTCGGCCCAAGCGCTCGTGAGTGGGAAACAGTGTTATGGCACTCCTTGCCACTCACAAGAGCTCACCGAGCTCAAGAACGGCGCGGTAGGGCAGGCCGGCGGCTTCGATGGCTTCGCGGGCTCCAGTGTCTCGGTCCACCACGGTGGCCACGCCGACGACGTCGGCTCCCGCCTCGCGCAGCGCGGCCACAGCGGTGAGCACCGACGCGCCGGTGGTGGAGGTGTCCTCCACGGCGAGCACCCGACGACCGGCGACGTCCGGGCCTTCGACCCGCCGCTGCATCCCATGCTGCTTGGTCGCCGTGCGCACCACGAAAGCGTCCACCGGCGGGCCGGGCGCGTGCAATACCGCCGCGGCGACCGGGTCGGCGCCCATCGTCAGGCCACCCACCGCCTGGTAGGACCAGTCACTGGTCAGCTCCCGGACCAGCATCCCGATCAGCGGCGCGGCCTCGTGATGCAACGTGGCGCGGCGCAGGTCGACGTAGTAGTCGGCCTGCGCCCCGGAGGACAGCGTCACCCGACCGTGCACCACCGCCAGCTGGCGAACCAGCGCAGCCAGCCGGATCCGCTCCTGCGTCACGTGCGGCCCCGCCCAGTGCGCCCGGCCAGGCGCCGCACCAGACCGCGGGGCAGCACATCCACCAGCCCCACCAGGGCCCGGTACTGCAAGCCCGGCACCGAGATGGTGCGGCCGCGCCGCAGGTCGGCCAGGCATTCCCGGACGACGGTGTCGGCGTCCAGCCAGAACGCCGAGGGGCTACCGGTCATGTCCATCCCGGCGCGGGCATGGAACTCGGTGCGGACGTAACCCGGGCACAGCGCGAGTACCTGCACCCCGGTGCCGGCCAACGCCACCGCGAGCCCTTCGGAGAACATCGTCACGTACGCCTTGCTCGCGCCGTAGGTGGTGCCGCGGCCGGGCAGGAAGCTCGCCACGCTGGACACATTGATCACCGCGCCGTGCCCGGCGCTCACCATGGCTGGCAGCGCGGCGTGAGTCAGCCGCACCACGCTGGTCACGTTGACGTCGAGCTGAGCCTGCACGTCCGCGATACCAGCGTCGAGAAACTCGGTGGCGACCCCGTGACCCGCGTTGTTCACCAGCAGATCCACCGGATCGCCGGTGCGCAGCCGCTGCTCGACGTGCTGCCGCTGGGTGGCGTCGGCCAGATCGGCGGGCAACACCTCGGCGAGCACCCCGTGGCGTTGGGACAATTCGGCGGATAGCTGCTGCAGCCGTTCGCGGTCCCTCGCCACGAGCACCAGGTCGTGACCTTCGGCAGCGAGCCTGCGGGCGAAGGCAGCCCCGATTCCGGCGGTGGGACCGGTGATCAGCGCGATCGGCATAGTCTGCAGGTTAACTGCTCGGTGTCACGACACAGGTCGGTAGCCGACCGCTCTCGACGATCCGAGGACGCTTCGCTGGAAGTACCGGCCGGCCCAGGCGGGGAATTCCGTGGCCGTCCCCACCCAGGCCAGGTAACCGTCGGGGCGGACCAGGGCGAGCCGGCCGATGGGCGCCGCAGCCTCGACGGCATCGACCTGGGGCGGCAGATCGACGCTCGGGGCGTCGCTACCCACGAGGACGAACCGGCCACCGCGCAACGCGTCGTAGAGCCGCCCGCCGGTCACCCGGATGTTGGGCACCCGGGTACCCACCCGCCGGTCCATGCCGCGGGGCGCGGGGTACCGGATGTCGATTCCGGAGATCGTTCCCGCCACCCTGGCGGCGACCGGAGGTAGTCCCATCAGGATCTGGCCGAGCGTGTTCCGCAGCTGCCGCCCCCACCACGGTCTGATCAGCGCCAGCCGGATGATGGCGCCGCTGCTGCGCAGCACCTGGCGACCGATCCGGTGCCGCTCCCCGTGGTAGGAGTCCAGCAGCGACTCGTCACCCCACCCGTGGACCACCGCGGCGAGCTTCCAGCCGAGGTTGGCGGCGTCCTGAAGCCCGGTGTTCATGCCCTGCCCGCCCGCCGGCGAGTGACAGTGCGCGGCGTCGCCGGCGAGGAACACCCGGCCCACCCGGTAGCGCGGGACCTGACGCTCGTCGCTGTGGAATCGGGACAGCCAGCGCGGATCGTGCATGCCGAAGTCGGTGCCCAGGGCCAGCCGGGTCACCTCCCGGATCTCCGCCAGCTCCAGTGGAGCGGTGTCCTCGACCTGATTGCGCCGGTTCCAGGCGAACACCCGGTACCAGCCATCGCCGAACGGGGCGACGAACGCGAACCCATCACCGACGCCGTTGACGGCCAGCACGTCCTCAGGTGGGGACGCGAGCCGGACATCGGCCAGCATGATGGACTTGATCACTGAGCGTCCAGGGAACGGCAACCCGAGAGACTTGCGGACCGCGCTGTTCACCCCGTCGGCACCGACCACGTCGGACGCGCGATAGCTCGTGCCACCGTGCACGGCGACGTCGACGCCGTCGGCATCCTGAGTCACGCCGGTCACCGCGGCACCGCGAACGATCCGCACGCCCAGCGCGTCGGCTCGCTGCTGCAGCACCCGTTCGGTCTCGTACTGCGGCGTGATCAGCAGCGACGCGAACTCGCTGGGCAACTTCGACAGGTCGATCCGCACCCGGTCGAACAGGCGCAACGCCTGCAACGGCGTGCCCGCCTTTGCCAGCTCGCCGGCCAGACCCCGGATCTCCAGCTCCTCCATGGTCCGGGCGTGCACCGCGAACGCCCTCGTCACATTCGACTCGCCGGTCCACCGCTCCAGGACGGTAACCGCCACTCCCGCCTCGGCCAGATCCCCAGCCAGCAGCAAGCCGGTCGGTCCCGCTCCGACGACGATCACATCAGCATCCATGTCGCACCTCTGAGTCAACGCTTGCAGGCCAACACTTGTTGACAAGATTAGGCAGGGTCCTCACTTGTGTCAACAAGTGTTGGCCTACACTTGTTGACATGACCCAGAGCAAGCCGCGGCGTTCCGATGCGACCCGGGCCGCCATCCTCGCCGCGGCCCGGGAGCGGTTTGCCGCCGACGGCTACGAGCGCGCCACGATCCGCGCCATCGCCGCCGATGCCAGCATCGACCCGACGATGGTGATGCGTTACTACGGCAACAAGGAGGGGCTCTTCACGGCGGCGTCGGAGGTGGATCTCCGGCTGCCCGACCTGACGGCGGTGCCGGCGCAGGACGTGGGCGCCCGGCTGGCCCGGCACTTCCTGGACCGATGGGAGGACGACGAAACAATGGCGGCACTGCTGCGGGGCGGCGCCACGAACGAGAGGGCGGCGCAGCGGATCCGGGAGATGTTCGCCAGCCAGCTCCTCCCCGCCGTGGCCGCGTCGTGCCCGGACCCTGCCCAGGCGCCCGGGCGTGCCGCACTGGTCGCCTCGCAGGTGCTGGGCGCCGCACTGTGCCGCTATGTCCTGCGGATCCCACCGATTGTCGAGATGGCCGCCGACGACGTCATCGCCTGGCTCGGACCCACCCTGCAGCGCTACGTGACCGGCTCACCAGAACAGCATCCCTCGCACGGCCAGCCTCGTGACCCGTCGCCGATGGGCGGTAGGTGAGGCGGCGAAGCAGCACCTCAGCCGGCCCTCGCCAACCGCGCCGGCTCATCGCCTCAGCCAAGAGCACGGTCATCGCCCAGGTCATGGTGGCCAGGATCGCGATCTCGGCGAGGCCGAGCCGATTACCGAGGCCACCTCCGTAGGCGGCCAGCACCGCGACGAACACCACGGATTGCAGCAGGTAACAGGTCATCGACCGCTGCCCACATGCAGCCAGAGCGCTGACCACCGGGCCGCGCCGGTCCCGGGCCTGCACGCGGATCGCAACGAGCCCGGCGATCGCCGCGTAGCCCACCCCGCCCGCGTAACCGGAGAAGGTGTGCGCTCCGCCGGCGAGCAACTCCACCGCCTCGGATGACGGCGCCCACCAGGTGGCTCGCACCAGTCCCCAGGGCAGCCCTCCGACGGCGGCGAGTCCGATGCCGAGCACGGCCGCGCGTCGCAGGAACTGCTGGTGGCGCTCGGGCTCGTCGAGCATCCGCCGGCGCGCCGCCCACACCCCGAGCAGCACCGCGGGGACCAACATGAACATCGAGCCGATGATGCTGCCCTGCACCCATTGCGCGACCCGGATCGCTGCTGCGTGCCAGGGATCGGGCGTGGCGGCCGCCGTCACGTGCAGCGGACTAAGCCGGTGCTCCAACCCACGGAACAGCGCGATCGGCACCACCCACAACGCGCTGGTGATCAGCAGAGTTCGGTCCCGGGCCCGGAACAGCACCTCGGCCAGCAAGACCGCGATCAGTCCGTAGGCGCCGATGATGTCCCCGCAGAACAGCAGGACGGCGTGGCAGAAGCCGATGAGCACCATCCACCATCCGCGTCTGCGAACCAGTCTGCAGACGGTGATCTCATCGATGCCCCGCCGGCTGTGCCGGTACAGCATCTGGACGATGCCGTAGCCGAACAACAACGCATACATGGGGTACGCGCGATCCCGCACAAAGATCGTCTCGATCAGGAGGAGCACCTGGTCGGCGACCGGATTGCCACGCAGCCACCAGCCATGACCCAGAGCGGTGTTCCCGTACTGGTACAGGCAGGCGTTGGCCAGCGCGATGAGCAACAGCATTGCGCCCCGCGCCAGGTCCGGCGCGAGGGACCGTGCCGATACCGCTACCGCCCCAATCGGACGCGCATCGACCGCCTTCGTCATAGTCCCCCCGTTAGGGGAGATCGTTTCATCTCGTTCGGGCGTTACTGAGTGCAATCAACTACTGAGAGTTATCTATTCGACACTCTGCGGCGCGACGGCCAGCACCCGGTTCTGGCGCCTCCAGACTCGGGTCTGCGTCTGCGCACGTTAGCTGCGTGACGCGGTCACCGGTGTGCCGTAAGTGAGGCGGCGCAGGAGCACCTCAGCGGGCCCGCGGTAGCCGCGACGACTCATCACCTGCGCAAGCAGCACCGTCAACGCCCAGGTCACGATGGACAGCATGGCGGTCTCGGCGAGCCCGAGCCGATTACCGAGGCCACCGCCATAGGCGGCCAGCACCGCGACGAACACCACGGACTGCAGCAGGTAGCAGGTCATCGACCGCTGCCCGCAGGCCGCCAATGCGCTGATCACCGGTCCGGGTCGTTCCCGCGATCCACCTCTACTGGCGCTGCTCCCGCTCCGGCTGTCGCTACCGCTACTGACGCGGATTGCGACGAGTCCGGCGATCGCGGCGTAACCCATCCCGCCCGCGTAACCGGCCAGGGTCTGCACGACGCCCGCGAGCATGGCCACCGCCTCGGACGGCGGGTCCCACCACGAGGCCCGCACCAAGGCCCAAGGCAGTCCCCCGACGGCGGCCGTCCCCACCCGAGCACTGCGACCCGCAGTAGGAACTTCCGGTGCCGCTGCGGCTCGTCGAGCAACCGCCGCCGCGCCGCCCACACTCCGAGCAGCAGGGCGGGAACCAGCGAAAAGATCGCGCCGATGATGCTGCCGTGCACCCATTCCAGCACTCGGATGCCCGCTGCTTTCACCGGATCCGGCGTGGCGCTGGCCTTCACGCTGAGGAAAGTCAACCGGCTGTCCAGCGTCCGGAACAGCACGACCGGGATCGTCCAGCACGCCGCCATGGTCAGCAGAGTTCGGTCGCGGGCTCGGATCAGCACCTCGGCCAGCAGGACTGCGAGTAGCCCGTACGCGCCGATGATGTCCCCGGAAAACAACAACAGGGCATGGAAAAAACCGATCAACAGCATCCAATATCCCCGCCTGCGGACGAGTTTTCGGATAGTCAGCTCATCGACTTCGCTGCTGGTGAGCCGCCGGAGCAACTGGACGATTCCGTAGCCGAACAAGAAGGCGAACATGGGATATGCGCGACCACGCACAAAAATCGTCTGCAGTGCCAACACCACCTGATCCAGCGCCGGGTGTCCGCGCACCCATATGCCGGTCCCGAAGTTGCCTGCCCCGTACAGGTACAGCGGAGCATTGGCCAGTGCGATGAGCAGCAGCATCGCGCCCCGCGCCAGGTCCGGCGCGAGCGACCGCTGCGCCACCGCAATCGCGCCGATCGGGAGTGCACCGGCACCTTTGGATCCCGCCATGATCGTCCCCTCAGCGCTGTATGGGGAAGATCGTCCAGTCCCGACCCGGCGTTACTCGTTACCCCCGCTGGTGGGTCTTCAAGTACCGCCAACCCAGGCGGAGACTGCTCTCAACGGATACCAACCCTTACTGACCGGGTCTGAAGAAATCGGCGAATTCGGCGGGTTCTGTGGTCTTGCCGAGGTCGGCGGCATCGAGCAGGTCAGCGATCTCGTCCAGGACGCGCAGCAGCCGCTCCAACCGGGAGGGCGTGGCGCTGCACGGCGCTGCGGCCAGCACCCAGTCCTGTTCCGCCCAGACGACGGGAATGTCGCCACCCAACGAGTTTGCTGCCAGGACGAACTCCGGGGACATCAGTGGGCCGACCCGGTCCGGCTCGTTGACCAGCGCCACCCGGTCGCCTACTGGACCCAGCAGGCTCAGTCCGGGATCAGGCGGTAGCGGCGGATCGAGCAGCCACAGCTCGGCGACCAGATCAGGGGCGTGGACTCGGCGCTGCACCGCAACCACCACGCTGGAGACGTGACCACCCTGCTCGTGGTCGAAGATCTGTACCGCGCGACGGCCCAGCGGGGTGAACAGGCTGCCGATCACAAGGTCCTTCGCCAACCCCGCGCCACCGCGAGCGATCACACCGTGGCGCCAGCGATTAGCGAGCACCGGGTCGGACAGGACAAACCGCCACCCCCGCAGCGCCGCCCATCGGCGACGTTCCCGCTGATGAGCGCTGTGCCGCCCGCCGTCGACGGCCAGCAGCACGCCGCCGCCCGCAGCGGCCAGCCCAGCGATCACAAACCACACCCACACTGACACTCGTCGACAGTAAGCCCCGCCCCACCCATTCCGGTGCGCACACGCCGCGCCGACGTGAGACATCGACAGGATCCAGCACGACCGAAGGTTGACATACCCGCGTTGTCACTGTCCGTGTCGGCCGCGGATACCGCCGTGGCGATCAACCGTCATCCCTTGCCCGAAGGACGAGCGCGACGAACTGGCGCTGCGGGTCCTTCACGAATGCGTGAATGGTCGTCACCACCGGGCATGGCCACCCGCACCTGCAGATCCGGCAGACACCGCAGGTCTGCAGTTGATGCTCGATCAGCAATCCGCGCAGGGCGAGCACCAGATCGCCGATGAGGCCGCGCGCCGTCTGTATGTCGTCGTCGGACCACTCGCCGTCCTGATTCGCGAGGCAGTCAGCCTCCTCCAGGTGGGTGTAGAGGTCTTCACGCAGCAGGCCGAAAGCGTCGGCGCACGCGAGTGAGAGTGCGGTCATCGGATACCTCCCGGAGTTCGACGAGGTCCGCTACCCCGCCGACGATCAGGTAACCGGTTCACCATTGGTCATGCAATGTATTCACCACTGGTGAATACGGCATTGTTGGCCGAATTTCACGGCAGCGGGATCTATGATCATGCGCCGGGAGGTGTCACCATGCCACATCGCGAGCCGACGATCCGCAGCCGGGAACTGGGCGACGGTCTACGCCAGGCCATGGAGGCCGCCGGGCTGACCGGCAAGCAGGCCGCTGGGATGCTCAGCTGGTCACCGAGCTTCGTCTCGATGCTGCTGACAGGCAAACGCCAGGCCAGCGAGGTGGACATAGCGGCGTTGCTCGGCGTGTGCCGGGTCAAGGGCGCCGAACGGGACCGGCTGCTGGCGCTGTGCCGGGAGCAGGACACCCCGGGCTGGTTCCAGCAGCATGGCTCCCGAATGCCCAAACAGCTCGTCACACTGATCGACCACGAAAACAAGGCGGTCGCGATCAGTGAGTTCGAGGCGGCCGGCATGCCGGGCCTGTTGCAGACCGGCGAGTACGCCCGTGCGGTGATCAGCCGTGTGGTTAACGTGCCACCCGACGAGGTGAACGATCGAGTAGCGGCTCGGCTGGCCCGGCAGAGCCTGTTGAGCCGGGACCGTCCGCCACGGTTCGCCTTCTACCTGCACGAGTCCGTGCTGCGATTGCCTGTGGGCGGGCCCGCGGTGATGGCCGAGCAGTTGCGCCACCTGCATCGGATGTCGATGCGCTCCTACCTGACCCTGCGGGTCGTACCCGTTGCGCTCGGCGCGCACGCGGCGATGACCGGGGCGTTCCGGCTGATGGAGTTCGCCGAGTTCAAGCCGGTGGCCTACCTGGAAAGTGAGACCTCCAGCCTGTTTTTGGAGCGGCCAGAGGAAATTCAGGCATACCGGCGCATCCTGACGGCGCTGGCGGATACTGCGCTGGGCGAGGGACAATCGAGAGAGCTGATTGCCGTCCTGGCAACCGAGCTCTATGAGAATCGAAAGGATCATGATGACCGCGCCTGAGCCGGGCGGCATCGTCTGGCACACCAGCAGCTACAGCTACGGAAACGGTAACTGCGTCCAGGTCGGCTGGCGCACCAGCAGCTACAGCGCCGGCAGCGGCAACTGCGTCCAGGTCACGCCCGCGCCGGACCAGGTCCTGGTGCGCGACTCCAAAGACCCCGACGGCCCCGCCCTGGCCGTCCCCACCCCCGCCTGGCGAGCCTTCCTCACCACCCTCCCCCGCTGACCCGGCCGGCTGGGTGGAGCCCAGTGCCGTGAACTCGACCACACCGACGTAAAGATGGGCCAAAAACGTCGGTGACGTCGAGTTCACGGGCCGGGCTGGCGCGGCGGGCAGCGCTCACCCTCGCAGGCTCGCCGAGGTCAGGCGTGGGTGACGGTGAGGGCGCCGGTGCCGCCCCCGGCGCTGTCGTCGAGGTCGACGACTACGGTGTCGCCGTCGGTGATCTCGCCGGCCAGCAGGGCGCGGGCGAGCTGGTCGCCGATCGCGGACTGCACCAGGCGGCGCAGCGGGCGCGCGCCGTAAAGCGGGTCGAAGCCGCCCATCGCCAACCATTCCCGAGCAGCGTCGGTGACCTCCAGCTGCAGGCGGCGGGCGGCCAACCGGCGAGCCAACTGCCCGATCTGGATGTCCACGATGGCTGTCAGCTCCTCGGTGGACAGTGAGTGGAACACCACCAGGTCGTCGAGCCGGTTGAGGAACTCGGGCTTGAAGAACCGGCGCACGATCCCGAGGACGGCGTCGGTGCGCTGGCGCTCGTCGAGGGTGTCGTCGGCCAGTGCCGCCGAGCCCAGGTTGGAGGTAAGCACCAGGATGGTGTTACGGAAGTCCACCGTGCGGCCCTGCCCATCGGTCAGCCGGCCGTCATCAAGGACCTGCAGCAGCACGTCGAAGACGTCGGAGTGGGCCTTTTCCACCTCGTCGAGCAGCACCACGCTGTAGGGCCGGCGGCGGACCGCCTCGGTGAGCTGACCGCCCTGGTCGTAACCGACGTATCCGGGCGGGGCACCGACGAGACGAGCCACGCTGTGCTTCTCGCTGTACTCGCTCATGTCGATGCGCACCATGGCGCGCTCGTCGTCGAACAGGAACTCCGCGAGCGTCTTGGCCAGTTCGGTTTTGCCGACACCGGTGGGCCCGAGGAACATGAACGATCCGGTGGGGCGGTCCGGGTCGGCGACGCCGGCGCGGGCCCTGCGCACCGCATCCGACACGGCTCGGACCGCCTCGGGCTGGCCGACCACCCGGCGGCTCAGGGCGTCCTCCATCCGAAGCAGCTTGGCGGTCTCGCCCTCCAGCAACCGGCCCGCGGGGATCCCGGTCCACGCTGAGACGACGTCGGCCACATCGTCCGGGCCGACTTCCTCCTTGAGCATCACCTGCGGATCCCGGGCGGATGCGGTGGCCTCGGCGAGCTGCTTTTCCAGCGCGGGGATCTTGCCGTAGCGCAGCTCGGCGGCCAGCCCGAGATCACCGTCGCGTTCGGCGCGCTCGGACTCGCCGCGCAGCTGTTCGAGCTGCTCTTTGAGCTCCCGGGTGGCCTCGATGGCGGTCTTCTCGTTCTGCCAGCGGGTGCTCAGCTCGGCCAGGGTCTCCCGGCGATCGGCCAGTTCGGCACGCAACGCGGCGAGGCGCTGCACCGAGGCCGGGTCGGACTCCTTGGCCAGCGCCATCTCCTCGATCTCCAGCCGGCGCACCGCGCGCTCCACCTCGTCGATCTCCACCGGCCGGGAGTCGATCTCCATGCGCAACCGCGAGGCGGCCTCGTCGACCAGGTCGATCGCCTTGTCCGGCAGGAACCGGGCGGTGATGTAGCGGTCGGACAGCGTCGCGGCGGCGACC
This sequence comes from Pseudonocardiaceae bacterium, assembly GCA_036266995.1. Lineage (GTDB taxonomy): Bacteria > Actinomycetota > Actinomycetes > Mycobacteriales > Pseudonocardiaceae. Next base: position 18,333 of record DATAWX010000053.1, on the reverse strand, counting down.
AGGGCGGCGTCGGTGATCCGCACGCCGTGGTGCACCTCGTAGCGCTCCTTGAGGCCCCGCAGGATGCCGATGGTGTCCTCGACGGACGGTTCCCCGACGAGCACCTGCTGGAATCGACGTTCCAGTGCGGCGTCTTTCTCGATGTGCTTGCGGTACTCGTCCAGCGTGGTCGCCCCGACCATCCGCAGTTCGCCGCGGGCCAGCATCGGTTTGATCATATTTCCGGCGTCCATCGCGGACTCGCCCGTGGCGCCGGCGCCGACGATGGTGTGCAGTTCGTCGATGAACGTGATGATCTGGCCGGCCGAGTCGGTGATCTCCTTCAGGACCGCCTTGAGCCGCTCCTCGAACTCGCCGCGGTACTTCGCGCCGGCCACCATCGAACCGAGGTCCAGCGCCACGACCCGCTTGTCGCGCAGCGATTCTGGCACGTCACCGGCGACGATGCGCTGGGCGAGGCCCTCGACGATGGCGGTCTTGCCGACGCCGGGCTCGCCGATGAGCACCGGGTTGTTCTTGGTCCGCCGGGACAGCACCTGCACCACCCGGCGGATCTCGGCGTCGCGGCCGATCACCGGGTCCAACTCGCCGGCGCGGGCCCGCTCGGTGAGATCCAGCCCGTACTTGGCCAGCGCCTGGTAGGTGCCCTCCGGATCCTGGCTGGCCACCCGAGCAGAGCCCCTTACGGCCTGGAACGCGTTGCGTAAAGCGTCAGGGGTGGCGCCGTGCCTGCTGAGCAGCTGCCCGACCGCACCGCCCTGCCCGGCGAGCCCCACCAGCAGGTGCTCGGTGGAGACGTAGGAGTCGCCCATCTCGGTCGCCAGATTCTGGGCATCAGTGAGCGCCTTGAGGGCTTGGCGGTCGAACATCGGCGCGGCCACCGTGGAACCGGTGGCCGAGGGCAACCGTTGAGTGATCGCTTCCAGCTCCGCACGTACCGCAGCGGCGTCCGCACCCACCGCCGCGAGTAGCGGCGCCGCGATACCGTCGGCTTGCCCGAGCAGCGCCCCGAGCAGGTGCGCCGATGTCACGTCGGGGTTGCCGGCCATCGAGGCGGCCTGCACAGCCGAGGAGATGGCGGCCTGCGTCTTGGTCGTGGGATTGAAGGAGTCCATTGTCGAAGCGTTCCCTCCGCACTGGCGTCTTACTCTGCTGGGTTCAACGAGAGGAAAGTTGAGTCTGTTCCGCTCAAGTTACGGCGCACGGCTGGCTCTGATGACCGCCGTGCTGCCAACTTCGCACTGTAACTGTTACTGCACGCAACGTCGCAGCATCTCTCCTTTATGTGCTCTTTGGAGTTCATGAGAGGGTGTGGATCAACCTAAAGTGACTGATCTACACTCGAAGGAGCGATTGGAGAGGGTCGTGGCGAATGACGGTAGGGTTCCTGAACCCTAGGGAGTTCGCATCGCCCGCGACGGGTCCACCTGCTCGCCATCGACCCTGGAGAAGACGCTCGCCGGACCATGACAGCCGATGCCGTGCGGAGCTCGATTCCGCCACCCCCCCGCCAGCCGCACCGCACGGGTACGGCCGCGATCATGGTGCGCCTGCTTCGCGAGAGCTATGCGGAGGTCGCGCCGCGTTCAGAGGAGGCCACCCGGTTCTTCTACGCGATGTTATTCGCGATCGCTCCCGCTACCCGTGAGCTGTTCGCGGCGAACATGGAGGTGCAGCGCAGCCGGTTCTGGCGCGCTCTGGTGCACATCGTGCAGAACTTCGACCGTCCCGACGAGCTGGTGCCGTTCTTACACCAGCTCGGCCGTGACCACCGGAAGTTCGGAGTGCTCGGTGAGCACTATGACGCGATGGGGACCGCTCTGGTCACCTCGCTGAAGCAGTACGCAGGTGCTGCTTGGACGCCGCAGGTGGAGAAGGCGTGGAGCGACGCCTACAGCCTGATCGCCAAGACGATGCAGGAGGCGGCCGAGTCGGAATCCGGCCCTGCCTGGTGGACCGCACGGGTCGTCGATCACCACCGGCTGACCTGGGACCTGGCCGTGGTTCGGGTGATCCCCGACCGGCCGGTGCCGTACCGGGCCGGGCAGTACGTCGGCGTGGAGGTACCCCAGCGCCCGCGGCTGTGGCGTTACCTGTCTCCCGCGAATGCCCCCCGTCCGGACGGGTCGATCGAGTTTCACGTTCGCGCGGTACCGAGTGGCTCGGTCAGCCGGTCGATCGTCGGCCACACTCAGGTCGGTGACACCTGGCGGATCGGCTCACCGATGGGTCTCATGACGGTGGATCGGGAGTCCGACCGGGACGTCGTGATGGTCGCCGGTGGTACCGGAACGGCCCCCATGCGCGCGATCCTCGAGGAGCTCAGCCGGTTTGGGGACAACCCGGAGGTGACGATGTTCGCCGGCGGCCGGACCCGCGCCGATCTCCACGACCTCGACGCGCTCACCGCCATAGCCGCCACGAATCCGTGGCTGAGGGTGATCCCGGTGGTGGAGTCGTACCCCCGGATGGTGGGGATGGAACACGGGACACTGGCCGACGTGGTCACCCGCTTCGGCGCTTGGCCGGATCGCGACGTGCTGATCTGCGGCTCTCCGGCAATGATCAGGACCACGGTGTCACGGATGCTCGTCGCCGGCACTGCGCTCGACCGGATCACCTACGACCCGTTCACCGTGGACTAGTTGGGGCTCTTCAAGGGCTACTTACGGGGGCGCCAGATCACCAGGGCTGTTTCGGTGCCGGGGCGCAGAGGGACCAGGTCGCGGCGGTAGGAGGCGTGCACGGTTGCGGCCGCCTGCTGGGCGAGGGCCTGTGCCTGGGCCAGCTCGGCGCGCGCCTCGTCCAGCTCAGCGGCCAACTCGGTCAGCCGGGAGTGCAGCGCGTCGACCTGGTTCTCCAGATCGATGATCCGCTTGATCCCGGCCAGGTTGACGCCGTGGTCGTGCGACAGTCGCTGCACCTCTTGCAGCAGCGCGATGTCGCGAGCCGAATAGCGGCGGCCACCCCCCGGGCTACGGCCGGGCGAGACCAGTCCCAGCCGGTCGTAGCTGCGCAGAGTCTGCGCGTGCAGCCCGGCCAGCTGGGCGGCGATGGAGATCACGAAGACCGGGGTGTCCTGATCGGCACCCGGTGGCGTCGGGGGAATCATCGCCGTCCAGCCCCCGGGCGCTGGACGCGGGCGAACAGCTCCGCCCGCGGGTCCTCCCCGGCGGTGGCCTGCGCGTAGGCCTCCAGCGCCTCTTTGGCCCCCCGGTCCAGCTTGGCGGGAACCACCACCTGCAGGGTCACCAGCAGATCACCGGTGCGCCCGTGCCGCCCGACGATGCCTTTGCCCCGCACCCGCAGGGTGCGGCCGTTGGCGGTGCCTGCCGGGACCTTGAGCTTGACCGACCCGTCCATATCGGGGCCATCCATGGTGGGCACGGTCAGCGTGGTACCCATCACCAGCTCGGGGAACAACACGGGCACGCCCAGCGTCAAGTCATCACCGGAGCGCCCGAACACCGGATGCGGCGTGACGTGCACCAGCACGAAGAGATCACCGGCGGGGGCGCCACGCATCCCCGGCTCGCCCTGCCCGGCCAGCCGGATCCGCTGACCGTCGGCGACCCCGGCGGGGATCCGCATGGTCAGGCTGCGGGATCGGTTGGAGACTCCGCGACCGCCGCATTCGGTGCACGGATCCTCGATGATCCGGCCCGTGCCGCGGCAGTCCCGGCACGGTTCGGACAGGGCGAACGCGCCTTGGCTGCGGGTGACCAGCCCACTGCCGCCGCAAACCGGGCAGACCCGCGGAACGGTGCCTGCGCGGGCCCCGGAGCCGCCACAACTGCCGCAACTGGCCGGGCTGGCTATCCGCAGCGGCACGGTGGCACCGCGGATCGCTTCGGTGAAGTCGATCCGCAGCTCCGTCTCGACGTCGGTGCCTCGCCGCGGACGGCCGGCCGCGGCGCCGCCCGGCGCTCCGCCGCGGTTGGCGAACAACCCGCCGAGCAGGTCACCCAGACCGCCCGCGTCACCGCGACCGCCCTGAGCGGCGAACAGATCATTGAGATCGAACCCGCCCGGGCCCGGCCCACCGGGCCCGCCGAAACCACCGCCGGGTCGGAAGCCGCCGTTGAACAGGCTGCGCGCCTCGTCGTACTGCTTGCGTTTGTCCGGGTCCGACAGCACACCGTAGGCCTCGGACATCGACTTGAAGCGTGCCTCGGCCTTGACGTCACCGGGGTTGGCGTCCGGGTGCAACTCCCGGGCCAACTTGCGGTACGCCCGTTTGATCTCTTCGGCGGAAGCGGTGGAGGAGACACCCAGCTCCGCGTAAAAATCCTTCTCAATCCATTCCCGGGCGCTCACCGGACACCTCCTCCCGCATCACTGTTCACTCTTCCTGCGGTTGTTCGGGGCCCTGCTCAGCACCGAACTGTTCCGGTCCGGCCTCGGTGTCCGGGAACATCACGACTGCTGCCTCCGCGTCGGTCACCGCCACCATCGCTGGGCGCAGCACTCGCTCGCCGAAGCGGTAGCCCGGGCGCAGTACGGCGGTGACGGTCGGCTCGGAGATGTCCGCAGCGGTGTCGTGTTGAACGGCCTCGTGGACGGCCGGGTCGAACCCTTCTCCGACGATTCCGAACGGTTCCAAACCCTGCGCATGCAGTGCCGCCACCAACTTGTCCGCGACCACCTTGAACGCGCCGGACAGGTCACCGTGTTCCTGTGCCCGCTCGATGTCGTCGAGCACGGTGAGCAGCTGACTGGTCACCTGAGCCTTGGCGACGTCGATCACGAGCTGGCGATCCCGCTCGACCCGGCGGCGGTAGTTGCTGTACTCAGCGGAGATCCGCTGCAAGTCACCGGTCCGCTCATCGAGCTGGGCCTGCAATGCCTCGAGCTCGGCGGTACTAGCGGCCCCAATAACCCCGCCAGCAGCCGCACCTGGGTCGGCCTCATCAACGTGCACACCGCCACCGGCGGGCTGCTCACCCGCCGGTGGGACCCGAACCTTACCCGTCACCGGATCGATCCTCCGCTTGTCTCGCACCACGACTCTGGGCTCCTCACCACCGGCGCCATCGCCGAAGGTGCCATCCCCGTGCCTCACTTCTTGGCGCTCCCCGGCTCCTCATCGACGATCTCAGCATCGACGACGTCGTCAGCGTTCGACGATGAGCCAGCCGATCCAGATCCGGTCGGACCGCCGGTGGTCGCGCCGTCGCCTGGGCCACCGGCCGCCGCGGCGTCCTTGTACAGCGCCTGGCCCAGCGCCTGGGACTCGGTTGCCAGCTTCTCCATCGCGGCCCGGATCGCCGCGGTGTCGGTACCCTTCAGTGCCTCCTGGGCCTCGCCCAGTACGGCGTTCACCTTGTCCTTGACGTCGGCGGGCAGCTTCTCGTCGTTGTCCTTGATGAACTTCTCGGTCTGGTAGACCAGCGACTCGGCCTGGTTGCGAGTCTCGGCCTCCTCGCGGCGCTGGCGGTCCTCCTCGGCGTGCTCCTCAGCGTCGCGCATCATCCGGTCGATGTCGTCCTTGGGCAGCGCGGATCCACCGGTGATGGTCATGGCCTGGGACTTGCCCGTGCCCATGTCCTTGGCCGAGACGTTGACGATGCCGTTGGCGTCGATGTCGAAGGTGACCTCGATCTGCGGCACGCCGCGCGGCGCCGGCGGTAGCCCGGTCAGCTCGAACATGCCGAGCTTCTTGTTGTATGCCGCGATCTCCCGCTCGCCCTGGAACACCTGAATCTGCACGCTCGGCTGGTTGTCGTCGGCCGTGGTGAAGGTCTCGGAGCGCTTGGTGGGGATGGTCGTGTTGCGCTCGATGAGCTTGGTCATCACGCCGCCCTTGGTCTCGATGCCCAGCGACAGCGGGGTGACATCGAGCAGTAGGACGTCTTTGACCTCACCTTTGAGCACGCCTGCTTGCAGCGCGGCACCGACCGCCACCACCTCGTCGGGGTTGACGCCCTTGTTCGGCTCCTTGCCGCCGGTGAGCTCCTTGACCAGGTCGTGCACCGCCGGCATCCGGGTGGAACCGCCGACCAGCACCACGTGGTCCATCTGCCCGACCGAGATGCCAGCGTCCTTGATCACATTGCGGAACGGGGCGCGGCAGCGATCCAGCAGGTCTGCGGTGATCCGCTGGAACTCCGCACGCGTGAGCGTCTCGTCGAGGAACAGCGGGTTCTTGTCGGAGTCGACGGTGATGTAGGGCAGATTGAGCGTCGCGCTCGACGAGCTGGACAGCTCGATCTTGGCCTTCTCGGCGGCCTCGCGCAGCCGCTGCAGGGCCATCTTGTCCTTCTTCAGGTCGATGCCGTGCGACGCGCGGAACTTGTCGACCAGCCAGTCGATGATCCGCTGGTCCCAGTCGTCCCCACCGAGGTGGTTGTCTCCGGAGGTGGCCTTGACCTCGACCACACCTTCGGCGATCTCCAGTAGCGACACGTCGAACGTGCCACCACCGAGGTCGAACACCAGGATGGTCTGCTCCTTCTCGCCCTTGTCCAAGCCATAGGCCAGCGCAGCAGCGGTGGGCTCGTTGACGATCCGCAGGACGTTGAGGCCCGCGATCTGACCGGCCTCCTTGGTGGCCTGGCGCTGCGCGTCCTCGAAGTAGGCCGGCACGGTGATCACCGCGTCGGTCACGTCCTCACCGAGGTAGGCCTCGGCGTCGCGCTTGAGCTTCATCAACACCCGGGCGCTGATCTCCTGCGCGGTGTACTTCTTGCCGTCCACCGTGGTCGACCAATCCGACCCCATGTGCCGCTTGACCGACCGGATGGTGCGGTCCACGTTGGTGACCGCCTGGTTCTTGGCGGACTGACCGACGAGCACCTCGCCGTTCTTGGCGAAGGCGACCACCGACGGCGTGGTCCGCGAGCCCTCCGAGTTCGCCACCACCGTGGGCTCGCCGCCCTCCAGGACGGCCACGACGGAGTTGGTGGTCCCTAGGTCGATACCGACCGCACGAGCCATGTGAGCAACCCTTTCGAACTTGACTGGAACTGACTCAAGTGAACTTGAGTGGATCCCGCTCAACCTAACTGACCGGTCTAACGGCCAAGGCGGCAGCTATGTTCCCCGCTGGACCCATCCATCCTCCTGCTCCGAGCGGACTGAGGAGGGGCATGGTGCTGCATGCGCTCGTGCTGATCTACTGCGGGCGCTACACCTACGCCAACGCACCGCTGGGCAACTGGTTCCGCGACACCTTCGCCCTGTCCCGCAACGACTACGACCGGCTCGACCATTTCGTGCAGGGCCCCCGCACGCACGACCATCAGCTCGCCACGATCGAGCAGCACCCGCCACAGACCGATACAGCGTCAGCAACCCAACCCGCACGCTGTGGCCGGCCCGTGGCACGTGCTGGAGAGCTACGACGGCAGCTCGATCTTCCTGACGCGTTGCCCGATGTCGTCCCGCCCTCAGCGGGCGAGTGGGTAACCATGGCCTACCAGGCGCAGGTGCGAGACCTCATTGCACCCGACCAACGGCTCGACTCAACACTCTAATACCTTGGCGCGAAGGCGCCCTTGTAACCGGTTCGTGGATCAACGTCATTGTCAGTTTGGCGCGTGTCGACCCGGAGGCGATCAGTCCGCTTGCTTGTGAACTGCAAGTACGTTGGGGATTCGATTCTTGCGCGGTCACCGACACGGGGATGCAGAGAAGCTGAACCTTTGCGGTGCGACCTCGAACTCAGGCCAGTGCCTTGCCCGCCGCGTCAAGTCGGTGCTCCTCAAGCCCGGAACGCTGCGCCTCCGCACGCTTGGCGAGCGCATCAAGGTCCGCCACGGCCAACTCCGGGTAGCGGTCGCTGACCTGACGCAGAGACCGCCACATAGCCTGCTTGCCCTCGATACCCAGCGACAACGTCTCGAACTCCAGCAACCGCTTGAGGTCCGCGCTGCCGGTGAGACTCTCGCTGAATTTGACTCTGGTCAGCTTTTCGCTGATCCAGCCGGCCGCCTGCTTCATCGTGCTGCGCTCGATGTCCAGCCGGTCCATCAGCTCTGCGAGCGTGAGGCGATCCTGCTCGATCTCCGTGGCGAGCTCGGCGAGAAAGCTGCCGTACCGTCCTCCGGCATTTTCCTCACTGAGCTTCTTCGCAAGCTCCGAACCGGTAGCGGCGCCCGCCAGATGGTCGTTGAGGTAGGTGCCCAGCAGCTCCGAGGCAGCCATGTTCTGCGTCCTTTCGAGACGTATCCGATCGCCGCGCGGAAGCGCCGTCGGTGGCTCACGGATACCCGCCCGCAGCCTGATCCAACCATCTCCGTAAGAGGATGGCGGCAGGGTTCACCCTCGCCGTTCTCATGGGGACCGATGCTGCCGCACAGCCTGGCGCGATGGACCGCCCCCGCTGAACACGGCCTGGATTGTTGCCGTCAAGGTCGCCATGTCGACAGATTCGGTGGTGTCGACCCGGATCAGCTGTCCCACTCCGAGTGGCTGATCGAACTCCGCGAGCATGTCGTCAGACAGCCGTGACAAGACGTGCGCCCTATGGTGCGTCGCCGAGGCGGCCCGGGTCGCGTATCGCTGGGCTGCTACGGCCGGCGGGCAGGCGCAATGGACTTCGACCAGCCGCCCGTGGAGCAGGTCGATCCGAGACCGCTCGTAGTCGCTGTGAGGCCGGAAGTTCGCTTCGAGCACTACCGACGGGAAGGTCTCGGCGAGTGTCCACAGCACCTGCATGGCCGCCGCGCCGGCGCGGCGCGACGCCGCGAGGTCGCCGGCTGGGTAGTCCAGGGCGTCAAAGAGAGTCGCTTTGATCTGATCCTTGGACAGCAGCGGCAGTCCTAAGGCCGCGGCGAGCGGAACGGCAAGCGTCGTCTTACCCGCGCCAGGAGCGCCGGATACCAGGACCACGCCGCGGGTCGCTGTCACACCCACCATGATGAGCCGCTGGCTGGGCTCCCGGCTCAGCTGAGGCCGTGGACGCTGCGGGCGTAGTTTTGGGCGAAGCCGTAGACCAGTTGCGCGTAGTCCAGGGAACTGTTGTAGGACAGGATCGCGCGGAGCCAGCCGTCACCGGAGCCCAGGTTGCGGTTGTCCGCGCAGAGGTACTGCGCCGCGGCGAGTGCGGCGTTGTCGATGTTCTGTGGGTCGGTCATCCCGTCGCCGTGCGCGTCGGCCCGCCACTTCGCCCAGGTCGAGGGGATGAACTGGAACGGCCCGACGGCGTGATCCCAGATCTTGTCGCCATCGAGCAGGCCGCCGTCGGTGTCGGCGATGACCTTGTTGCCGTTCGTGCCGTCCAACGCCGGCCCGATGATCGGTGACGAGGACCGGCCATCGGGCAGCAGGGTACGAGCTCCGATGGTGCCGTGCTGGGACTCGACTTCCGCGATACCGGCCAGGGTCACCCAGGTGATGTGGCAGCCCGGATGGGTGGCGGCCATCACGGCGTGCGCGTTGGCGTAGGCCTCCAGTGCACGCTGCGGGATACCGGTGGGACGCGACATCCGGGTGGCCCACGCGGCGAAGGCCAGCTGCGGCCCAACTGGATGCACTGCGGGCGCCGGGAGCTGCACCGGGATCGTGACGGTCTGCGACGGCTTACCGGTGGGCTCGGCGGCAGGCGCGCCGACGACCTGGGCAGCGGCGGGATCGGGGACATCGGGCAACGCGGCGGGCGCGGCCATCGCGACCGGCGTGGGCGTGGTGAACCCGCGGTCGGGCAGCGGGGCAGCCATCGTACTCAGGGCCGTTACGACCACCGCGGCGCAGCTCAACGCAGCACCGGACAACACTCCACGCAGCGCGTACCCGCCTACCCGAGCAAGACCGGCGCGCCGACCATTCTCGGGTTGTCGGCTCCGCACACCGGAACCTTCATCACTGCTCACGTCACATTTCAACGACCGACCGGGCGTGCAGACACGCCATTTGATGACTGAGCGTGATACCCACCGCGACGCTTCTCCGCCGAGGTTCAGGGTAACGGTGCTCGCTTGGCGTCTACCTCGTCCTGACCGCTGGCTCAGAGGTCAGAGGTAGGTGGCGACGGTGCGGCCTGGGCCGAGGATACGTGCGGGGTCGGTGTTGAGGACTTTGGCGAGCAGGGTGGCGTAGGTGTCGCGGAAGTCGGTGGTGGTTTTCAGGTCGCCGTCGTCGAGGTCGGTGAGGCTGGGTTGGTCGCCGTAGAAGCCGCCGGTGACGGGTTGGCCGGCGATGAGGACGGGCCCGGAGGTGCCGTGGTCGGTGCCCTGGCTGGCGTTGGCCGCGACCCGGCGGCCGAACTCGGAGTAGGCGGCGAGCACGACCTTGCGACCCCGGTCGGTGCTCGCCATCCGGTCCAGGAAGGCGGTGACCGCGGCGTCGACCTGGGTCAACAGGCGCTGTTGGGTGCCGCGCTCGTCAGCGTGGGTGTCGAAGCCGCCCAGGCTCACGCAGTACACCCGGCTGGGGGCGCCGATTTCGATGCAGCGAGCGACGATGTCGAGTTGCGCGGCGAGGGCACCCCCACCGCCTCGGTTGGTGTGCGCGGTCGGGGTGTTCTTCGCGGTGGTGTTCACCGCCGAGGCGAACGCGGCGACAGCACGGTGCAGGTCGGTCACGGCGGCGGCCGCGGCGGCCTGCTGGGCGGGTTCGCCGGGTGAGGGTTGGCCCAGGGCGGTGAATGCGCGCCCGAGCGCGCCCGGGGGCAGGGTGAGCCCGCCCAAGGGGAGCGCCGCACCCGCGGTGGTCGCGCCGGCCAGCATCGGCGGGAGCACCGGGCCGATCGACACGGCGAGCAAGGGGTCGGAGCCGGATGCGTCGAGCCAGCGGCCCAGCCAACCGGTGGGCAGCGGGCCGGTGGGTGAGGCGGTCTGCCAGATCGCCATGGACCGGAAGTGGCTGTGGTCGGGCTGGGGGTAGCTGACGCCGCGCACGATCGCCAGGTGCCGGTCGTCCCACAGTTTCTTCAGCCCGGTCATGCCCGGGTTGAGCCCGAGCCCTTGGCCGAGTGGGAGTACCTCGTGTTCGGCGTAGGCCAGGTCCGGGCGGGCCTGCTGGTAGGCGGGGTCGGCGGCCGGGATCACGGTGCCCAGGCCGTCGTTGCCGCCGTAGAGGGTCAGCATCACCAGGACGTGGGCGTCGGTGGGCAGCGGGTCGGTGCGGGCGCGGTCGATCAGCTCGAACCAGCCCAATGTCGCCCCGGCCGCGACGGTGGCGGTCACCCCGGAGGCCGCCAGGAACCGGCGTCGGGTCAGGGAGTTCATCCGCTGACCACGTTCTCCGGGCTGGCCAGGGCCAGCGCCACCAGTTGGGGTGGGTTGTCGGTCAGCCCGTCCAGGGCAGTTCGGGTGCGGTCGGTCAGCGTGGGCAGGCCCAGTAACGCGGCCGCGGCGTCGACCCGCGCCGGCCGCGCCGCCGCGGTGACCAGGGTCAGGTCGGCGTGCGGGGTCAACGCTTGCGCGAGGGTGAGCCGGGCAGCGGCCGCCGCGGTGGTCAACCAGGCGGTGCCCGAGGGCCATCCCCCCACGTTGGGTGGGTCGAACGGGATCTGCCCCAGCTGGGTCAGCCCAGCGCGCAGGGCCCGCTGCGCCGGTGCGGGCAGTGCCGAGGGTCGCAGTCGCAGCGCCCGCAGCGTCGCCACCACCCACTCCACGGGCTGGCGGACCAGGACCGCCGCGGGGTCGCGGAAGCCGGGGCTGGTGGCGATCGCGCGCAACAGGGCGGTGATGTCGCGACGAGGACCGTAGGCGGTGGTCAACGCCGCCAGGGTGGCGGGATCCGGCGGGGTCGCGGAGACGAAACGGGTCCACATCCGGGTGGTGATGAACCCCGCCGACTCCGGGCGGGCGACGACCAGGTCAGCGAACCCGGAGGCGTCCAGCGACGCGGTCGTCCCCAGCACGGTCTGAGGTCCCGGATCGTGCTGAGCCGCCAGCAGCGACGCGGTCCCGGTCACCCGGTTCACCCGCCAACCGGTCAGCGCCCGGGCCGCCTGACGCACGTCGGTCTCGGTGTAGTTGCCCACGCCCAGGGTGAACAGCTCCATGAACTCCCGGGCCAGGTTCTCATTCGGGCGGCCCTTGCGGTTCTGTGCGCCATCGAGCCATACCAGCATCGCCGGGTCGACGATCAACGCCCGCGCCAGCTCCCGGAAATCACCCGCACCGAGCCGCCGGAAGGTCTCGTTCTGCGCCAGCATCATCGGTGCACTGCGGACCTTGCCGATCGCAGTGGCGAAATGCCCGTGCCAGAACCAGGCCAGCCGCTCCGGTAACGGCGCATCGACGGCGGCCATCCGGTCCACCCACCAGGCCCGCAACTCCGTTGCGCGCACCGCGACCTGCTGGTTGACCGCCCGCCGCTGCGGGCTACCGGGCTTGGCACCGGGTGCACTGGGTTCCGGGCCGAACACCGGCACCGGTGCGCCGGCCAGACCCACGTCCACTCCCGCTGGGTGAAGTAAGTCCTCAAGGGTGCTGGCGAACCCGGCCGCGACCGCCCGGTCCAGCTCACCGGGCCGCGGCCCCAAGCCCAGACGTTGCACCAACCGGCGTACCGCGTCGCGCTCGACCAACCCCCCGACCCGGGGAACAGCAAAGGTCATCAGCCCCACCACGACGATGCTAGGAGCGCTGACTGAAAACGACCTGAAGAATCAGCGCGTGACGGGTACGCCGGTGGCTATCTGAGCCTGTCCAGCGATCTTGAGGTTGCACTCAGGCTCCCGAACTCCACAACAGAGCCATTCTGCCCGCCGTGGGCAGCGCTGCTGTGGAGTTCGGGAGGAAGAGAGCTGCCGGGAAAATCGGTGGGGCACGGCTTAGTCGAGCAGGTGGTCGAAGTCTCCGTTCTTGGCGCCGGCGATGAAGGCGGCCATCTCGCGCTGGTCGAAGATCAGCGTGCGAGCCTTGCGCTCGGCGGGGGCGAGCTTGTCGTCCTGGAAACCGACCAGGCCGCCGGCCACGGTGAACGACAGGCAGCCAGCGTTGCCGTTGCTGAAGCTCGATTTCACGTACCGGCCATGGACCACCGCGCTGTACTTCGCATCATCGAGAGTGAAATAAGGGTTGGGTGTGCGTGCCACTGGATCACAACTCCTCCATGACTACGCGGATCAGGTCCTGTGACTCCCGGGCTGGGAGAGCCTGGGCCAGAGCCGCATCGAAGATGTACGTGTACTGCCGCACGGGGGTGCGCTCTTCGTACACGCGCTGCGCCGTGTCACTGTCCACATACACCACCTCGCCGTCGAGCTCATGCGGGAACCCGAAGATCACGAAGTTGTCGGTTCCGGGCAACGCTCCAGCGCTGAAGGGCAGGATGTGGATCGTCACCGGGTACTGCTGGGTCACTTCGATCAAGTGTCGGAGCTGGTCACACATGACGTCTCGGCCGCCCACCATGGTACGGATGACGCCCTCGGTCAGCACAGCCACCATGCCCTGGAAGCTGTCCTCGCCGAGCCGCTGCTGGCGGCGCATCCGTAGGTCGGCCATCCGATCGACGTTGATCGGCGAGACGAAGGCCCTCGCGTTGCCGATCAACGTTTCGGCGTAGGCGCGGGTCTGTAGGAGCCCCTGCACGTAGACGTTGTCGTAGCTGTGCGCGGTGGCGGCGTCCTCGCCGATTTCGACGAGCATCTCCACGGTCTCGGGCACGATGTCCGAGTACTCCTGCCACCAGCCGGGTTCGTCGGCGCGCCGGCGTATCTCGTCGAGTTTCTGCGCCTGGTCGGCACCGACGTCGAGGACTGTGATGATCCGGTCCAGGTGCTCGGGATTGATCCGGGCGATGCCGGACTCGACCCGGGACAGATGCGATGCGGAGACGCAACGCTGACGGGGCTGGTCGGCGTTCATCAGCTCGACCAGCTTCTCCTGGTTGAGTTGGGCGTCGTCGCGGAGTCGCCGGATCTGCTTACCCAACCGGCGGGACCGGATCGTCTTGCGCTGCGCCACCCGAACCTCCCAGATCACAAGATCGTGAAAATTGCAGAGAAGCTGCGTGGAAGGTACAGTCCTGCTGCAAGCAAGGTCGTAACAAGCTTATTCCCCATGCTGGAGCGCGCTGGTCGCCCTGCCGTACCGCGCACCAGGAACTCACCCATTGACGACGGTGGCCCCGGCCTTGAACTCCCCGAATCGGCCGGGGTCACCGTCCACCAGTAAGAGCGGTGATCACATGACGGAGCTGCCGCCGATGGTGGAGAAGCTGCTGCTCGACGTCGTTGCGGACGGGTTCACCGTGTACTGCTGCGGCCCCCGAACCGCACCCACCGCGCTGGCCGCCTCTTACGAGTGGGATGACTGCGTCGATCATCTCACCATCCACAGCTGCGATCGGGTCGCCGCCGCGCGGCTTCCCATGCTGGGCCGGGTGGACGTGTTCGCGCCCGAGTTCGTCGTCTGGGCCTACGTAGGTCCTGCGGAATCCGCCGTGCGTGCGCTAGTGAACCTGGTGCACCCGCGACACCCGGACGCCCCGACCGAGATCTACCCGGCCCCACGCTCCCTGCGGGTGCCCCGGCACGAGCAGCGCCCGATGACGATCCGGCTCCCGCCCGCCGGCCGGGCTGGAATGCGCGCGGCCAGGCTGGCCGCGACTCGTGAGTGGCATTGAGTGCTATAACACTGTTTGCCACTCACGACCGGCCGTAGGGTGGATGCCGTGATGGCAGCGCGACTGGTGATCGGCCTGGGACTGACTGTCCTAACGCTCGTTCTCGCTGGTCGCCGGGTGTGGTGGCTGTACTCGCTGATCCGCTCCGGGCAGCCGGCGAGCGGCCGCACCGAGGATCTCGGCGCCCGGCTGCGGGTGCAGCTGGTCGAGGTGTTCGGGCAGCGGCGATTATTGCGCTGGACGGTCCCCGGCTTGGCGCACTTCTTCACGTTCTGGGGCTTCGTAATCCTGATCACGGTCTATATCGAGGCCTACGGGGTGCTGTTCGACGAGAACTTCGCCATCCCGCTGGTCGGGCACTCGCCGGTGCTGGGTTTCCTACAGGACTTCATCGCGCTCGCCGTGCTGGCGTCGATCATCACGTTCGCGATCATGCGGGTGCGGCAGGCGCCGGAGCGCAGGCAGCGGGCGTCGCGGTTCTACGGCTCGCACACCGGTGGCGCCTGGCTCATCCTGTTCATGATCTTCAATGTGATCTGGACGTTGTTCCTGTTCCGGGGCACCGAGGTGAACAACGGCACGTTCCCCTACCGCTCTGGCGCGTTCGCCTCGGACGGTGCAGCCGCGCTGCTGGCACCGTTGGGCGCGGGGTCCAACCAGGTACTGGAGACAGTGGGGCTGCTGCTGCATATCGGCGTCATGCTGGCCTTCCTGATCATCGTGCTGTATTCCAAGCACCTGCACATCTTCATCGCGCCGATCAACGTCGCGGCCAAGCGGATGCCCAAGGCACTGGGCCCGCTGCTGCCGATGGAGTCCGGTGGCAAGGAGATCGACTTCGAGGACCCCGGAGAGGACGACGTCTTCGGCCGCGGCAAGGTCGAGGACTTCACCTGGAAGGGCATGCTGGACTTCGCGACCTGCACCGAGTGCGGTCGCTGCCAGAGCCAGTGCCCGGCGTGGAACACCGGCAAGCCGCTGTCCCCCAAGCTGGTGATCATGGACCTGCGGGATCATCTGTTCGCCAAGGCGCCATATCTGATCGGCGACCAAACGGTGCCGGACCACAGCGACGTCGACGTGCTGGCGCTGGCCGCGCGCAACGGCCACGTGCCGGAGTCCGGCTTCGGCCGGGTTCCCGGATCGGGCCCGGAGCAGGCCGCCCGGCCGCTGGTGGGCACCGCCGAGGTCGGCGGGGTGATCGACCCGGACGTGCTGTGGTCATGCACCACCTGCGGGGCCTGCGTGGAGCAGTGCCCGGTGGACATCGAGCATGTCGACCACATCGTCGACATGCGGCGCTACCAGGTGCTGATCGAGGCGGAGTTCCCTACCGAGCTGGGCACGCTGTTCCGCAACCTGGAAAACAAGGGCAACCCATGGGGGCAGAACCAGTCCGCCCGGATGGACTGGACGAAGGGCCTGGACTTCGAGGTTCCGCGGTTGACGCAGGAGACACTGCCCGAGGACGTCGAGTACCTGTTCTGGATCGGCTGCGCGGGCGCCTATGACGACAACGCGAAGCGGACGGTGCGGGCCACCGCCGAGCTGCTGCACATCGCGGGCGTCAACTACGTGGTGCTCGGTGACGGTGAGACCTGCACCGGTGATCCGGCCCGCCGATCGGGCAACGAGTTCGTCTTCCAGATGCTGGCGCAGCAGAACGTCGAGGTGCTCAACACCGCCTTCGAAGGGCGGGAACCCGGTCGTCGCAAGATCGTGACGACCTGCCCGCACTGCTTCAACACGCTGGGCCGGGAGTACCCGCAACTCGACGGGCACTACGAGGTGGTGCACCACACCCAGCTGCTCAACCAACTGGTGCGGGACAAGCGGCTGGTCCCGGTGCCCGATGCGGCGGCCGGGCCGGCGGTCACCTATCACGATCCGTGCTACCTGGGCAGGCACAACGAGGTGTACTCGCCGCCACGGGAGCTGGTCGCCGCGTCCGGTGCTGCGCTGACTGAGATGCCGCGGCACGGTGACCGTTCCATGTGCTGCGGTGCTGGGGGCGCCCGGATGTGGATGGAAGAGCGCATCGGCAAGCGGGTCAACCTCGACCGGGTCGACGAGGCGATCGCCACCGGGACGTCCGCGATCGCCACCGGTTGCCCGTTCTGCCGGGTGATGCTCACCGACGGCCTCACCACGAGGGAGGCCGAAGGCACCGCCGCCAACACCACCGAAGTCCTCGACGTCGCCCAACTCCTGCTGACCAGTGTCAAACGGGGGGCGCCGACACCGCCAGCCGGTTCCGAATAGCGCTTCCTACGAAATCGAAACCGCTATTCGGTTCCGGATGGCGCTTCGGCTGGCGCGAGCAAGGCTAGGACGTGGTCGCGGAGCTGGTTGAGGTCGGCGCCGAGCTTGACCAGCACCTGGGCAGCTACGCCCGCACCCTCGCGGATGATGCCAAGCAGGATGTGCTCGGTGCCCAGGAAGTTGTGGCCGAGATGCAGGGCCTCGCGCAACGCCAGCTCGAGCACTTTCTTGGCTCGCGGGGTGAACGGTATGTGACCTCGTGGCATCTCCTCAGCGCAGCCGACGACGTCCTCGATCTCGGCGCGGACAGCATCCAACGTGATACCGGCTCGCGCGAGCGCCTGCGCCGCGATGCCGTCGCCCTCGGCCAGCAGGCCCAGCAGGAGGTGCTCAGTGCCCATGTGATCATGGCGCAACGTCCGGGCCTCTTCCTGGCCGAGCACGACCGCACGTCGCGCCCGGGAGGTGAACCGCGTGACCACATGGCCCATGGCGGACTCGACACCGCCGACGAATTTGCCGATGAATGAGCGCAGCGCGGAGTGCCGCTGCTGGGCCGCCTGCTTGCTGACCCCGAGCGCGGTGCCAATCTGGGACCACGAACACTCGGCAGCCCGAGCCTCCTGGACAAAGTGGTCAAGGAGTTGTTCCCCGAGGTCTGACAGCTGCTGTTGCTGGCGCGCCGCGCTGGCTAGCAACTTCAGCGGCTCAAGGCTCTGCGTTTCGGCTCGGGTCTGGGTGATGAGTTCATCAAGTGTCATTCGTCAACTATCACTTGACGCACCCCTTATCGTCAATGGCTAGTTGACGAGAGTTCAGCGGCGGGTGTCGACGCGCTGGAAGTTCAGGTAGGCCCGGGACGGCGTCGGCCCGCGTTGGCCCTGGTAGCGGGAGCCCACGCCAGCGCTGCCGTAGGGGTGTTCAGCGGGGCTGGACAGCCGGAACAGGCACAGCTGCCCGATCTTCATTCCCGGCCAGAGCGTGATCGGCAGATTCGCCACATTCGACAGCTCCAGGGTGATGTGACCGCTGAAACCGGGGTCGATGAAACCTGCCGTGGAGTGGGTCAGCAAGCCGAGACGGCCGAGGCTGGACTTTCCTTCGAGCCGCCCGGCCAGATCGTCTGGCAGCGTGAACTGCTCAAACGTCGACCCGAGCACGAACTCGCCGGGATGCAGCACGAAGGGCTCGTCACCGTCGGGCTCCACCAGTGACGTCAGATCATCCTGCTGTGACGACGGGTCGATGTGGGTGTACTTGGTGTTGACGAATACGCGGAAGAACCGGTCCAGCCGCACGTCGATGCTGGAGGGTTGGAGCAGCTTCTCGTCGAACGGCTCGATACCCAGTCGTCCAGCATCGATCTCGGCCCGCAGGTCCCGATCGGACAGCAGCACGCCGACACCCTAGTCGGCGGTGCCCGTGCCCATCGGCCCTCCTCGCCGCAGCCCGCCACCACCTGCACCCATCGCACACCAATGGTCACATGGGCCTCGCCAGCATCTGCCAGGGCTGGATAGGTCTGCCGCGGATGTGCCGGGGACGGCA
>DATAWX010000052.1:0-31986 GCA_036266995.1 Pseudonocardiaceae bacterium | reverse complement strand
GTCGGTCGGGTAGGTGGTACTCCTCGGCTATCAGGAGCCCGTTCTCACGCCCGGCGCGACACGCCACCGTGATCAAATCGCTACCCACCGTCACCTCAGGCCAACCCAACCAACATCATTTACCAACAGGCTCTTAGAGGAATTCGGGAGTCGTGCCGGCGGCCATAGGCGTTCCGCACGCCGCGCTTGCACCCAGGTACAGCAACTCGGCCGCAACGTGGCGGCCGAGGTCCTCAGCTTCAGTGAGCGCCCCAGTGGCGTACGACCGGAGGAGGTCACCATCCGCGGTGGCTGCGACCCCCCGCAGGGACAACCGCAGCACCACCCGCCCATCGTCACCCAGGTCCTCGACGACATCGGCGAGCGCGCCGACCGGGGCGCTGCAGCCGGCCTCCAGCGCGGCCAGCAACGCCCGCTCGGCGGTGACCGCGGCGCGCACCCCAGCATCGTTGAGGCAGGCGGCCAGCGCGTGCTCGGTGTCCACGTCGTCCACACGGCACTCGCAGGCCAGCGCTCCCTGCCCGGGCGCCGGCAGCATCTGCTCCGGGTCAAGCAGCTCGGTGGCTTCATCGATCCGGCCGAGCCGGGCCAGCCCGGCGGCCGCGACCACCACACCATCGAGTTCTCCGTCGATGACCCGATGGATCCGCGAGTCGACGTTGCCGCGGATCGGTACCACCCGCAGCCCCAAGCCCAGCGCCCTCAGCTGCGCAGCGCGCCGTGGCGAGCCGGTGCCGAGCACCGCTCCGGGAGGCAACTCGGCCAGCGCCATCCCGTCCCGGGCCACCAGCGCATCGCGCGGATCCGCGCGTTCCGGTACGGCGGCGAGCACGAGCCGGGGATCCGCTGCGGTCGGCAGATCCTTGTAGGAGTGCACCGCCGCGTCGACCTCACCGGCCACTAGTGCTTCGCGCAACGCTGAGACGAACACCCCCACCCCGATGTCGGTGACCGGGGCCGGGTAGGCGTCACCGGCGGTTCGCACCGGCACGATGCGTACCTCCGTTCCGGTGGTGCGTATCCGGTTCGCCACCCATTCGCTCTGGGCGAGGGCGAGGGCGCTGCCACGGGTCCCCAATCGCACTACAGACCGGCATGACACCGCCATCACCAGGCTCCCCCGTCCCGCCCGGACGGTTCAACCCGGGACGCGCCGCGGGCCGGCGCGGTGATGGCTGCAGCGGACTGCGGATCGAGTTCGAACAGCTCTCGTAGCGCGTGGGCGTAGGCTTGGCCGCCACCGGCCCTGGCGAGTTGTTTGACCTGCACCGTGGGGGCGTGCAAGAGCTTGTCAACCACGCGGCGAACGGTGCGGGTGACCTCGGTGCGCACCGCGCGATCAAGTCCCGGTAGCCGACCATCCAGCCGCAGTAGCTCGGCGTCCACGACGTCAGCAGCCCGCTTGCGCAGCGCGGCAACCGTCGGGATGACCTCCGCGGTGCGCCGGGACAGCAGGTAGCTGCGCACTTCCCGCGCGACAAGACGCTGGGCGCTGTGCACCGCGCCCGACGTGCCGCGCTGTTCTAGCCGGCGCGCCAAGGTGGTGAGATCCAGCAGGGTCACGCCAGCCAGGTCACCCACTGCGGGCTCCACGTTGCGGGGCAACCCCAGGTCGCACACCACCAGCGGGTGCCGCCGGTTGCGCCTGGCCTCAGCGACGTGCTCGACGCTGAGCACTGGGCTGGGGGCGCCCGTGCAGCAGACCACCAGGTCCACCGTGGGCAGGGCGCCGGTCAGGCCGTCTAGGCCGACAACGCGGGCGGGGGTGCCCTCGGTCTCGCATAGTGCGGCCAGCCGCTGCGCGCTGGCCGGCGTGCGATTGGCCAGGACTATCTCGGCAACCCCGGCCCTGCGCAGCTGCGCCGTGGCCAGGCCACCCAGGGAACCAGCGCCGAGCACCAGCACCGGCCGACCAGCCAAGCCCGCCCGGTCCGGACCAGCCAGCGCGGCGGCCGTCGCGGCGAGGGCTTCGGAGACCACCGAGGCTCCCGCGGCGCCGATGCCTGTCTCGGTGTGGACCCGTTTACCGACCCGCAGCGCCTGCTGCGCGACTTCGTGCAGCGTGTGCCCGACGGTGCCGGCCAGCTCGCCGCGGGCATACGCGGTGCGCAGTTGACCAAGGATCTGCGGCTCGCCAACGACCATCGAGTCGAGCCCGGCGGCCACCGAGAACAGGTGCTCGACACCGGCCGCCGCGTAGTGCACGTAGAGGTGTTCGGACAGGTCGTCGCGCGTCATCTCGGACTGGTGGGCCAGTACATCGGTGATCTCGGCCAGCCCGTCATGAAAAGCTGCCACCACCGCGTAGACTTCGACCCGGTTACAGGTGGACAGCAGCATCGCTTCGGCGACATTCTCACACTCGAGCAGCTGGTGTAAGACCTTGCCGGCGTCCGCGCAGGACACCGCGACTCGCTCCAGCATGTCCACCGGTGCGCTGTGGTGGGACAGCCCAACAACCAGGAGACTCATCGGCCCACCACCCCTCTTGCTGTTCAGGATCGCGCCTCGGGCTCGTCATGTCGTCACCGCCAGCGCCGAACTTCCGTACCGGTCAGCAGGAGTCCGAGAATTGCCGCCAGCACCAGAGCACGACGGACGCTGGCGGTGATGTTGCGCCACGAAGTCAACGCCACGCTGTTTGTGACGAACCGCGTCCCATCCAGCGGCGGGCCAGCTTCCTCACCTTCGACGTGACCGCGCCACCCATGCGCGTCGGTGAGAAGTCTTGAAAACTGTACGTTCAATTTTACCGAGGAGGACAGCACATGAAGACCACCACACTGGGCAGGAGCGGACTGCACGTCTCCCGTATCGCGTTCGGCACCTGGCAGCTTGGCGGAGAGTGGGGCGGGTTCGACGAGGACGCGGCCATCACGGCGATCCGCCACGCCCGCGAGCTGGGTGTGAACTTCTTCGACACCGCGCAGGCCTACGGTTTCGGCGCGTCCGAGCGACTGCTCGCCACGGCGCTTCGTGATGATCTCACCAGGAACCGGGACCAGGTCCTCATCGCCACCAAGGGTGGCTTGCGCCCGACCGATTCCGGTGTGGTCCGCGACGCGAGCCCGCAGTGGCTGCGCCAAGGCGTCGACGCCAGCCTGACGGCACTGGGCATCGATCACATCGACCTGTACCAGGTGCACTGGCCCGACCCGAAGGTTCCGGCCGCCGACACGGCGGGCGCCCTGCGGGAGCTCGTCGCCGAAGGCAAGATCGGCCACGTTGGCGTGTCCAACTACGACGCGCAACAGATGACCGAGTTCGCTGCGACCCTGCCGGTGGAGACAGTGCAGCCGCCGTATCACCTGTTCCGTCGTGAGATCGAGGACGAGGTGCTGCCCTACAGCCGTGAACACGACATCGGCGTGCTGGTATACGGGCCATTGGCACACGGCTTGCTGACCGGAACGATGACCGAGAAGACCACGTTCGCCAGGGATGACTGGCGCAGCAACAGCGCGGTGTTCACCGGCGCCACCTACCGCCACAATCTCGCGGTGGTGCGCGCGCTGGAGAGCTTCGCCGCCGAGGGCGGCATGACCGTCAGCCAGCTGGCCATCGCCTGGACCCTGGCGAATCCGGCAGTGCATGTGGCCATCGTCGGCGCCCGGCAACCGAACCACGTCCAGGACAGCCTCGCCGCCGCGGACATCTCC
Organism: Pseudonocardiaceae bacterium; assembly: GCA_036266995.1. Classification (GTDB taxonomy): domain Bacteria; phylum Actinomycetota; class Actinomycetes; order Mycobacteriales; family Pseudonocardiaceae. Next base: position 28,327 of record DATAWX010000052.1, on the reverse strand, counting down.
CTGAGCAACGACGACCTCGCTGCGATCGACAAGATCATGGCTTCCGCCACTCCGGTCGATGGCCCGACACCGGAGGGTGTGCGATAGCGCGGCGGAGGTCTTGAAGATTCCGTCCTCTGGCTGGAAGGTTATCGAGCCGGTCTCGCTCCCGATTCGATAAGCGACGTCACGGGATGAGTACGGCTGCACCGCGCACCCGCCCGGCCGCAAGATCGGTTAGTGCCGCATCAGCCCGACTAAGCGGATAGGGAGTGGTCACCACCTGCAACGGGTGTGTGCCGACGAAGCGCAGGAAGTCCTGACCATCGCGCCGGGTGTTGGCCGTGACGCTGCGGATCTGCCGTTCCTGGAACAGGTGCTGCTGATAGTTCAGGACCGGGATGTCGCTCAGGTGGATACCGGCCACCGACAGGGTTCCACCCCGGTCGAGTGCGGCCAACGCGAACGGCACCAGCTCCCCGGCGGGAGCGAACAGGATCGCGGAGTCGACTGGCTCCGGAGGCGCGTCGGTGGGCCCGCCCACCGACATGGCGCCCAGGTCCAGGGCGAGCTTGCGAGCCTGCGAGCTACGGGTCAACACGTGCACAGTGGCGCCTTGGGCCAAGGCGATCTGCGCGGTGATGTGGCCGCTGGCGCCGAACCCGTAGAGTGCCAGGCGGCCATTCGGCGGCAGGTTCGCCCGAGTCAGCGCCCGCCACCCGATAATTCCCGCGCAGAGCAGCGGCGCCAGCTCGGTGTCGGGGTAGCCGCGGGGTAGCGGGTAGGCGAAGGCGACGGGCACGGTCGCGTAGTCGGCGTACCCGCCATCGGCGTCCCAACCGGTGTACTCCGACTGCGGGCACAGGTTCTCCGACCGGCGAGTGCAGTACCTGCACCGCCCGCAGGTACGGCGCAGCCAGGCGATGCCTACCCGCTGTCCCACCCGGAAACCGTCGTTGGGCGCTTCGACGACCTCTCCCACCACCTCGTGGCCGGGAACGACTCCATGGCGGTGGACGGGTAGATCACCCTCAGCGACATGCAGATCGGTGCGGCATACCCCGCACGCCAGCACCCGCACCACAAGCTCGTCAGGGGCCCGCTGAGGCGGCGTCTCCCACGTCGGCTCCAGCGGGTGGGTGCTCATCGGCCCAGGCCGCTGCACCCGCCAGGCGTGCATCAACCCATTATCGCGCATCCGGCAGACCGTGCTTACCGGTGGACGACCGGGTGGGCTGGATCGACCCAGGGCACGTGTTCCGGCTCGGCCACCCCGTCGATGTCCAGGTTGACCACGATCGGCTCCTGTCCACTGCGGGTCACCACGCAGTCCAGCGGCTCGTCGGCGAGAGCGTTGATCTCTTGGTGCGGCACGAACGGCGGTACGAAGATGAACCCGCCGGGGCCGGCTTCGGCAGTGAATTCGAGGTTCTCGCCCCACCGCATCCGGGCCCGGCCACGGATCACGTAGATCACGCTCTCCAGCTCGCCGTGATGGTGTGCCCCGGTCTTCGCGCCGGGGTGGATGGTGGCGGTCCCGGCCCACAATTTCTTCGAGCCCGTCCGGTCATGGGTGACCGCGGCGGCGCGGGTCATCCCCGGTGTCTGCGGAGTCTTGGTGTCCAGCGCGTCTCCAGGGATCACCCGCACACCCTCGGTGCGCCAGTTCGGTGTTGCGCCCGGTTCGATCGTGCCCATGCATCGAGGCTAGTCCGGCGAAGCCGCAGTGCCGAACCAATCCCTTGGCGTGGTATGAACTCGCTCGATCAGCGTGGTGGTGGCGCCGACGTCCGGCGCGTTCCGATAACTTTCCAGATCTTGCCATTTGCCTTCGACAGTACATAGAGTTCACCATGACTATCAGTGCCGAACCGCAAATCGACTCGGGGGCTTCCCGCCAGCTGTTGCATGGTGACCGGCTGACCGTTGTCCATAAAGAGCGCGAGCTCATAGGTTGTGGCTAGTTTACCGCCCGAATGCATCTCTCGAGTGTCGGCGTAGAACACGCGACCCGGCACGAAATCGGAGAACAGATACTTGCCGCTCAGCTCGGGCACACTGCTACCCCGGTAGACGAAACCGCCGACCACCGCGTGCCCGCTGGTCTGGCACCCCGGCCGACCCGGCGGTGGGTTATGGGCGAAAGCCGCCACCGGATAGGTGTAGCCGTACCTGCTGTCATCAGCAGGCGGGGTGAAGACACCGCAAGAGGGGTCGCCCGCCTTAAACTCAAAGGGGCCCTCCCGTTGACTCCACCCGAAGTTGTCTCCGGGGTGCACCTCATAGATCGATTCGATCTGCTGCTCGCCGATGTTGGCCAGGAACATCCGGTGGCCGCTGCCGGTGTCCCAGCTGAAGCGGACGGGATCGCGCAGACCAGAGGCGTAGATCTCCCTGAGAGCGACGCCCGGTCGGCCCACGAAGGGGTTGTCCGCCGGAATTCCATAGTTTCCGTTGGCACCGTTAGTGCCTCGCGGGTCTATTCGCAGGATCTTACCTTGTGGAACTCTCAGATCCTGGGGAACCGTAGTCACCCTACCCGGGCTCTCCTCACCGACCACGCCCCCGTCACCGACCGCAATGTAAAGTAACCCATAATCCTTGTCGCCGGGCTGCACGGTCGGGTTGAAACCGATCTGCTGAAGTCCATGAATGGTATCGGCGAAGCCGAACCGAAGCACCTCCCTTCGCGTTCCCTTGAAGGTACTCGCGGATGGATCAGCCGCCTTCCACTCGGTGACCACAGCTTGAGCAGGCATTTCCTGCGGGTAGGGCAGATCGGGTACCTTGGTTTGCGGGACCTTCGGATTAAGCGCTGGACCAGCCTCGGTGTGGGCGGTGTAGAATTTACCGGTTTTACTGAACTCAGGGTCGAAAGCTACGAAGACGAGCCCGTTGGAAAGGCTCTTGGTATTCATGAAGTTCGGGGCGAACTCCGCGCCGACGTCAAGGTAAAGCTGTGGCTTACCGTCTTTAATGAGGTACATCTTGCCGTTGAGGTCGGGCACGAATAGGCGTCCCGAACCGTCCGGGACCTCACCCAAATAATTGATTCTGGCCCACCGGTCAAGGTTGTCGCCGGGGGGCGGCGGCGGGTCCGGCTTCGACGACGGTATCGTCGCGAACTCCTGAAGGGTCAACCCCAAGCCAGAAGCAATCGGGTCCGCAAGTGGATGAGCGAGCGGCCCGGCTGGCTGCGGTGCGACGCCTTGTGGCGTTGAACACGCCGTCGCCGCAAGAAGGGCAACAAATGCTGTAACAACAGTGCGGCAGCGTCCTGAACGTCGGAGCATGCGGTGATCATATCTTCGCAGCGGAGCTGGGAGTGGTGACGAACCCGGGCGACACGCCGGACTGAAATGAATTGCGGAACTCAGTCTTAGCCTCGATCCGTGGATGAGCCTCGGAGATGATCTTCTGGCTGCTTTGAGTGGAGCGCTGAGTCCGTGGGTTGGCTGAGGGCGTGGGTGATCTGCTGGTCTGGCTAGCTTCTCCGGGTGGGTCGGGGCCTGGATGGCCGGTTGGGCAAGGGTCACACGGCGGTGAGCGGTCCGTGTCGGGCGCGGAAGATGTTGTGCCACAAGGTGAGCCATGGTTGGGCCCAGGGCCAGTGGGTGGGCAGGCGCAGGATGGACCGGCGTTGTGGACGGACCAGTCTGGCGGGCACGTTGATCAGCTGTCGTCGCAGGGTCGCCCCACGAGCGAGCGGATTGCAGGTCAGGGTGGCGGCGGCGCGGAGCAGGTTGTGGGCCATCGCGGCGCAGATCATCCAGGCCGAGTTCGCGGCGAAGCTCCCCGAGGGCAGGTGCGCGATCGGTCCGTCGATGAGGTCGGAGAACACGGTCTCGATGATCGCGTGGCGACGGTGGGTGATGTCGGCGTCGGCGATCGGTTGGGGGTTGTCGGTGAAAAACGGGTGATAACGCCAGACCGGGAACAAGGTGTCGGAGTGGTTGCGGTCGCGGACCCGGCGCACGATCAACCGCGCGGTGACCGGATGTTTGGTGCTGGTGAACGCCGTGTGCTCGATCTCGGCGACCTCGGCATCGGAGATCAACTCCCCGGTGTCGGGGTCGCCGACCGCACCGGGGTAGTGCACCGGAGTCCAGGCGTTCTCGTCGATCGCGGCGATGGCCCGGTTCACCGTCGGGGTCTTGGTGAGCACGACCGAGAACCGGGCACCGCCGGCCCGGGCCGCGGCCACGACGTGGCTGTTACCGAACGCGGAGTCCCCCCGGACCAGGACCTCGCAGCCCGGTGCCGCGGCCCGGGCCGTGCTGATGGCTTCGGTGACCATGCTGGCCGCACCCTTACCCGACCCGGCCTTACCCGCCCGCAGCCGGATCCCCGCGACGACGGGCGCCGTAGTCGGGGTGGACAGCGTGGTGGCCAGCGGCGAGAGGCCCTTGCGCAGCACCTGCCGCCCGGCGATCTTGGTGTGTCCGTAACTGGCGCCTTGTTTGGCGTGGCCGTAGACCGGGCGCAGCAGCGAGTCGATGTCGCAGAACACCCGCTGATCGGCCCCGGTCAGGATCGGGGTCCGCTCGGCGAGGGCCACCAGATGTGTCCGGGCGGCCGAAGCGAGTTGCTTGGTATGCCCGAAGGTGAATTCCCGCAACAGACGCGCCAGCAGCGACTCCAAACCGGTCTGCTCGGCCAACTCCAGCACCGGGACCAGCCCCGCGCACGACACGAGATTAGATTCATCGAACCCCGGCGCGTCCACCGACCACACGTGGGAGGATCTCACCGAAAGTGCCCCCTGGAATGCGGATCATCGAGTCCTCAACAAACCCGATCATCCCAGGTCAGGGCAGGAGTAGCCAGCCAACCGGGTTGCGCGGCCGTTGGGTCGCCTGGGTGGGGTTCACCAGCCTGTTGGCCTCGGTGGCGATCAGGGACTACCTGGCCCAGGCCGCGCCCACCACGGGCACCCTGAACTCGACTACCGCCGCATTGCTGGACGCCGTCAACGCTCTTCCGGCGACCGCGACGGCCTCGATTGTGTTCGTCGCCGGCCACATCCTGGGCGGGATCTTGCTCGGCATCGCGCTGTGGCGGGCAATTCCTGCCTGGGCGGCAGTCGCGCTGGCAATCTCGCAGCCGCTGCATCTCGTGTTCGCGGTGTTCATTCCGAATCACGTCCTGGACGGCACTGCCTGGGCAGTGACCGCGGTGGGATTTGCGGCGGCCGGCGTCGCCCGGGCGAAGACTGCCATTCCATCGAGCAAGCCGCTCAACCGCTAGGAATCCACCTACAGGTAAGGAGACGACCATGCGTATGAGCCGGTCACTCATGGCCCTGATCCAACCCGAGACTGCATATTTCGGCACCGAAGGTGGAACATGCACCTCCTACATCTTCGTCGATCTGGACGACCCGGCGCCGATTCCGGTGATCGCCGACAGTGAGCGGTAACCGTGCAAAATCGCACTGTCATCACTCGGTTTTGGCGATCATGGACGTGCCGCCGCTCTCGCCACTGGCGGATCCTCAGAAAACAAGATCTATACCTGAGTCCCCCGGGGACAGACCCATGCTGATCAGGCATCGGCCTCCAACGGACCCGGGGTACACGAATCCCCTCCATGCTGTCTCCAAAAGTTGGAAAATCCAACTGCTACCGGGGCTCGGACTCCACCGATGACGAAGGGGACTGTTGCGTCGGTGGAGAACAAGATCAGGCGGGCCGGGTTGATGCGTCGTCGCCCTCGCCTAGTGTCCGCATCGAGGTGGCGTCGTACCTCTTAGCTGGGTAGCTCCAGGCGGAACACTGCTCCGGTGGTCGCCGTTGCGGGCGGCACGCAGCGTAGGTCGCCGCCGTGAGCTCGGGCGAAGCCTCGAGCGATCGCCAGGCCAAGACCAGCGCCTGACTGGCCGTTGGATTCAGCGCGGGCCGCATCGAGGCGTACCAGCCGGCCGAAGATCCGTTCGCGGTCGACGGGTGCGATTCCTGGACCGTCGTCGGCGACGGTTACGACAGCCCCTACGGTTGCCCGCGCTACCAGCACATCGATCCGCCCGGTGGCGTGGCGGCGGGCGTTGTCCAGCAGGTTGGCCAGCATCTGGGACACCTGCTGGGCGTCGGCGGAGACGGTGATCGGTTCCCCGTCGACGACGACGGCCACCTCGGGTGACAGCAGCCGTACTCTCTCGGCCTCGGCGCGGGCGAGCTCTCTCAGCTCGATGGGTTCCCGCCGGGGCTGCTGCCCGGCGTCGATGCGGGCCAGCGCCAGCAGGTCCTCGACCAGCCGCCCGGCTCGTTGGGCCTCCCGTACCAGCAGCAGGTGCAGCCGTTGACGCTCCGGCTCGGGCAGACCGGCGGTGACGCTGGCCTCGGCGGCGGCCTGCACTCCGGCTAGCGGGGTTCGCAGCTCGTGCGCGGCGTCGGCGACGAACTGACGGGTTCGAGCCTCGGAGGCGACGGCCCGGGCCTCTGCGGCTTTGGCGTGACGCTCGGTGCCCTCCAGCGCGTCGAGCATTCCGTCGAAGGCGGCGGCGGTCCGGCCCAGCTCGGTGTCGGTGCGGGTCGGGCGCAGCCGGCGGCCACGATCTCCTCGTGCGATCGAACGGGCCAGGGCAGTCATCGCGTCCAGCGGAGCCAGCGCCAGTCGGGTGCTGACCAGCAGCACCGTCGCCGCGACGGCGATCGCCAGGACCCCGACGACCAACAGCACCAGGCGCAACCGCTCCTGCGTGGCGTTGATCCCGGTGGCGTCGCCGAACAGGGTGATCCGCGAGCCGCCGGGCAGCGTGCGGTGCACCACTCGAGTGCCGTCGGGACCCTGGGCCGGGGGGGCCAGCTGCTGACCGTATATCTCTCCACCCGGGGTTACCAGTTGGGCTTGCACACCAGGCGCCTGCACCCGCAGCAGCAACCTCACCGGTGGCATGCCATCTCGGGCGAGTTGCGCGGCCAACTGAGCACGTTCGGTGATCCGGCTGTTGAGCTCCCGTCGAGACAGCGTCCCGACGGTGATGTCGGTCAGCACCACCACCAGCGCCAGCACTAGCGCCAGCACGCCGATGCTGCTCCAGGTCACCCGGCGACGCAGCGACCCGGTGCGCAGCGGCCCGGAATTCGGCGACCCGGGGCTCGGGGACCCAGTCACAGTGGATCTGGCCGCAACACATAGCCCAGCCCGCGCACGGTGTGCAGCAGCCGGGGCTCGCCCAGTTTGCGGCGCAGCGCTAACACGTGAACCTCCACCAGGTTGGGGTCGTAGTCCTGGTAGCCCCATACCGCGCCGAGGATCTGTTCCTTGCTCACCACCCGGCCGCGCTGGGCTGCCAGGTAGTCCAGCAGGCGCCATTCGGTGGCGGTGAGCTCCAGGCTCCGGTCCCCGCGGCGCACCACCGCTGCCGCGGTGTCCACCAGCAGGTCACCGACCTCGATTGGGTAGGGCACTTTGCCCCGGCGACGCAATACAGCCGAGACCCTGGCCACCAACTCAGCCAGTACGAACGGCTTGACCAGGTAGTCGTCAGCACCGCCGTGCAGACCGCGCAGCCGGTCGTCCACCGCATCGCGCGCGGTGAGCATGAGCACCCCCGCGTCGCCCTGCCGCCGCACCACGGCCAGCAGCGCGAAGCCGTCCCGGCCAGGCAACATCACGTCGAGCACCACCAGGTCCGGGCGGAAGCCCTGCAGCTCGCGTTCCAAGTCGGTGCCGTCGACACGGCCGCGGACGACGAACCCGGCCGCCGCCAACCCGGTCTGCACCGCGACCCGGATCGCCTCGGCATCCTCGACCACCAAGACCCTCGCTGGTGTCACCAAGCCATCGTGCACCGGCGGGCTGGGCTGAGGGATCGCTGAAGGCCTTGCTTCCCTGGCGAGGGGCCAAGTAACCCACTAGCACACTCCCAACCCACACTCCCCGGAACCTGATCCAGCCGGCGATCAGTCACACGGCTGGGTCTTTGAGCCTCAGCGCCCGTGTGAGCAGGGAGTTAACAACAGTCATCCCACAGATGTAGGAAACCGTCGGGCTCCATCGCCGGAGGCACCTGGAAGATCGACCGTCGGGATGATGACCGGGCGCTGAGCCTCCGGCATCCTGGACAAGGATGAGTAGGCGGATTCATCTTTTGGGCCAACCGTGAAGGTGGTCCGAGCGGGGTAGCACTCATATCTCCAAGTGCTGAGCGAAGTGACGGGGTTTGAAATGTCTCACTAGCGTTCCAGCGAAGTCGGCTGGGGTCAGAACCACCCGATGAGATCCCCGGACAGAGCACCGCCGGCCCAGGGCGATCAAGCATTCGCTGATGGTTCACATTTCCCCGGTCAGTCGTTTTATCTACATAAATGGGCACATTTAGCGGTTCCCGGGGAGTTACCAGGGAAAGAGAGAGGAAAGTATCATATGTTAGTCTCGGATATCTTCACGAGTGGCTTCTTTAGCAATGACGACGACGACCATCGCAAGGATCGCGAGCACCGCAAGGACAACGACGACCGCGAGCACCACCGCCGTTGGTGGCGTGACCGCGATGGCCGCTGGTGCCACGACTAGTAGATCTGCGAGATCGCGTGGGCGGTGGTCCATGCCAATCAGTGGAGGCCACCGCCCACGCCAGTCCAGAGGCTCAGGGGAGTGTCCGCCTAGTCGCGGTTAGTGGAGGCGGAAGGGGAGGGTCGCGACGACGGCGTCGGTGCGTGAGCGCAGCGCTGCGGCGAGGATGGGACCGCGTTGGTTGTGCAGGATCTTCTGACGGCGTTTGCGGGGTTCGACTTCGGCGAGGAGCACGGTGACGTGGCGTCCGTTGTCGCAAGGCGGTGGCGCCCGCTCCAGCCGCCACGAGAGCGACGACGATGGCCTCCGGCCCGTAGGCGACGCTGGACAGCGCATCCAGTGACAGCGCCGCCAGACCTCCCACCGCGGTCAGTTTGCGCGCGTCGCCCTGGCGCTCACGGCGCACCCGCGGATCAGCAACGCGTTGGACCTGCTCAGCCGCGTGTTCGAAAGTCGCCGCCCCGAGTCTGGCCTGAGCCCGGCGGAACCAGCCCAACACGCCGCACCGGAGACATCGGGGCCTGGTGCGTTGCTCACCTCGACCGCAGCGTCCGTACATGCCTTGACCGGCATATGCAGCTTCGGGCATATTCGTTGCTATGACACAGACGGCCTGGGCGGCGCTCGGCGACGCCAACCGCCGCGCGGCGCTGAACTTGCTGCGGCAACGACCGCACGCAGTCGGCGAGTTGGTCAGCGCGCTGGGACTCACTCAGCCCACGACATCGAAGCACCTGCGTGTCCTGCGCGACGCGGGCCTGGTGCAGGTGCACGGCGAGGCGCAGCGCCGGATCTACACGATCGATCCGGCGCCACTCGCCGAACTCGATGCATGGCTTGTGCCGTACCGAGTGCTGTGGAACGACCGCCTCGACGCCCTCGACCATCACCTTGATCGCACCCGAACCACCTGGAGGACATGATGGATCTCGGCAGTTACCTCGAACACGACGGTCGTCCCGCCGTCCGCTTCCAGCGCACCTATGATCACTCCATCGCGCGCGTCTGGGCGGCGGTGACCGAACCCGACGACCTCAAACACTGGTTTCCGTCTGCGGTTCGCCTGGAGCAGCGAACCGGCGGCGAGGTGATCTTCAGCGGCGATCCCTACACCGACGACCGGACTGGAACCGTGCTCGCGTTCGAACCGCCGCGTTATCTTGCGTTCACCTGGGGCGACGACGAACTGCACCTGCACCTCGAACCCGTCGGAGAGGGATGCCGGCTGACGCTCATCAACGTGCTCACCGAGCGCGATGAAGCCGCTCGCAATGGCGCCGGATGGCACGTCTGCCTCGACGAGTTGACCAAGCGGCTCGACGGCATCGCCTCGGATGGCCCGCACGGCGCGACAACGACGCCATGGCAACCGACCTACGCTGCCTACGTCGCCGCCGGATTGCCATCCGGCGCCGCCATCCCAGCCGATGTCCGCTGACCAACCTGAGTTCCGGTCGGAGTGACCAGCGTGAGCAGATCCGAGCGAGCCGAGGTGTTGGCCCGTCTCGACGTCTTCGTCGGGACGTGGGCGGTGGAGGCAATATTTCCCACCGACCCACCCTCCACGTCACCGGCGGCGGCCGGTTCGCCAGCCGACGACAATCGGACCGGGCCGCACGGACGGGCCGTGTTCGAATGGATTCTTGGGGAAAGATATCTGGTACAGCGCACCGATGTCCCTGCACCCGAGGCGCCGGATGGCCTGGCGATCGTGTGCGTCAACCCCGACGCCGACTCCTACACCCAGCACTACTATGACTCCCGCGGAGTCACCCGGCTCTACGCCATGAGCTTCACCCAGGGCGTCTGGCGGCTCGTACGAAACGCCCCAGACTTCTCCCCACTGACCTTCCACCAGCGCTACACCGGCACATTCAGCGACGACCAAGACGCCATCCGCGGCGTGTGGGAGAAGTCGTTCGACGGCTCCATCTGGGAATACGACTTCGCCCTTAACTACCTCAGGCTCGCGTGACGTGAACCCGAAAAGCCGCATCGCTGGCCGAGGTGGTTCTACGACGAAGGTGTGGTGCTGCGGTACGGCGGCGGATCGTCGCGCCGACCGTCACCCCACGGTCGCCAGTTCACGATGTGCGTCTTCGAACGCCTTCGCTACCTCAGCGGAGATCCGACCACGGTCCGCCACCTGGCGGCCGGCTTCGCGGGCCCATGCGCGGATCGCAGCGGTGTGCTCACGATTGCTGCGGGGAGTTGCGGACGGGCGAGCGCGACCATTCGACACTGCGGTGCGCTTGCCGACCCTGCGTCCCGCGTTCGCGTAGTCCGCGAGAATGTCCCGCAGAATACCCGCGTTGTTCGCCGAAAGGTCGATTTCAAACTCGACGCCATCCAGGCCGAAGCTCACCGTCTCATCCGCGGCGTCGCCCGTCATGTCGTCAACGAGCGTGGTCTTTACCTTACGCGCCATGAAGGTCTCCTGAGTTGAGGGGATTGTCTTGAGGCGATGATAGAACAGCTGTCAGCTAAACGTTAAGCAGGGTGTCCCTGCCCGGCAGGGGAACCGCATGCCGCCCTCCTCGGCAGGACCGATCGGCTATATCAGGCTCGCCGACTATGGTCCGGCAGGTTGGTCGTGCGCGGCGTCGGGGTAGTACTGCGGTGCCTCGCGCCGGCCGAACATTCCGTAGTCGCGCACCACCCGGACGCGGCGAACCCTGGCGCCGGTGGGCAGCGACGCGGTGGCTTCGAAGGCCTCGACGGCGGCTTGGTCGCGCCAGGCAACGAGCAGGATCACCTCGCCGGGGCTCAGCACGGCGTAGAACACGTCCCAGTCGATCAGCCCGTCAGCGCGGCGATCGAGACCCAGCCACTCCGCGAGACCCTCTGGGTAACATGGGTTCTCTCCGTGATGTGGCCCGCGAGAGGCACAGGGGGTCAGTTGGCTGTGTGGACGTAGCGGACGAGCCGGTCCTGCAGTTGGTCACTCGGGGAGGTCGATCATCTCGATGACCCGGTCGTCGAGCCGGGCACGATCTCGCCGAGAAGCAGCTCCGTGAAGTGCGTGGACTCGCGGTGCGCGGTGAAGGAGATGTTGCCCGGTTCGCTGCGGGCCGCGTCGACGAGTCTCGGCAGGATCGCGAGAACCTCGTCCTCCTTGCCGGCAGTCATTGTGTGGGTGGCGATCACCAAAAGCTCCGACATGATTCCCCTTTCTCGATTTGTTCCTCGGTTGTCCGAACCTAGGTCATTGCTCCCACTCCGAGAATGGTCACCGACAGGAGCAGTCCAGCGCGGACGCCGGCGGCGCTGTCGGCCAGCGCACCGGCCAAGACCGGTCCGAGGCATTGGCCCAAAGCGAAACCGGTCGTCAGTGTGGCGATCGCGGCAGTCCACTGGTCGGGTCGCAGCGCGGTGTGGGCGGCGGTGGTCACCGCGGTGACCACCGCCAGGAACGAGGCGCCGAAGAGCAGCGCCGAGGCGAACGCGACCGGGATCGCGGCCGCCCCCGGAGCCGCCCGAGTATGGGACCCACCCGAAACCGCCACCGATCGCGGCGACACCCAGCACCACCCAGAACGCGGAGACCTCGACGGTGCCGGCGCCGCCCGCCTGCAGGTACGCGACGATGAAGGTCATGTAGGCGATGTAACCGGCGCCGAAGACCGTATACCCGACGAGCACGACCGCGATCTTCCGGACGGGGAACCCTTCGCGGCGTTTGCGGGACGCGGTCTGAGCAGCCACCATTGGGTCAGAACGCGGTCCGGGGCGGCGGATGGCCGATGTCGAAGAGATTGGGCTGCTGCGCACGGTAGCGGGCACGATCAACCACTTTGAGGGGTTCGAACTCGGGCGGCCGGAAGAGGCCGTGCAGGCTGCACCGGGGTGTAGTTGAACCGGCGGCGTCGAGGAGGGTGTTGACCGCCTGGCGAGCGCCCTCGTTGGCGCCTTCCATCGTGGTGACGTTGATGTTGGTGCGAACCCAGTCCCCAGCCAGGAACAGATTTCTGATAGCCGTCAGAGATTCGGGTCGGTCGGCCCAGGAGCCGGCGTTCTGGATGAACAGTGGCTCGTCGTTGGCCACAATGGGTGTGCCCGACCCTGTGATGGCAGGGTCAAGGAACCAGGAATGCAGCAAGTCGTCGGTCAGCGTTGCCTCGCCGGTATCGTTGAGGTGTGCCTTGATCTGCGCCCACGTCTCTCGGGCGATCTCGTCGGGGGTGCAGTCCCTGGCGCGCTTGCCGTTGACGGTCCCTGCGGTGACCCAGTCGGAGATGATCGTGGACAGGCATTCCACGACGATCCCGTCGCCGTAGTCGCGGAAGTCACGCTGCCAGAACTGAGCCTGGCTGATCGAGGTGATCGCCCAGGGAGAGTCGACGTAATTAACGTGTCCTGGAGTCAACGGCAGCCTGCGCCGAAGATAGAACATCAATCCGTTCATCCAGTCAGTGCGTAGCCGCCGCGCCCCCTCCAGCCTGGGATCTGCGGCGAGCACTTCAGGGCTGAGCAGCCGCACGAAACGTTCGACCGGCATCGCAGACAGGAACCAGTCCGCGGTGATCCTCTGGACTTGCCCCATGGGATCGCGGATCGTCGCCGAGCGTACGTTGTCCTCAGCTATTTGCAGGCTCTCGACTCTGTAGCCCACCCGGAACTCGACACCGAGGTCACGCAGGTGGGCCACCCATGGATCGATTAACTGCTCATTGGTAGGGCCGTTGAGCAGGCGGTCCACACTGCCTCCCGGCTCGTTTCCCCGACCCAGAATGCTCCACACGATGGCCTCGCTGATTAACCCGATCGAATGCGCGCTTGCCTCGTGCGACTTGGTCGCCACCAGGTTCCGGACAAATCCGTCGGCGAGTAGCCGGCGGTACTCCTCCGACATCTTGTCAGCACGGATGAAATCGCTCCAGGTGACGTTTTCCCACTGGCCTAGCCGACGCTCGTCGCTGCTCGTTGCGTACACCAGGATTCTGCTCGCGAAGTACGCAGCCTCGTGGACGGGTAACCGGAGCGCTTCGGTCAGGGCGGCTGTGATGGTATCAACGAAAGTTTCCGGCGTGTATGGCACCGGAATAGGCGAAGGCGGAAACGGGAGGGGGATCGTGAGGTCAGCATGCCCACCCGAGCGTGAGAGCCGTGATGCGGTTGCACGGACCAGATTATCCCACGTGCCTCGCTGATTTCCCGGGAAGGGGATCCGACGCATCGTGTCGCCGAGATTCCAGTAGAAGCCGGGGAAGAACCGGAATCCATGCTCGCCAGGCAACGGTCGCCGCCCACCTGTTGTGGCCTGCGGTACCGGGATGCTCCGCGCTTTCCCGCCCAGATCCTTGCGCTCGTAGACGGTGACTCGGAAACCCCGCTCCGCGAGCTCGAGCGCCGCGGACAGGCCAGCCACCCCACCGCCGAACACGGCAACCTTCGCTCCGGCAGGCGCCGCGCCAGCCGACTCCGGCGCCCCCAGCAATCCGGACATGGTGATGAGGCCGGTCGTCGCAGCGTCCCGGAGGAACTGCCTGCGCGACCGACCTGCCTGCGCCGCAACGTGCTCCAAACCGGGCTCCTCACCTGCCCCAGAGCCCACAGCTCCGCGACCACCCAGTGCCACTGTCTGTGACTGTTAGTCACTGCTGATACCGCGCAGGACTGTATCTCAACTGACCGCTAGGGGAGTTCGGGCCGAGAGGCGGGGAGATCACCCCCGGCCGCATCTCCGCTATCTCTGAGCGCTGTCGGTGTCGGGCGTAGCCCGTCTGTGTCGGGCGGGATACGTGCCCGCACCGCGCCTCCACTGGCGGCGACCACGAGACCGACGGCGAGGATCTGCAGGAGGCTGAGCGACTGGCCGAGGGCGAGAAAGCCGGCTGCCGCAGCGATAGCAGGTCCGAGGCTCATCAGGACCGCGAAGGTAGCGGTCGGCATTCGACGCAGGGCGAGGATCTCCAGGGTGTAGGGCACGACCGACGACAACGCTGCCACCGCCGCGCCGAGGCCGATCGTGGCTGGGTCGAGCAACGACGTCCCGGTCGCAGCGAGACCCAGGGGCAGGGTCATTACAGCGGCGACGGTCATGGCGAGCGCGAGCCCGTCCGCCTTCGGGAACCGCTGACCGGTGCGGGCGCTGAGCAGGATGTAGGCGGCCCACATCACGGCCGCCGCGAGCGCGAACCCGACTCCGATCATGTCCAGACCACTGCTGGCACCCTGGCCGAGAAGGACGACCCCGCCCAACGCGAGCAGCGCCCACAACCAGCTCGTCGGCCACCGTCCGGCGATCACCGACAGCACGAGCGGGCCGAGGACCTCCAATGTGACAGCGGCGCCCAGCGGGATGCGGTCGATCGCCTCGTAGATCAGCGTATTCATCCCGGCCAAAGCAGCACCGAATCCGATGATCGACAACCAGTCGCCACGGTCGTAGCCGCGCAGTCTCGGCCGGCAGACCACCAGTAGCACCATGGCCGCGATCACCAGGCGCAACGTCACGACGCCGGCCACCCCAACTCGCGGGAATAGCAATGCCGCCACTGCAGCACCAAACTGCACCGATACTGCTGCTCCGAGCACCAATGCCACGGCTCCCGTTCCCGCGCCTCGCGTCGGACGCTGCGTCGGCTCGGGGGATCCGCAAATTGGCAGGTGGACCCGATACGTAGTCACGTACCGCAGAACGTGCGATACGAGCCGAAGCTGGGTGGGGGCGGTGCGGCGTATGGCTCCAGACCGGGTCGTTCCTCGAACGGCTGCGCTAGCACGTCGAGTAGTCGTCCAAACGGTCCTAGGTCCCCGGCACTCGCCGCAGCCAGTGCCTCCTCCACCTGGTGATTCCGCGGGATGTAGACAGGATTGACCCGGTCCATCGCTTCCGCGATCGCCCGTGGGTCAGCCGCTTGGGACGACAGCTGTGCCCGCCAACGCTCCGCCCACGCGTCGAAGGCGCAGGGTTCGGCGAAGAGCAATCGCGCAGGTGCCGGGTCTCCGCGCACTGCCGACGACAGCGCCCGGAAGCATGAGGTGAGGTCGACCTTCTGGGCATGCAGCAGCGCCAGCAGGTCGTCGATCAGCGCGCCGTCGGATCGTTGGGCATCTGCCACACCCAACTTGGCGCGCATCCCATGGTTCCAGTACTCGTCGTAGCGGTCGGGGAACGACTGCAGCACGTCGGTGGCCGCCGCAAGTGCCGTATCCGGCTCGACGTGGAACAGGGGCAACAAGGTCTCGGCCAACCGCGCCAGGTTCCACTGCGCGATGCGCGGCTGGTTGCCGTATGCGTAACGGCCGCCGTGATCAATCGAACTGAACACGGTGGCAGGGTCGAAGGCATCCATGAACGCGCACGGACCGTAGTCGATGGTCTCGCCGGAGATCGTCATGTTGTCGGTGTTCATGACGCCGTGGATGAACCCGACGAGCATCCAGCGAGCGACCAGCGATGCCTGGGCGTCGACGACGCTGTCGAAAAACGCGAGGTACGGCTGCTCCGCCTCGGCCGCATGGGGGTGATGACGCGCGATTGCGTAATCGGCGAGGCGTCGCACGAGCGTCGGCCCAACGTGCGCTGCTGCGTACTGGAACGTGCCAACGCGGACATGGCTCGCCGCGACACGGGTGAGCACCGCGCCGGGCAGCACCGTGTCTCGCGCGACGTGATCGCCAGTCGCCACCACAGCGAGCGCCCGGGTAGTGGGAATGCCTAGCGCGTGCATCGCCTCGCCGATCACATACTCGCGCAGCATCGGGCCGACGGCTGCCTTCCCATCACCACCTCGTGCGAACGGCGTGCGTCCCGAGCCCTTCAAGTGCAGGTCGCGACGGCGTCCGTCAACGTCGAGCACCTCGCCGAGCAGGAGCGCTCGGCCATCGCCGAGGCGGGGCACAAACCCACCGAACTGATGGCCCGCGTAGGCCTGCGCTACCGGCGACGCCCCGTCGGGCGTGGCGTTGCCGACGAGGACGGCGACACCGTCAGGTGCTCTCAGCGCATCGGCATCGACACCCAGCTGTGTGGCCAGCTCCTCGTTGAGCGCCAACAGCCGGGGTGCAGGCGCCGGTGTCGCTTGCCACGGCTCGTACAGGCCCTCCAGCTCACGCACATAGGAGTTGTCGAACGCGAACAGCAGCCGGGCAGCGATGCTCATAATCTCGAGGTTAACCGGGCCGGTAACCG
Organism: Pseudonocardiaceae bacterium; assembly: GCA_036266995.1. Classification (GTDB taxonomy): domain Bacteria; phylum Actinomycetota; class Actinomycetes; order Mycobacteriales; family Pseudonocardiaceae. The sequence goes on along the minus strand of DATAWX010000052.1, from coordinate 11,694 downwards.
CGCCAAAGCGGAGTGACTCCGCCTCCTCGTAGGTGCCAGGGGAGGTCGGGCCCGAGATCATGGCGGCGCACGAATCGACCCCACTCGCCCTGCCGCAGGACGCCCAGGCTCACCAGCACCGAAGCACTCCCGGACTGTGGAACCGGGCGCCCCACCCGAGACGACACTCGGACGCACGGCCCTACCAGCACCTTGACAACAACATCAAAAACCCAGCTCAAGATCACCAAGAACCAGTCCGGCACCAACCACGCAGACCCCGTGAATGATCAAGGCTAATACCTTTGAGTGCAATAGCGGCATCGTTGTGTAGCTCACCCTCGTCATGGGGGCGCAGGGTGCATACACCGCCCGTGGCTGGGTCCACGATGCCACACCGCCACTGCGCGTCGGTCAGATCACGGCGGCCGATCGCGGTCTAGATCACCTTCGGTCAACAGGCGCACCATCACACCGACCAGGGTGCCATGACCGCACGGCGCCGCACCTTCCCTCACTATCGGTGTCGACTGGGACTCCGGAGAGCGTGACCAGCACCGAAAATACGGCCGGACAGGTTGCGCCTGCGCGACGAGCATCGCCGGGTCTACCTGCACGAAAGCGACGGCCTCGCTTCAGGTTGTCGGCCCTGCTGTCGCCGGGTCGACTAACGCGTTGACGAGGGTGGTCAACCGGCGAAGCTCGTCCAAGTGGGTGGTGCTGAGCAGGGTGAGCTTCTCCTGGCCTGTCTTGGTCAGGGTGAGGCGCACGACCCGGCGGTCGTCGTTGTCGGTGCGGTTGCGGGCGATGAGGCCGAGCTGTTCGGTGCGATCGATGAGTTGCACGGCGCTGTGGTGTCGGGTGCACAGGTAGTCGGCCAGCTCCCCGACGCTGGGCCCGCGGGGGTCGGGATGACCCCGAATCGCCAGTAGCAGCTGGTGCTGGGCAGAGGTGAGTCCCACCGTGGCCGCCTGCTCCTCACTCCACCGGAGGAACTGGCGAAGGCCGGTCCGGAAGGCGAGCAGCCTCGTGTACTCGTCGTCAGCGGGGCGTGTGACCGGTGGCACCATGGAAGACTACCTCCTGACGTGATAATATCATGACGTGATGCAGAGGTAAGGCGCCGACACGCCCGGAAGAGGACGATCGTCTCGGCCCACCGTGGCTGGTCTGGCCCATCCCCTGACGCGAAGGAGCCTTGCCGCCAAAACAAAACAGTGAAGAAGGTGGAAGACATGACTACCGAGGCCATGAGGTTGCACCCCGACCTTGCGGAGCTGCGGGCCAAGTATGAGGCCGCCGTGGCGACGCCGGTCGCCTGCGCCATCGGTGGGTTTACTTTTCTGGCTGGGCTTTACCTCGCGATCTCCCCGTGGGTGATTGGGTTCAATCGGTTCACGACACTGACCGGAAATGACCTGATCGTCGGCGTCGCCTTGGCGGTGCTCGCCCTCGGGTATGCCTCCGTGTATGGCCGGACTTACAACGTCGCCTGGGTCGCGCCGTTGATCGGCGCGTGGACGATCATCGCCCCGTGGGTCGTCCGCGGCGATGTCGCCACCACAGCGACGATCTGGAGCAACGTGGTCGCCGGCGTGGTCGCCGTACTGCTCGGTTTGGGTGCGATTTCCCTCGGGACGAAGCAGCCCCGCTGAGCACGAATAGACGCTGCGCTCCAGCAATCGCCGTTCCGGGCGGAGCCGCTACGACAGATCGACTTCCGCCCGGAACCTTTCCGGGACGCCACGGACTTGACCGTCGGCACCAGCCTGGCGCGCCACTCGACTCACTTTCGATCGAAGACTGTGATCGCGTCAGACGGCAGGTCAGCGTTCGCCCCCTAAACGAAGTCCGTGCCGACCCCGACGGTCGTCCGATGGGTGGTTGGCGTCTCGGAGGTGGGTAGATGGTTCCGGATTTGGAGCTGCGGGTACACGCGCCGATCCCCGAGGTGGTGATCGTGCGGGTCAGTGGCACCGTGAACAGGCTGACCGCTGCTGTGTTCGCCAGCCGTGTTGGCCACCAGATCGGCCGAGCGCCGCACGTCGTGGTCGACTTAGGCGAGGTCACCGCGATGGATCCGGGCGCCCTGGCGGTTCTCCGCATGCTGCACCAGCGGGCCGACGTCAACGGAACCGAGATACACCTCGCCAGAGCCGAGCACGACGCGGTACGCCACGCGGTGCGATTCACGGGTCTGGATCAGCTGTTTACCCTTGACTCGACGGCGGACGCAGTGATCGCGGGACTTCCGCGCCAAGCCACGTCCCCCGACGGTCTTCGCCGGAGCAGATCCAATCAACCCGATGTGTAGGCGTACCCGACCGGGCAGGACTACAGTCGTCGCCCCGCGCGGGGCACGATCTTAGAACAAGACAACTCGCTGCCCGATCTCGGTGTTCCCCCGTCTGACTAATCGCCCACTCCTTGTCGCGACCGGGTGAGATCGCCCATGCACCCTGCCGATCCGGCAAGGGCGACATAGTAATGAGTCGCGCAGCGCAGCGGAGTCGACGGGGCGGACAAGAAGGTCGGCGAACGTAGTTCGTGCATTTCGTTGCAGAGCTCCCTCGTCAGGGCGACGTGTGAGCGGTGACACGTCTGATGCACCGTCTAACAAGATAATATCTTGTTATGATAATATCATGTTAGGATCGATATTGGACGCGACGCCTGCCGACCTTCCACCGGCCGTGACTTCGCCCGTGTCCTCAAGCGAGACCGAACCCGACGAGTACGCGCACTTCATTCCGGTGCAGCGCCGCTACGCCGAGCTTGCTGCCGAGGACCCTGAGCGGCAGCGGCTACGTGATCGGTTGATCAGTGGTTATCTGCCGGTGGCCGAGCACCTCGCCCGCCGGTTCGCCGGCCGCGGTGAGCCGCTGGATGACCTGATCCAGGTCGCCACCGTGGGGCTGATCAAGGCCGTGGACCGGTTCGATCCCGCCCGGGGTTCGAGTTTCCTGTCCTTCGCGGTGCCGACCATGACCGGCGAACTACGCCGGTATTTCCGCGACCACGGCTGGTCGACACGGGTCCCGCGCCGGATGAAAGACCTGCACCTGGCGATCAGAGGCACGCGGGCGGAGTTATCCCAGCAACTGGGTCGGCCTCCCCGACCTAGCGAAATCGCTGACCGGCTGGGGTTGCCGACCCCGAAGGTGATCGAAGGACTGCAGGCCGGGGAAGCCTATCGAAGCGTGTCTATCGATGAAATGTTCGGCACCGGGGAGGGCGCAGGGACTCTGAGCGAGTTTCTCGGCGTCCGGAACGCTGAGCTGGATCTCATCGATGACCGCGAGGCGCTGCGCCCGCTCCTGGCTGGTCTTGCCGCCCGGGACCGCACCATCCTCGCGTTGCGGTTCTTCCGTGAGTTGACACAGGCTCAAATCGCCGAACAAGTCGGCCTCTCCCAGATGTACGTTTCTCGAGTGCTCACCAAAACGCTGACCTTCTTACAGAAGCGCATGAACAGTTGCGATTGAGTGCCCGGTCGAGAAAGTCGGTTATCGCGGGAGCTGTTCGCAGTCCGATCGCTTATCTTCTCCGTGACCCTTGGTGGCTTTGGGGAGGCCGGGTGGGGGTCTGGGTGGCGGCGCGGTGATGCCATGTGCCGCCAGGCCACCACTGCGCCCGTCCGGTAGGCGGCTAGTAACGGGCTGGCTGTGACGTCGGCCACGAAAAAGCTGTGCATAGGCCCGCGAGGGTGGGGAACGCCAGAGCTAACGGGGGCCCAGCGTGGGCGGGTCCGGGGATGTCAAGGGAGAGACCGTGGCCACATCGACTGTTGCCGATCACCTGCTGGGCCGCCTGCGGGAGTGGGAGGTGGACACGGTGTTCGCCTATCCCGGCGACGGGATCAATGGGTTGCTGGCCGCATGGGGTCGCGCCGGCAACCGACCGCAGTTCGTGCAGTCCCGGCACGAGGAGATGGCGGCATTCGAGGCAGTCGGATACGCGAAGTTCACCGGGCGGCTCGGGGTGTGTGCGGCGACGTCGGGGCCGGGAGCGATTCACCTGCTCAACGGCCTGTATGACGCCAAGCTCGATCACGTGCCGGTGGTGGCGATCGTCGGGCAGACCAATCGCAGCGCGATGGGCGGCTCGTATCAGCAGGAAGTTGACCTACTGAGCTTGTTTAAGGATGTGGCCAGCGACTACCTGCAGATGGTCACCGTGCCCGAGCAACTGCCCAACGTGCTGGACCGGGCAATCCGGACCGCGCTGGCCCGGCGGGCCCCCACCGCGATCATTCTGCCGGCCGACGTACAGGAGCTCGAGTACTCCCCACCAACTCACGCGTTTAAGATGGTGCCCTCCAGTCTGGGTGTCCGCTGGCCCGAGCTGGCTGCTGACCCGGACGCGCTGCGCCAGGCCGCGGAGATCCTCAACGCCGGCCGCAAGGTCGCGATCCTGGCCGGTTCCGGGGCCCGCGGCGCCGCCACCGAACTGCAGCGGGTCGCGGACCTGCTCGGCGCGGGGGTGGCCAAGGCGCTGCTGGGCAAGGACGTGCTCTCCGATGAGCTGCCGTATGTGACCGGGTCGATCGGACTGCTCGGCACGCGGCCGAGTTACGAGATGATGCGCGCGGCTGACACCTTGCTCACGGTCGGGTCGAGCTTTCCCTATACCCAGTTCATGCCCGAGTTCGACCAGGCCCGGGCGGTGCAGATCGACCTCGACCCGGGCATGATCGGGATGCGCTACCCGTATGAGGTGAACCTCGTCGGTGACGCGGCGGCGACGCTGCGCGCGCTGGCGCCGCTGCTGGTCGCCAAGGACGATCGGTCCTGGCGCGACAGCATTGAGGCCGATGTGGCCCGCTGGTGGGAGACCATGGCGATGGAGGCCGGCGTCGAGGCCGATCCGATCAACCCGATGCAGCTGTTTTCCGAGCTGAGCCCCCGGCTACCCGACGATACGATCGTCTGCGCCGATTCGGGTTCATCGGCGAACTGGTACGCCCGGCAACTGCGTTTCCGCGGCGAGATGCGCGGCTCGTTGTCGGGAAATCTGGCCACGATGGGCCCGGGAGTGCCTTACGGGATCGGGGCGAAATTCGGTCGTCCGCACCGGCCGGTGATCGTGTTCGCCGGGGACGGCGCGATGCAGATGAACGGCCTCGCCGAGTTGATCACCATTAAGCGGTACTGGGAGCAGTGGTCGGACCCGAGGCTGATCATCGCCGTGTTGCACAACGACGACCTGAACCAGGTCACTTGGGAGATGCGCGCGATGGCCGGCGCTCCGAAGTTCGTGGAGTCGCAGAGCCTGCCCGATGTTGATTACGCCGGCTTCGCCGCAAGTCTGGGATTGCAGGCCATCGCGGTGGACAAGCCCGACGATATCGCCCCGGCCTGGGACCGCGCGCTGGGCGCCACGGTGCCGACGCTGCTCGACGTGCGCTGTGACCCGAACGTGCCCCCGATACCACCACACGCCACCTTCGAGCAGATGACCGACGCGGCCAAAGCGCTGCTGGCTGGCGACGAGGACCGCTGGGGAGTGATCAAGCAGGGTGTGAAGACCAAGCTCCAGGAGTTCCTGCCACATCGCAGTGCGCGATGAGCCTCACCACGACCAAGAGCCCGTTCTGGGGCACGGAATCAGCGCTGATTCCGGTCAGCCGCAGCCCGTGGTACTTCCGGACCGGCCGGGTGGTGCTGCTCGCCGAGGGCGCGGTGCTGACCGCCTTGGGCGTCTGGGGTCTGATCGCCGAGGTGGTGTACCCGGACGCCGGCCCGGCGGGCGCTCCGGTCCTGGTGCTGGCGTTGACGACGATGCACAGCGGTGTCCTGCTCGGATTCGGTGTGCTGGCCGCGCTCGCGGCGCGGTGGCGCCGCAGCGCGCTGATGGTCACCGGGGCGGGGGCGGTCGGCTTCATGTTGTTGTTCCTGTTCGGCACGGTGGCCTCGGCCAAATCCGACCCCGGCCCGTTGGGCTTCGACCCGGGCGACAGCGTGCTGCACCTCATCTTCATGGCACTGAATCTGGCGTTGCTGATGTGGCTGGGCGCGGAGACCCTCGAGGGTCCGCGGTGGATCCGGCGCGATCCGGCGCCGACCCGGACCGACGCCGAGGGAGCGCCGTGATCACCGCGCCGATCGACTCAGTTGCGGTGACGGTCTACACCGTCCCGACCGATGCACCGGAGGCAGATGGAACCCTGACGTGGGGCTCCACCACGATGGTGCTCGTCGAGGTCCGCAGCGGCGAGGTCTGCGGGACTGGCTGGACCTACGGCCCACCTGCCTGCGCGCGGGTTGTCAGCGATCAGCTCGCCGACGTCGTGCTGGGCGGCGATGCCCTCGACGTCGGCGGCGCGTTCGATGGCATGGTCAAGGCGGTCCGCAACGCCGGGCGCCCCGGGACGGTCGGCTACGCGATCTCTGCGGTGGACGTCGCGCTGTGGGACCTCAAAGCCCGGCTACTCGGGCTACCGCTGCACCGGCTGCTCGGCGGGGTCCGCGACGAGGTGCCGGTGTACGGCAGTGGCGGGTTCACCTCCTACCGCGAGGCGCAGCTGCGCAAGCAGCTCGCGGAGTGGGTCTACGGGCAGCACATCCCCCGAGTGAAGATCAAGATCGGGGAATCCTGGGGCACCGAGGTCGCCCGAGACCTCGAACGGATGGCGCAGGCGCGCGACGAGGTCGGGCCCGACGTGGAGTTGTTCGTCGACGCCAACGGTGGCTACGACCGTAAGCAGGCCATCCGGGTGATCCGGGCCGCCGCTGACTGCGACATCCGGTGGTTGGAGGAACCGGTCTCCTCCGATGATCTGGCCGGTCTGCGCGAGGTCCGCGACGCTGTACTGCCGGATGTCACCGCTGGCGAGTACGGCTATGACCTGACCTATTTCCGCCGGATGTGCGCCGCGGGTGCGGTGGACTGTCTGCAGGCCGACGTGTCCCGGTGCGGCGGGATCACCGAATGGTTGCGGGTCGCCGCCGTCGCGGCGGCGTATCACCTGGAGATCTCCGGGCATTGCGCGCCGCACCTGCACGTCCACGCCGCGGCGGCCACGCCCAATCTGCGGCATCTGGAGTGGTTCCACGATCACGTCCGGATCGAGCAGATGTTCTTCGACGGTGCCCTGGACCCCACCGGCGGCGCCCTGCGTCCGGATCCCACGGCGCCGGGCAACGGGTTGCGCCTGCGGCGCGAGGTCGCCTCGCGCTACCAGATCGGCGCCACCGCCTGCCACGAACGGAACTCGACGTGAAGGAGAGGTGTCCGGTATGAGCGGACCAGCCGAGCAGGTCGTGGTGGTGACCGGCGCCAGCGGTGGCATCGGGCGAGCCGTCGCGCGGGCCTTCGGCGCCCGGGGCGCGAAGGTGGCGCTGCTGGCCCGCGGCGAGCTGGGCCTACACGGCGCGGCCGAGGACGTCGCGGCCGCAGGGGGGACCGCGCTGATGATCCCGGTGGACACCGCCGACCACAAACAGGTTGAGGCGGCCGCGCAGCAGGTGGAGCAGGAGCTCGGGCCGATCGATGTGTGGGTCAACGTGGCCTTCACCTCGGTGTTCGCTCCGTTCATGGAGATCGAACCCGAGGAGTACAAGCGGGTCACCGAGGTCAGCTACCTCGGGTATGTCTACGCGACCCGCGCGGCGCTGGATCGGATGCTCCCGCGCGATCGCGGGGTGGTCGTGCAGGTGGGGTCGGCGTTGGCCTACCGTGGCATCCCGCTGCAGTCGGCGTACTGCGGCGCCAAGCACGCCATCGCGGGTTTCCACGATTCGCTGCGCTGCGAGCTGCGCCACGACAACAGCAACGTGCGCGTGACGATGGTGCAGATGCCGGCGGTGAACACCCCGCAGTTCTCCTGGGTGCTCTCCCGGCTGCCCCGCCAGGCCCAGCCGGTGCCACCGATCTACCAACCTGAGGTCGCCGCCCAGGCGGTGGTCTTCGCCGCGGACCATCCCCAGCGCCGGGAGTACTGGGTCGGTGGCAGCACGGCGGGCACGTTGATCGGCAACAAGGTCGCCGCGGGCCTGCTGGACCGCTATCTGGGTCGGACCGGGTACTCCTCGCAGCAGACCGAGGCGCCCCGAGACCCCGACGCTGCCACCAACCTGTGGGAACCCGCCGACGGGCCGGGCGGTCGCGACTTCGGGGCGCACGGCATCTTCGACGACAAGTCGACCTCGCGCAGCTACCAGCTGTGGGCCTCCCAGCACGAGAGACTGCTCGGCTCGCTGGGTGCCGCTGCCGCCGCCGCGTTGATCGGCCTGCTCGCGGTCCGATCTAGTGGTTCGTCAACTACCGCTGAGGATGGTTCGGTGGCCGGTGCCGAGCACGTGCTCGACCGGATGGTCTCCAACGTCGAACATGGCCGGTTCGAACGCTCCTTATCCGGGCTGACCGCAGTGTCCGCGCTGGTGACCGGCGCGGAGGTGTACCTGGAGCACTACAAGGCCAGCTTCGGCAACAAGTGGATGTGGACCCCGGTTGCGCTGACCCCACCGCTGGTCGCGGCCGGGATCGGTGGGGTGTTCTCCAAGCGGTGGGCGAAGACGGCGCTGCCGGTGACTGCGGCAGCTTATGCCGCGAACGGGCTACTCGGGGAGTACTTCCACGCTCGCGGGGTGGCCCGCAAACCGGGTGGCTGGCGGGGGTACTCCTACAACTTGCCGATGGGCCCACCGATCTCCGCACCGGGGTTGATGGCGATGGTCGGCGGGATGGGCCTGCTCGCCGCGCTGCTGCGCCGGGAGCGCTGAACCGTGCCCGACGTCTCGCGACCCGACCACTTACCCAACCGCCGGCCCGGCAAGCAACCGCCGCACCCGTCGTGGCTGCCCCGCCAGCGGCGCGGCACCACCCCACAGATGATCGGGCGCTACCCCGACTTCGACGTCCTCGACGCCGCCGGGACCTGGGACGGTGCCACTAAGAAGGTGGTGCTGGCCCGGCTGGAACCTCCCGGGCCGCTGCGGTTCTTCACTACCGACGAGGAGCCCATCCTGCGGGCGTTGTGCGACACCGTGCTGGCCCAGGACCGCGAGCCCCGGGTCCCGGTCGCCGAGATGGTCGACGCCAAGCTCGCTGACGGCCGCCTGGATGGCTACCAGTACGCCGACATGCCCGATGACCGCGACACCTGGCGGTTGGTGCTGGCCGGACTGGACCACACCGCCACCCGTGGCTACCAGACCAGCTTCACCAGCGCCACCGAGGCCCAGCGCGAAGCGATCGTGTCGCAGTTCGCCCGGGGCCGGCTGGTCGGCGGGGCGTGGGATGAGCTCAACGTCACCCGGGCCTGGACGGTGGTGATGCGGGCGGCGTTGGCCGCGTTCTACTCCCACCCGTGGGCGTGGAACGAGATCGGCTTCGGCGGTCCGGCCTACCCCCGCGGGTTCATGCGCCTGGGTGGTCCCGGCGGTGCCGTCGGGGTGCGGGAGCCCTTCGAGAAACCCGGCGCCACCGGAGAGGACCCGGTACAGATCGTGCAGGACTGGGAACAGCGCTGATGGGGACGTTCTGGCGGGGCATCCTCAAAGGTGCGATCGGGCCTCGGGACAACGACTCCCGATACCTGCTCGACGTGCACTCCCGGGATCTGCCGGGCGAGGCCACCATGGCTCGATACCAGGATGACGACGAGGTCGACCTGGTCATCGTCGGGGCCGGCGCGGGTGGATCGGTGCTGGCCCAGCGGCTGGCCCGCCGTGGTTGGCGGGTGGTGATCATCGAGGCGGGCCCGTTCTGGCACCCCGATGAGGACTGGGTGTCCGACGAGGCCGGCAGCCACCCGCTGTATTGGACCCAGAAGCGGATCATCGGCGGGGCCGACCCGATCGAGCTCGGGAAGAACAACTCCGGGCGCGGGGTCGGCGGTTCGATGGTCCACTACGCCGGCTACACGCCCCGGTTTCATCCCAGTGATCTGTCGACCTTCACCGACGACGGTGTGGGCGCGGACTGGCCGATCGGCTACGAAGACCTGCGCCCGCACTACGAGCAGGTCGAAGCCGAGCTGCCGGTGGCCGGGCAGGACTGGCCCTGGGGATACCCGCACCGCTACCCGTTCTCCCCGCACCCGGTCTCCGGCGCCGCCGACAAACTCCGTGAGGGTGCCCTGCGGTGCGGCATCGAGATGCGGGTCGGCCCGGTCGGGATCGTCAACGGCACCTTCGGCAACCGCCCGCACTGCATCTACCGCGGCTACTGCCTGCAGGGTTGCAAGGTCAACGCCAAGGCCAGCCCCTATGTCACCCACCTGCCCGACGCGCTGGCCCACGGGGTGGAGGTGCGCGCGGACTGCATGGCGCTGCAGGTGGATATCGAGCAGGACTCCGGACGAGCCCGCGGCGTGGTGTACGCCACCGAGTCCGCTGGCACACACCGCCTGCAGCGCGCCCAGTACGTCGCGATCGCCGGGTACTCGATCGAGACCCCTCGGCTGCTGCTCGCCTCGGTCAGCCGCCGGTTCCCCCACGGGCTGGGCAACGACACTGATCAAGTCGGCCGCTACGTCATGGTGCAAGGCGCCACCCAGTCCGCCGGGCGGTGGCCCCACGAGCTGCGGATGTACAAGGCACCACCACCGGAAATCTCCAGCGAGCAGTTCTACGAGACCGACCCGGATCGCGGTTTCGCCCGCGGATTCTCCATCCAGACGGTGTCCCCGCTGCCCATCGGCTGGGCCGAACATGTGCTGGCCGGCGGGCACTGGGGCGCCGCGCTGCGCGAGTACATGCGCGACTACAACCATTGGGCCACCATCGGGGTGCTCAACGAGCTGCTCCCGCATCCGGACAACCGGATCACTCTGGCCGACGAGACCGATCCCTACGGTCAGCCCATCGCCCGGATGGACTACACCCTGTCCGACAACGATAAAGCCAACATGGCCTACTCGAAAAAGGTCATCACTGACATCCTGCACGCCGCCGACGCCCAGGACATGCTCACCATCCAACGCTTCGCGCACCTCATCGGTGGGGCCCGGATGGGCAGCTCGCCCGAACACAGCGTCGTCAACGCCAACCAGCGTGCCTGGGCGGTACCCAACCTGTTCCTCGCCGACGGATCAGTGTGTCCCACCCAGGGCGCCGCGAACCCCGCCCTGACGATCATGGCCCTGGCCTCCCGGCTGGCGCAGCGGATGGCCAGCGGCGCCGCCATGGCCGACAACCCCGCGACCCTGGTCGGCCGCACCCGATCAGTCGCCGGGAGCCGACGATGAACCTGTGCCGTCCCGCGCTGGCCACCGCACTGACCGCCGCGGTACTCGCCGCGGCTGGATGCGCCGCCGGCGGCGCTATCACGACCCAGACCTCGTCCAGTACGCCGTCCGTGCCGGCTAATGCACCTGCGCTGGAGCAGGCCTACGTCAGCGTGGTAGCCAAGGTGCTGCCCTCGGTCGTGCAGATCACCAGCGACCGCTCTCTCGGCTCCGGTATCGTCTTCGACACCACGGGCGACATCGTCACCAACGCCCACGTGGTCGGGCAGGCGAGTAAGTTCCAGGTGCGGCTGGCCGACAACCCGAAAGCCATCCCAGCCACACTGGTCGGCGCCTACCCGCCGGACGACCTCGCCGTCATCAAACTCGACGCGCCACCATCGTCGTTGCATCCGGCGCACCTCGGCGATTCGTCGAAACTGCAGGCCGGCGACATCGTGCTGGCCATGGGCAACCCGCTCGGGCTGACCGGCAGCGTCACCGACGGAATCATCTCGGCCACCGACCGCACCGTCACCGAACCG
>DATAWX010000051.1:0-2652 GCA_036266995.1 Pseudonocardiaceae bacterium | reverse complement strand
GTGGTCCGGCGCCGAGCGCGGGGTCGTCGATGTGTACTCCCGGTTCCCAGGTGCGGAGGGCGCGGGAACCGGGATCGTGCTGGGCGCGAGCGGGCTGATCGTCACTAACCTCGATTCCCGGTGCGGAAGTTGAGTTGAGGTTTCTGATGGGGGATCAGCGGGGTGGGAAGCGGTAGCGGAGGGTGCGTCCGTTCCACCAGGGGATGGGGGTCTTGAGATCGGCGAAGCCGGCGTCGATGAGGACGGGGTGGTGGCTGCGGAGGTTGAGCGCGCAGGTCACGGTGTTCTCGGTGATGTGCAGGGTGCCGCCGGTGTCGAGGAAGTGCCGCCAGAGGGTGTCGGGGGTGACGGCGGCGTAGCGGGGCATGGTGCGTGCGAAGAGGCGGTAGAGGTTGCCGGCGAGCACGGTGAGGGTGGTGTCGAGGTCGACATTGAGGGGGATACCGCTGGAGAGGGCGTTGAGGTGGAACCCGCCGATGTAGGCGTCGAGCTCGTTCTCGATGATCATCCGTTCGGCGTAGCGGGCGAAGAGGGCCTTGGTGGTGGTGGTCAGCTCGTTGGTGATCAGCAGGGTGGGTTGGTCGTGGCCGATGTTGCGCACGGCGATCTGGCGGACTTTCGCGTCGATGCCTTTGAGGTTGGTCATGTCTTCGTGCATCTGGGGGCGGCGGTAGCGGCCGGCTCGGTCGATGGTGGCGTAGTGCCAGGCGGAGGCGGGCAGCGCGGCGAGGCGGGAGAGTTCGGTGTGGCCGCGTTGGCGCAGGGTCAGCCAGGTGATGCCGCGGGCGGTGAGTTCGTTGAGCACCCGATAGTTGGTGAGCTGGGAGTCGAACACAAGCAGGCCGGGGTCGGTGCCGGTGGTGTGTTGCCAGTAGTCGGCGAAGGCGATGATCTCGCGGGCCTGCTCGGTCTTGGTGATATCGGCGTTGGCGTAGACCATCTCGGTGCTGGTGTGGTCCTGGGCGAAGAAGGTCAGCACCGCGCGGGTGCGCTGGGAGCGAGTGGGCACGTAGTGCTTCTCCAGGACAGCGTCATCGCCGTGGTGGCGGATGGCGTGGAAGTCGCAGTTGAACCCGGCCTGCCCGGTCGCGAGCCCGAGCTCGCGCAGCTTGCGGACCAGCCCGGTGAGCAGGTTCTGGTTGGATTCGCGGCGCACCCGGTAGGAGTAGGAGCCCAGGTGGGTGGCCTTGGGCAGCGCGGTCAGCCCGAGGGTGGCGGCCAGCCCGGCGTCGTCGGACAGTGACCCGAGGTGGTGGACCCGCGGGCGGCGGGCGCATTTGGCCAGCAGCAGGGTCCCGATTGACTGCCAGGACGTCAGCGCGGTGGTCGAGGGGTAGCCGCAGCCGCCGACCAGCTCGGACAGCCCCAACTGGGCCATCGCGGGGAACAACAGCAGCAGCCCGGCGTGGTCACACGGCAATACCTGGCTGGTGGGCCAATCCGGTAGCGCGGCGGCCTTGATCGGGTCCAACCTGCTGGGGCTGCCCCGGCGGGTCTCGTCGCGGCGGCCCAGCCGCGGCAGCCCTTCGGCGGACAGGATCTGCCACACCGTCTGCGCGGACACCGGCAGCCCGGCCGCGGACAGCGCCGCGGCGATCTCGCTGATGCTGTGCTCGGCGGCGCGTAACAGCAGCACTCGCTCGCGCAGCTCGCCGGTGGCCTTGCGCGGGCCTTTCGGCCCGGGCTTCGGGTCGGTGAACAGAGTCATCTTCCCAGTGCGCAGCAGGGTAGCCATCTGGTGCACCGAGGCGGTGGAATAGCCGAACCGGTCGGCTACCTCCGCAGCGGGCATCTCCTGGACGAAGTAGGCGCGCAGCGCCTCGTACCGGCGTTGCGTGGAGCTGCCGGGCTTGAGGAAGAACTCCGCCCCGGACCTCAATGTATCTCCAGCACTGGCACGGTCGAATCATAGAGCCGCGACGGACGGTCCGGCGGTGGGTGAACACTCGACACGCCGGGAAACTGCAGCCCAACGGCCTGATAAGCAGCAAGTACTGGCCGGAGCATTCACAGTATCGGCGGATACAACTTGCACAACGGCCGGGTTGTGGTTCCAGAAGTTCTGTTGAAGTAATCAGTCCTCGTGTCGCGGCCAGCGCCCTCACCAGCGGTTACACAGATCATGGACAGCGCACGGAGCAGGCGGGAGGCTCAGACTCGGCTACCGGGAATCGAGGCTAAGCCGTGGCGACGCCATTGCACTAACGTTATCAAGAATCTCGCCCGGCCGTTGGACCTGGCTGGCACCGCGTACCCCGAGATGCCCGTCAGGCAGCGCTCGTCGGATAGCCGCTTTCCGTGTTGGCCGATCCGGCCGCGAGAGTTCGCGACTGGCGCTACGGTCGCTCGACGCGCTGGCACTGTTCGCGTGTTGTGGTGACGCCCGGACGTCGCGCTGGTCGCTCAAGCGGCCCCCTGCTGCGCTTTCGCTGCAGGCGACTCCGCACGTTCAGTACGAGCAGGGATCGTCGACGAAGAACTCGAAACCACAGCGGGTCGACTTTGACAGAGGAACTCGGTGTTGGCCTCAGGCTTTACGTTGGTGCCTGTGGGGTTTAAGAACTCGGTCGTGGCTGGTGAGCTGCAGGTATGTGTGTCATGCGGCGACCGAGTTATTCGTTGATGAGCTTCGCCCCTGCGCGTGGACACCCG
>DATAWX010000050.1:0-11963 GCA_036266995.1 Pseudonocardiaceae bacterium | reverse complement strand
CTCCTCCACAGAGGACGGCACCGGCTCGGACACCAGCCCATGATCACAACAACACCCGCAAGATCAAGCCGACACACCGGCCGAACGACCTACCGGCCACATCAAGCCTGACACCGACCTCGGGGGCGGCTGAATAGCTACAGCTGAGGATGCGGTTAAAGGTGTCGAAGCAATCAGTTCGTATCCAGGACTCCTCGACGTGGAGGTTCGGATGCCAATAGTGCACCACTGCGCCCCGGCGCTCCTCGACGAGGACCTCGAAATTGCCGTGCGTACCTGAGTCGAAACTGGACTGGATGATTCCGCCCAGGCCGGCGCACGACTGCGTGATGAACTGGGTCTTGGTCCAGGGCAGGCAGACGTCGCGGTTGTCATGGAAGAAATGGCGCAGCTCTATCGCACCGTCGTTGAGGTGTAGCGGGACGACGGCCTCGGAGTTTCGGTGTGGTCCGGCGCCGAAGTCGGATTGGATGATGCAGCCGGCTCCGGTGACGTTGTCGTGATCACCAGTAATGCGTGGTCCGCGAACCCAGGGCCCAAAGTCGTTACGGGAGTTGTCCCTGAACAAATGCCGTAGTTCAGTGCCATGCGCGATGACTGCCTCAAAGTTGCCGTGCCTGCTGCGCCCGTAGTTGGACTGAATGAGACTGACATATGCCCGGCCCATCTTGTCAGTCCCTTTCAGTTTCAATGAGCTGATTGCGGAGGCGGACGGGAATCGAACCCGCCTGGTCGAGTTACTCGACCACGCCGGTGTTGAAGACCGCGGGGGCCACCAGGCACCCATACGCCTCCGTCAGAGATCCTAGATGCACGGCCGGCCGCACCGACGGCTACCCCCAGGACGCGGCGAATGCGCGACGGCCCGGCCGCTCATGGTGAGCGGCCGGGCCGTTGTGGTAGATCGTCGAGCTAACCTAGTGCGGCGGCGAACTCAGCTGACGCCGAGCTTCTCCGCGGCCATCTTGGTTCCCTCGACCCGGTTCGTGATCTTCTGGAAGGCTACGTCGCGAGCGTAGTCAGGCGAGCCGTGGTTTGGCTTCTCATCAATGCTGAACGGCGAGAAGCCGCAGTCATCGGTGGCTCCTATCCTTTCCTTCGGGATGAAGTTCGACGCCCTCACCAGAGCATCGCGAACCTCTTCTGCGCTCTCGATGCGGGGGTTCAACGGGTTGATCACACCGATGTAGGCCATTTGCGTCACACCGTTCGCGTCATCGCGCAGGTGCTTCCCGATGGACTCGTATACCGGGTCCTTCTCGCGTTCGCTCGCCAGCTGGATCAGGAAGTAACCGGCGTTCATCTGGAACATGCTCGGGAGCAGGTTGTTGTAGGGCACATCGGCACTGTGTACCGAGTCGCGGTCCCCGCCGGGACAGGTGTGAATTCCGATCTTCGCCCGCTCCTCCGGTGAGAAGCGCGCGAATAAGCGGTTGTTGAGCTCGATGAAGTGCGGCAGCAGACTAGCCCCTGTCCACGGGTTGCGTGGATCTTCCCTGGTGGCGAGGCGGCCCTCGGTGAAGTCGACAGAAACCCGGGCGGCGCCGGCCGCGAAAACGCCGCGGATGTCTTTTTCGGCTTCGTTGATGAGGTCTTCCTCGAATTGCTCCCGGGAGTAGCCGGGCACCTCGTCTTTGAGCGGGTACAGTAGGGCCAGCATGGAAGGTGCGATCACGGCCTGCTTCATAGGCGTGTGCGCGTATCCGATAGCCTTCTTCAGCGTGTCGGCCGCGTACGTCTTGTACCGCAGGGGGCCGCCGGTGAGGCGTGGAAGCTGCCGCCCGTGGCCATCCGCGAAGATCGCGAAGAACTGGCCGCCCGGGCCCAGGTTATCGGCGAGGCCGGTGCCGGCCAAGGTGTCGGTAATAGGGTAAGTGGCAAAGCTGGACCAACGTTGCTCGCCATCGGAGATGATCGGCGAGCCGGTGGTTTCAAAGCGTTCGATCGAATCGCGGACTGCGGCGTCCTGCTCAACCTCCAGTGCGTCTTTGTCGATCTTTCCCTCGTCATAAGCCGCGTAGGCGGCCTGCAGCTTGGAAGGACGGGGCAAGGATCCGACGTTCTCTGTGGGAATTCCAGTGGCCGTTCTCGGATCATATTCAGTCATGATTTCCTCTCTGTCGAGTGACTAGGCGAATCTAGTGATTGAGTAGGCAGACCGGCGATTGCACTGGTCGCTATGGCCTCCTTCCTGTCGCAAAATGTCGGCCCGACACCTCATCATGGTC
Organism: Pseudonocardiaceae bacterium; assembly: GCA_036266995.1. Classification (GTDB taxonomy): domain Bacteria; phylum Actinomycetota; class Actinomycetes; order Mycobacteriales; family Pseudonocardiaceae. The sequence goes on along the minus strand of DATAWX010000050.1, from coordinate 9,735 downwards.
GTGCCGACCACCTGGCGGCTGAAAGACGGGCACAGACAGGTCTGTCTAGCTGTGACTTGAATCATAGCCAGGTAACAATCTTTCGGTCAACGATCACCCATTTGCACTACACAAATTACGCCACGTGGGTTTCTTGCCTGCTCAGAGTCTCGATTGACGCCGCCGAACGTGGGCGCGCAGCCACATTGCCAGGCCCACGGCAGCCAATACGCCGAGCACCACGTTGCTGGCCACGCCCAACCGGTCCTGCACCACGACCAAGCTGGCGCCGGCGAGGTATCCGAGGATGGCCACCGTGGTTGCCCAAAGCACCCCGCCGAGGAGGTTGTAGGGTAGAAACCTCCACCAGCTCAAACCACTCATCCCCGCCAGGCCGGGAACAAGCGCCCGCAACAGGGCGGTCATGCGGCCGATCAGCACGACGATCGGGCCGCGCCGGCGTAGCAGTTCATTGGTCGCGCGCACGGCCTCCGGCTTGACCAGCCGCTCCGGCAGGCGCCGTAGTAACCACTCGCCGTAGCGGCGACCGAAGCCGAATCCCACCGCGTCGCCGACGACCGCGCCGGCCACACTGATCGGAATCACCGCCCACAGGGACAAGGTCCCCACCTGCGCGGCGGCTCCGGCCACCAAGATCGCGATCTCCCCGGGGAAGATCACGCCGAGCATGGTGGACGCCTCCAACGCTGGACACAGAAACGCCAGGATGAGCATCGGAGTCGGCGGAAGTACCCGCAGGGCGTCGAGCACCATACCCCGATCTTGACCCATCGACCCCGCACCTGCCAAGGCAGGGAGCCCCGGCCTGCTACCGGCCGAAGCGCGCACCGACCGGGCTTGCCGCACCTCGAGGGCTGCGTCCAACATCTACCGCAACGCGGTCCACCCCGGCTGTTAAGGAGTTGGTCATGTTTGGCACGCTGGCCGAGCAGGCTCGGGGCTTGACCGCGGATCAGCGCAACGCGTTTGTGGCGGCGTTTCTGGGCTGGACGATGGACGCGTTCGACTACTTCCTTGTGGTGTTGGTCTACAGCGAGATCGCCACGGATTTTGGTGTGTCGTTGACGAAGATGGCGTTCGTGACCACGGCCACGTTGGCGATGCGTCCGGTGGGGGCGCTGATATTCGGCCGGTGGGCGGACTCGGTCGGCCGGCGGTTGCCGTTGATGGTCGACGTCTGTTTCTACTCAGTGGTTGGTTTCCTGTGTGCCTTCGCGCCGAACTACACGATATTGCTGGTGTTGCGGCTACTGTATGGGATCGGGATGGGTGGGGAGTGGGGGTTGGGCGCCGCTTTGGCGATGGAGAAGATCCCGGCAGAGAAACGTGGTCTGTTCTCGGGCCTGTTGCAGGAGGGCTACGCGGTCGGGTACTTGCTGGCCGCCGTGGCGTTTCTGGTGATCAACCCGGTGTTCGGTTGGCGCGGGCTGTTCGCGTTCAGCCTGCTACCAGCGTTGGTCGCGCTGTATGTGCGGGTCAAGGTCGACGAAAGTGAGGTGTGGCGGCTGACCCGGGATCGGGCCCGGCTGAGCCGGACCACCCCGGGGCAGGTGTTTCGTAACCCGGCGGTGCTGCGCCGCTTCGGTTATCTGGTCGCACTGATGACCGCCTTCAACCTGATGTCGCACGGCACCCAGGACATCTACCCGACCTTTCTCCGGCAAGGGCTGCACCTGAGCGCGAACACCGCGATCGGCATCGCCGTGCTCTACAACATCGGAGCGATCATCGGTGGCGCTGTACTCGGCGGGTACTCCGAGCGGCTGGGCCGGCGCCGTACGATCATCCTTGCCGCCGCGTTCGGGCTGCCGATCGCGCCACTGTTCGCTCTGTCGACCACGGTCGGCTGGCTGGCTCTCGGATCGTTTCTGATGCAGGTGTGCGTGCAAGGAGCCTGGGGGGTGATCCCGGCGCATCTGACTGAGCTGAGCCCGGATGCGATTCGTGGCTTCTATCCCGGCGTGACCTACCAGCTGGGTAACCTGATTGCGGCATTCAACTTGCCGATCCAGCAGCGGCTCGCGGCCAGCCACGGTTATCCTTTCGCGCTGATCGTCACGATCGTGCCGGTGCTGATCGCCGTCATCGTGCTGACCGCGGTCGGCGGCGAAGCCAAAGGTATCCGCTTCGGTGCACATCCAATAGACCGACCGCCCGACCTATAGTGCCGCGCCCCAGCCGCCGCCACCCGGGGTTTCGATAGCGATCCGGTCGCCGCTGCGCAGTTGCCAGGTGCCCTTGCTGGGTAGGTCCACCTCGGTGCCGTCGGCCCGGCGCAGGATGTTGCGGCCCACCGCCCCTGGGCGCCCACCGCCGAGCCCCCACGGCGGGTGTTCCCGGCGTTCGGACTGCACCGTCAGCGTGCAGTCGGCCAGCACCTCGACCTCCCGGATCAGGCCGTCGCCACCGGGATGCCGGCCGGCGCCGCCGGAGGACGATCGCAGCTCGTAGCGCCACACCCGCAGCGGGTAGTCCAGCTCCATCGCCTCGGCGGGGGTGTTCTGGGTGTTGGTCATACCGGTGTGCACCCCGGACATGCCGGGACGGCTGGGCGTGCCGCCCTCGCCGCCGCCCAGCGTCTCGTAGTAGCTGAATGGCCCAAAGTTAGAGTTACCGTCGCCACCGGCGCCGATGAGCAGGTTGTTCATCGTTCCCTGGCTCGCCGCCGGTACCCGGTCGGGAATCGCCTGGGCGAACGCGCCGAGCAGGACGTCGACGATCCGCTGGCTGGTCTCGACATTGCCGGCCGCCGTCGGCGCGGGGAACGTCGCATGCACGACGGAGCCTTCCGGGGCATGCACGTGCAGCGACCGGTAGCAGCCGGCGTTGGGGGGCGCATCCGGGTCGGTCAGCATCCGGAACACGAACATCGCTGACGACAGCGTCACCGCGAACACCGCATTGCAGTTCACGGGAATCTGGGCATCGGTGCCGTCGAAGTCGATGGTCACCTCGTCGCCCGCGACGGTCACCGCGGCGCGGATCGTGACCCCGGCACCGATCTCCAGGACATCGGCGTAGCGGTAGCAGCCGTCCGGGATCTCCAGCACAGCTGCCCGGACCCGCCGGTCGGAGTAGTCGCACACCGCTGCCATCGCCTCACGCAGCCGCTCCGGCCCCATCCGGTCGGCGAGCTCCCGTAGCCGCCGGGCGCCGACGTGGTTGGCCGCGAACTGTGCCCGCAGATCACCCCGGCGCTCGCCGGGTGTCCGCGAGTTCGCGGCGATCAGCCGCACCACATCGTCACGTTCCCCGCCGGCGTCGGCGATGAGGATGGGCGGGATCCGGAGCCCCTCCATCGCGATGTCGGTGGCGTTGGCCGGCATGGAGCCCGGAGCCGCCCCGCCGACGTCGGCGTGGTGCGCGCGGTTGGCCACATAACCGAGCAACGCGGCGTCCTGTTCTGGTGAGCCCGCGAAGACCCCGGCGACGATGGTCAGATCCGGCAGGTGAGTCCCGCCCAGGTACGGGTCGTTGACGCAGACCTGCTGACCGGGCTGCAGCGCCCCGTAAGTGTCGAGTACCGCGCGGACGCTGGCCGGCATGGCGCCCAGATGCACCGGGATGTGCTCGGCTTGGGCGACCATTTTCCCGTCCGGGTCGAACACCGCCGCCGAGCAGTCCGCGCGTTCCTTGATGTTCGGCGAGTACGCCGCGCGCCGCAGCGCGACGCCCATCTCCTCGGCCACCCCGGCCAGCGCGTGCCGGAACACCTCCAGTTCCACCCCGGACAGCACAGCACTGGTCATGGTGTGACCGTAGCCAAGAGCGCTCGGTGATCCGTGCCGGCGATGTCACCTACGGACAGGCCTGGACTGAGGTCAAGCTGCCCGTCGACACCCGTAGGGCCGGTGGGAGATGACACAGGACCCTGGGTGCCCGCGCTGGGGATCGATCTCATCCCCGAGTTATGGTCGGGGGCGAGGTCTCCGGCATCGCCGACGGGTCGGCGCCGTTGCGAAGGGCGGCAGTCGATGAATGATGCGGGCTCGCCGGTAGAGCGGGTTGTAACGCTGCCTGGGCAGGGACGCACTGTGGTCTGGGACTGCCCGGGGCCGCCGGGAGCGCCGACCCTAATGCTCGTACACGGTGCCACGATGACCGCCGAACTCAACTGGTCGGCGGTGTTTCCGGTGCTGTGCCAGCAGTTCCGGGTGCTGGCCTTTGATCAGCGCGGGCATGGGCAGGGGCTGGGTTGCGCGGGGGCCTACCGGCTGGAGCAGTGCGCCGATGACATCGCTGGGCTGGCCGCGGTGCTGGGCGTCGAGCGGCTCATCATGGTCGGTTACTCGATGGGTGGTCTGATCGCGCAGCTGTGTTGGCGCCGGCATCCGCAGCTGACCGCCGGGCTGGTGCTGTGCGCGACCGCCCGGAGCATCGCGGGTGTGCAGTGGGCGCGCTGGGCGACGCTGATGATGCCGGGGCTGATGATGCCGGGGCTGATGATGCCGGCGGTGATGGCCGGCGCCGGATCGATGCCCTGGATGGCTGGGCTACGGGCCGATCTCATCGGCACGCACCTGCTCGACCGGACCCATGATCGGGCCGACCGGGCCTGGGCGCTGGGCCAGATGCGTCGTACCCCGCTGCTCACCGCCGTGTCCGCGGTGTCTGCGGTGTATGCGTTCAGCTCCCACGACTGGATCGGCGGGATGAACGTGCCGACCGCCGTGATCATCACGCGGCACGATCGGGTGGTATCGCCGGCTCGGCAACGGGGACTAGCCGCCGCGGTGCCTGGAGCGCTGGTCTATGACATCGACGGCGAACACGACGTGTTCCTCACCGCGCCGGGCCGCTTCGCCGCCGCGCTGCGCGCCGCGTGCCAGGACATCTGTTCCGTCAGGTCGCACCGGCCACGGACCGGTAGACCTGCAGCAGGACTCCACTGTCATAGCGAACCAGGTCGGTGAGCTCCAGCGCGATCTTGCCGCGGTCCTCGGGGAACACCCGCAGCCCGCCGCCGATCGCCACTGGGAACACCATCAGCCGCAGCTCGTCGACGAGCCCGTTGGCGAACAGTGTGTGCACGAGCGTGCTGCTGCCGGCGACGAGGATGGGGCCGCCGTCGCCCTTCTTCAGCTCAGTGACGGCGGCCGGCACGTCGCCGGACAGCGGGGTGGCGTTCCAGCCCAGCTCACTGAGCGTCGTGGTGGCGACGTGCTTGGGCATCCCGTTCATCTTGTCGGCGAACTCGCCATCGCGCTGCGGCCACGCGGACGAGAAGCCCTCGTAGGTCACCCTGCCTAGCAGCAGGGACTCAGCCTCCCGAACCTCGTCGAGCTTGTAGGCATACAGCTCGGGGACGCCATGCTCCATCGTCCAGCCCGCGTGCGGGTGGGTCGGTTCTCCGCCCGGGGCCTGCATCACTCCGTCGAGCGTGACGAACTCCGAGACGATCAGCGTGCGCATGCTGTTCCTCCTGGTGTGCGGCCTGTTGTACGCGGTAGTCGACAGCTAAGACCATGCCCGCCGGCGCAACTCATCGGTCACCGGTTCTCGGTCAGCCATGCAGGTACACCACCAGATTTCCGGCGTCGTCGACCACGGCGACCTCGCCGCTCGCCAGCAGCGTGGTGGTGTCCGGCTGCTCGACCAACGCCGGGCCCTGGACCGCGTCCCCGGCTGACAGAGCCGCTCGGGAAACCACTCGCGCCGCGCCCGCGCCACCGACGTCCCGGGACCGCTCCGGCGCCGGTTCGCCCAGGTCCCAGTCGCTCGGCGGCCGCGACAGGATCGGTTCACCTCGCGCCACCACTCGTATCGTGACGACCACCACCCGCTCGTCGGGCATCGCGTACCCGTAAGCTTCCCGGTGCGCGCGGTGCAGCAGATGCGCCAGATCCGCGTCGGCCTCCATCGCAATCCGCAGCTCGTGGGACTGGCCCGCGTAGCGGGCATCGGCGATCCGGGACACCGTGATCCCGCCTGCCACGCCCTGGTGTGCCAGCTCCTCGCGAGCCTGCGTTTCCAGCCCGGCCCAGGCGTCGCTGAGGTCCTCGTCGGCCGCCGCCATCACCGTCCGCGATGCCTCGTAGCGGGCCGGCGCGAGCAACAGACCCAGCGCGCTGAGCACCCCCGGTGCGGGCGGCACCACCACTGCGCGGCAGCCGAGTTCGCGACCCAGCGCGGTGGCATGTAGCGGACCGGCTCCACCGTAGGCGACCAGCGCCAACCCGGCCGGATCGACACCGCGCTCGGTGCTGACCTTGCGCAGGGCGCGCGCCATCGTCGCGCGTACCACAGCGAGGATCCCGGCCGCCCCACCAGCGGCCTGCGGTAGCGCACCGACGGCGCGTGCGGCGGCATCGATGTCCAGGCGCAAGCCCCCGCCGAGTTCACGATCCGGGTCGAGGTGGCCGAGCACGCAGTGCGCGTCGGTGACCGTCGGCTCGATGCCGCCGAGTCCATAACATGCTGGACCGGGGTCGGCACCCGCTGAGCGCGGACCGATCCGCAGCGCGCCGCCGGTGTCGACCCAGGCGATCGACCCGCCGCCCGCGCCCACGGTGTGGATGCCGACCGCCGGGGTGCGAAACGGCAACCCAGCGATCTGCGCGGACGTCGACACGTCCGGCTGGCCGTTCCTGATCAGGCACACGTCGGTGGATGTACCGCCCATGTCGAAGGCGATCGCGTCGCCGAAGCCGGCGCAGTGCGCCACGGCACCCGCCGCGACGACACCCGCGGCAGGCCCGGACAGCAAGGTGTGCACCGGGGCAACCGCCACGTAATCAAGGCCGGCGGTGCCGCCGCCGGAGGTCATCACGGTAATCGTCGGGTCGGGGAGCCGGTCCGTCAGATTGGACAGGTACCGGCGCATCAGGGGCTCGACGGCGGCGTTGAGCACGCACGTCGATGCCCGCTCGAACTCGCGGAACTCCGGCAGCAGCACGCTGGATCGGGTGATCGGCACCTTCAGTCGGCTCAACGCGTCGCACAGTTGCCGCTCGTGCTTGTCGCAGGCGTAGGAAAAAAGCAGGCTCACCGCCACCGATTCCGGCTTCAGGAGCTGCACTTGGCGCACCACCCGATCGATCTCCTCGTCGGTCAGCGCGATGATCGCCTCGCCGTCCGGGCCGGTCCGCTCCACGACGGTCACCACTCGCTCGTGTGGCACGAGCGGCTCGGGACGGGTGACGGTGAGATCGTAGAGCGCGGGCCGGTCCTGCCGGGCGATCTGGAGCACATCGGCGAACCCGTCGGTGGTCACCAGGACCGTCCGGGCCAGCGTGCGTTCCAATACCGCGTTGGTGGCGGTCGTGGTGCCGTGCGGCAGCAGCCGCAACGCTGTATCCGGCCACGCCTGCCCGACACCTCGTTGCACTCCCACCGCTTGGTTGTCCGGGGTGGTGGGCACTTTCACTGCCCGGGGACGGTGACCGGCAGCATGTACCACAACGTCTGTGAACGTGCCCCCCACATCCACTCCGGCACACGCCCCAGAGGGTTCAGCCATCAGTCGTTCGCTGCGCGTAGGCATCGACAAGCTGCTCCTGCGCCTTGTCCAGGTAGGCGGCGAGCAACTGTTCCGCGCCGGAACCGTCGCCTACCTCGATGCGCCCGAGGATCTCGCGGTTGGTCGCCAGGTACGGCTCGTAGAACCGGCGCGGGTCGGCCATGACGTGGAAGACCAACCGGAGTTCGGCGAGGATTCTCCGCATGAGCTCGTCCACCCGGGGACTGCCGGCGAGGGCGGTAAGAGCCTGATGGAAGTGCAGGTTCGCGGTACCCAATCCCTGCCAATCGAGCTGTTTTTTGGCTCGCTCACCCTCGACCACGGCATCCGCGACCCTCTCCACTCCGGGCGGGGGGCTGTCGATACCCCGGACAGCCGCGCATTCGACGAGCTTGCGCACTCGGTAGAGGTCGGCGACGTCGTCGATGGTCAACATTCGGACGAACACCCCGCGGTTGAGCTCGTGGGTGAGCAGCCGCTCATGGGTCAGCAGTTGGAATGCCTCGCGGAGGGTGTTGCGGGACACCCCGAGACCGCTTCCGATGGTGTCCTCGGCCAAGCGGGCCCCCGGGGGAAAGAGCCCCTCGGCGATGCGAGTCCGGAGCACATCAGCGACGCGTTCCGCGGTGCTGGTGCGGGCGAGTAGCGCGCGGTCGGCCTCCAGCGCCCGGCCCGGTAGGGGTAGCTGCCGAACGGATCCGGGGACAGCGGTGCTCACGGCAGCCTCCAGCGGTGCCAGTACGGACGAGATCGCGAACAGTGAATCGCAAATCGAAGAATGAAGCAACGTTCCTCTTGTCGTATCGTTCAACAATCCTCTAGTCTACTGGAGGCTACACCAGTGGGAGATTGCGGTTCTCCAAGCCGGCAAGGTCCTGACTCAGCCACCACCCTGCGAGGTGACGCCATGAGCAGTGGACAGTTCGCGTGGTTCCGGGCCCTGGGATCCGACGGTCGCCGTGCCTTCGTCGGCGCGTTCGGTGGCTACGCGCTGGACTCCTACGACTTCCAGATCCTGCCCTTGGGGCTTGTCGCGATCGCGACGTCATTGGGAATCTCCACAGGTGAGGCCGGGTTGCTGAGCACGGTCACCTTGGTGTTCTCCGCGGTGGGTGGCGTCGGGGCGGGCATCCTGATCGACCGGATCGGTCGGGTCCGGACGCTGCAGCTCACCGTCATCACCTATGCGGTGTTCACCGTGCTGTGCGGGTTCGCACCCAACTTCGGCACTCTGCTGGTACTCCGGGCGCTGCAGGGGCTCGGCTTCGGTGGCGAGTGGGCGGCGGGCGCGATTCTGGTCGCCGAATACTGTTCACTGCGCTACCGAGGCCGGACGGTGGGGTTCATCCAGAGCTCATGGGCGGTGGGTTGGGCACTGTCCGTGGTGGTCTACACCGTCGTGTTCAGCCTGGCCAGTCCGCAGATCGCGTGGCGGGTGCTGTTCTGGACCGGGGCGCTGCCTGCGCTGCTCGTGTTCTACCTCCGCAGGCGGGTCACCGATGCGCCGATCGTGGCGGAACAGACGGAACACGAGGAGCACCGCGGCGAGTTCGGCGTGATCTTCGGGCGACGCCTGGGGCGGACCACCTTCTTTGCGGCGCTGCTGGCCACCGGTGTTCAGGGTGGCTACTACACGGTGGCCACCTGGGTACCGACATATCTCAGGACTGAACGGCACCTGACCGTGGTTGACACCGGGACCTGGCTGGCGGTGCAAATCGCGGGGGCTTTCGTCGGCTACCTCACCGGCGGCTACCTCACCGACCTGCTCGGCCGGAAACGGACCTTCGCCTTGTTCGCCGTGCTGTCCGCGGTTCTCATCCTCGCCTACACCCGCGTTCCTACCGGGGCGAACACCACCGTCCTGGTCCTGGGGTTCCCCCTCGGCCTGTGCACCTCGGCGATCTTCAGCGGGTTCGGGTCGTTCCTCGCCGAGCTGTACCCGACCGCGCAGCGCGGAACCGGGCAGGGGTTCACCTATAGCGTCGGCCGGGGCCTCGGAGGGGCTTTCCCCACCTTGGTCGGGTTCCTCGCCGGTAGCTGGGGTCTGGGCGGCGCCATGGTGCTCGGCGCGGTCGCCTATGGAGTCGCCGCCGTTGCCCTCCTCGGCTTGCCCGAGACCCGCGGCCGCGAACTCCTCTAAGAGCCTGTTGGTAAATGATGTTGGTTGGGTTGGCCTGAGGTGACGGTGGGTAGCGATTTGATCACGGTGGCGTGTCGCGCCGGGCGTGAGAACGGGCTCCTGATAGCCGAGGAGTACCACCTACCCGACCGAC